>NZ_KV796530.1:0-124311 GCF_001809225.1 Corynebacterium sp. HMSC077G07 | reverse complement strand
AAGGGAGCAGCCCACAGAAGGGAGCAGCCCACTAGCCGCTGCTAGTCGATAATCGCACCGACAATCGTGCCAATACGTCCCAAGTGCTCAACCTCACTTGGCAGGAAGTCTGGCCCGCCGGGCCGGCCAATAACGAGAACGAGGCCCTTGCCCATTGGGGTAGCGGCAATGGAGGAGTCCATAACCGTCCAGTCCTCCGGAAGCCACGTTTCTTCGTCCGGATCCAGGTTTCGTGGCGAGTCAATCGGGGCTTCCGGCAGAGTCCGGCCGTTATCCTCTGGAGCAGCGGTAGAGGAAGCGCGACGTACCCACCGGCCATCGCTCTGTTCGCCGAGGACGATAGCCCAGCCGGCAGTCATAGTCTGAGGCAGGCCGTCGACGACATCTCCGAGGGCACGATCCAAATTCTTCGTGTGCTGTGAGAACTTGGCCAGCAGCGCAATCTGTCCGCGGCGGTCGACCGAGCCGGAAAAAGGCCTAATTGAATCGACTTCCACTCCGCTAATGGACTGAGCCGCCGTAATCAGTGTGTCTGGGAGCAGGCCCATGGGCAGGTCAACCACGATGTCGTCGACAACAACGCCATTAGCGCCGTAATCTACGACATCGACACTGCGAATATCACCCTCTACTTCGCCCAGGGCAGCCGCGACGTAGCCAAGTGCGCCTGGTTCGTCGGGAAGCTGGATGCGAAGGAGGTAACTCATGGCTGTGTGTACAACCTTTCGAATAATTGAGAGTGATTCTTGCGGTGTAACTATAGAAGTAGTGATTTAGGCTACAGGGTAAACCTTTGAAATGTAAGACCCTGCGGACAACTGCTTGGCGACAACGACTACTGTTGGCAAGTACAGCCCGCTCGCGCGGTTCAAAATCAGTTTCAACTAAACTTCTGTGCACTAGCTTCGTACGAAGAAATGAAAGGGGTACTAGCGTGCCAGCTATCTCACGCGATGAGGTCGCACACCTAGCGCGATTGTCCCGTCTGGCTCTGACTGACGCGGAACTCGACGAGTTCGCCGGTCAGATCGACGGCATTATTAACCACGTCCAGGCCGTTCAAAAGGTGGCTGCGGATGATGTGGAACCGATGAGTCACCCCTCTTCGCTGTCCGGTGTGATGCGCGAGGACGTCGTCAAGCCGACGCTGACTGCGGAGCAGGCGCTGGACCAGGCGCCGTCGCAGGACCGCCAGCGCTTCGAAGTTCCCCAGATTCTCGGCGAGTAGGAGTACGTGGAAGAAATGATTGCAGCTAACCCGAACCTGCATGCCGCTGTTGCTGAGGACCCGATTCTGGGGCTGAGCGCTTTTGAGCTCGCACAGAAGATTCACGCTCGTGAGCTGACCTCGGTAGAGGTCACCCAGGCGTTCCTCGACCGTATCGCGGCAATTGATGAGGACATTCACGCATTCCTGCACGTCGGTGCCGAAGAGGCCCTGGCTGCAGCTCGCAAGGTCGATGAGTCGCTGGATGCTGGCGAGGAGCCGGCCTCCGCGCTGGCCGGTGTTCCGCTGGCGCTGAAGGATGTCTTCACTACCACCGATGCGCCGACCACCTGCGCTTCCAAGATGCTCGAGGGCTACATGAGCCCTTACGACGCAACGGTTACTGCCAAGCTGCGTGCAGCTGGCATCCCAATTCTGGGTAAGACCAACATGGATGAGTTCGCCATGGGCTCGTCGACTGAAAACTCCGCTTACGGCCCGACTCACAACCCGTGGGATGTTGAGCGCACCGCAGGCGGTTCCGGTGGTGGCTCTTCCGCGGCGCTGGCCTCCGGTATGGCTCCGCTGGCTATCGGTACTGACACCGGTGGCTCGATTCGTCAGCCAGCAGCTCTGACCGCAACGGTCGGCGTGAAGCCGACCTATGGCACGGTATCCCGCTACGGCCTGGTCGCTTGCGCCTCCTCGTTGGATCAGGGTGGGCCGACCGCGCGAACCGTTCTGGACACCGCGCTGCTGCACGAAATCATTGCTGGTCACGACGAGAATGACTCGACTTCCACGGAGCAGCCGATTGCCGATGTGGTTGCTGCTGCCAAGGAAGGTGCTACCGGTGACCTCACGGGGGTTAAGGTCGGCATCGTCAAGCAGTTCGACCGCACCGAGGGTTACCAGGCCGGCGTACTGGACAGCTTCCACGAGGCCGTCGACAAGCTTAAGGAAGCTGGCGCAGAGGTGGTCGAGGTCGATTGCCCGAACTTCGACCACGCACTGAGCGCGTACTACCTGATTCTGCCGTGTGAGGTCAGCTCCAACCTGGCTCGTTTCGACGGCATGCGTTACGGCCAGCGTGTTGGTGATGACGGTTCGCACTCGGCCGATGAGGTCATGGCTATGACCCGTGCCGCTGGTTTCGGCGATGAGGTTAAGCGACGCATCATCATTGGTACCTACGCGCTATCGGTCGGTTACTACGATGCCTACTACATCCAGGCACAGCGCGTCCGTACCCTGATTCAGCAGGACTTCGAGCGGGCCTTCGAACAGGTAGATGTCCTGATCTCGCCGACCACTCCGACCACTGCGTTTAAGTTGGGCGAGAAGGTTGACGACCCGCTGAGCATGTACATGTTCGACCTGTGTACTCTGCCGCTCAACCTGGCCGGCATGTGTGGCATGTCCGTGCCGTCGGGCCTGGCTGAAGACACCGGCCTGCCGGTAGGCCTGCAGATTATGGCTCCGCGCCACGGTGACGATCGTCTGTACAAGGTCGGCGCTGCCTACGAAAAGGTTCGCGGCTCGATTGCATAAAGACGCTCAATAAGCCTTAGTCGGTTTTCTGCAACCGTCGTTTTCTCACTGAAGTGGGAGAGCGGCGGTTGTTGTCGTGTCGGGGAGAGTTTCATACATACGCAGGAACGCAAACATGGAGAGAGTTAGATTTAAAAACCCACCGCGGTTTATGCCTTGGATCTATGGGCTGGTCATTGTCATAGCCATTGCCGTCAGTCTGGTCGCTGCGGTGGTCTTCGGCTCGGCGGATATCACCTGGTCCACCACGACACAGGTCATTTCGCATCACATCTTCGGCATTGAGCTCGATGAATCTGTGCCCGCCAGTTCGGACACCATCGTCTGGAATCTCCGCGCTCCCCGGGGTATTCTCGCAGCGATTGTAGGGGCGGGGCTAGCTGTCTCCGGTGTGGCTATGCAGACATTGGTCCGTAACCCGTTGGCAGACCCATATCTGCTAGGTATTTCCGCCGGCGCCGGTGCCGGTGCGACCGCGGTGATTATCTTTGGTGCTTTCTCCGGTAGCCCCATCGCGCCGCTGACATTCGGTGCACTCCTCGGTGCAGTAATGGCCACCCTCGCGGTCGGTGCTTTCGCCACTGCAGGCGGTGGGCTGACTCCGCTGCGTTTGGTGCTCTCCGGCGTTGTGCTCTCCGCTGCGTTTTCCGCGCTGAGTAGCTTCATGGTCTTCGCTGGGCCAGACCCGAGGGCCGCGCAGTCCGTGATGTTTTGGATGCTGGGCTCTGTTGCCGGTGCGACATGGCTGAAGACGCTCTTCCCGCTCATTGTCCTCATCGCAGTACTGTTGTTTTTCCTGGTCAAAGCCCGTCATCTGGATGCGCTGGCAACTGGTGAGAGCACCGCAGCGGCCGTAGGTATTGATGTTTCTCGGCTACGCACACAGGTATTTGTGCTCCAGGCTGTCCTCGTTGGCACGCTCGTTGCGGTCTCTGGCGGCATCGGGTTTGTCGGCCTGGTGATTCCACACTTGACCCGCATCTTGGTAGGGGCCACGCACCGCGTTGTCCTACCGGTTGCTGCCCTCATGGGTGGACTGTTTCTCATCTGGGTGGACATCATCGCGCGCGTAGTGGGCGGAAGCCAGGAAATGCCGCTGGGAGTAGTCACGGGATTGGTTGGCGCACCACTTTTCCTCTACCTCATGAGCCGCTCGCACTACAGCTACGGAGGTGCTGAGTAAATGAGCGCTCTACCAAAATCTGTACTCGCCGCTAAAGATATGCGCTGTGATATCGCTGGGCGCACCATTGTCAGCGGAGTCAACCTCAACTTCGGTGCAGAACCCATGACCGCCATCATTGGTGTTAACGGCGCGGGTAAATCCACGTTGCTGCGTGCGCTCGGTGGAATCACGAAACCGGCCACGGGCGAGGTCGAGATTAACGGCAAATCGATGAGCTCAATCAGCTCGAAGCACCGCGCCCGCGATCTGGCTTTCGTCGCGCAAAACGAGGTTCCACCCGCCGAAATGCGCGTGCGCGACTTTGTCTCCCTGGGGCGCTTGCCCTACCAGCGCCTTTTTGGTGGCAACACCGCCGAGGACAATTCCCACGTCGACCGTGCGCTGGAGCTCGTGGGGTTGGAAGCGGTTGCGCAACGCCTGTGTGGGCAACTCTCGGGTGGGCAACGTCGTCGCGTGTGTCTGGCGCGTGCCATCGCCCAGGACTCGCCAATCATGCTTCTCGACGAGCCCACTAACCACCTCGACGTGCGCCATCAACAATCCGTCCTCCGTCTGGCCCGCTCCAGCGGAGCGTGTGTCATTGCCGCGATCCACGACTTGGACCTGGTGATGAACCACTTCGACCGCGTCATCGTGGTCGCGGACGGCGGTATCGCGGCCGACGGCATTCCCGCAGAAGTGCTTACCCGCGACTTTGTCGCCCAAATCTTTCAGGTTGAATCCTGTCAGCTCAATTCCCCCGCTGGCCGCCGCCACCTCGCAATCGATAGCGAGCTGGATGCTGCCACCATCAACTAGGAGTACTCCCTTGAATAACGCACATGCTTTCCGACGTCCCCTTCGTGCCTCAGCAGCTGGTATCGCTGTGGCTGCTCTGGCATTCGGAGCCGCCGCCTGTGGCTCTGATGAGGGAACGCAGGCCTCGTCGTCAGGCCTTACCCTCACCAACTGCGGTGAAGAAGTCAGCTACCCGGGTGTAGCTAAAAAGCTGCTGATTAATGACGGCAATATTGCTTCGCTGGCGCTGGCTGTCGGTGCTGCGGATGAGATCACAGCGGTGAGCTCTATGGCCTCGCATCTGCCGGTGTTGACCGCAGCTTATGGCGATGCAATTGCGCAGAAGCCAGAAGTTGCGAAGGAATACCCGAATCTGGAGCAGGTCATTGCGGCCGAACCGGATGTGATGCTGGCGGGCTGGGGCTATGGCTTTAGTGAAGACAAGGGCATTACCCCGGAATCGCTTTCCGAGCACGGTATCGGTGCCTACACCCTGACGGAATCTTGCCGTACTGGTGACGCAGCCTCGGCGGGCAAGGAAGGCAGTGGCGACCCGGGGCATACTCGTGGTCTGGTGGATCCGTGGGAAGCTGTCAAAATTGATTTGAAGAATATCGCTACCTTGACCGGACACGACGGTGAGGGCGACAAGGTTATTGCAGATATTGATAACCGACTGCAAGCCCTGGATGCCGCGCCAAAGGGAGATAAGAAGCCAGTGGGCTTCCTCTTTGATTCTGTCGGTGAAGCACCAATTACCTCGGGTTCCTTTGGCGCACCGCAGGGCATCCTGGAAAAGGCCGGTGCAATCAATGCGACCGAGTCGATTAAGGACACTTGGACTACGACCTCCTGGGAGCATGTCGCGGAGATGAATCCTGACTTCATCGCGCTTGTGGACTACCCAGGTCAGACCTTCGAAGAGAAAATCAAGGTTTTGCGCACGAATCCGGCAACGAAGGATCTCGAGGCGGTCAAGGAGAACCGCTTTATTAACCTGCCGATTGCATTGTGGACGGAGTCTCCGCTGAACGTCGATGCCGCAGAGTACGTGCGCAAGGCGCTCGAGGAATATGGTCTTGTGCCGGCGTCGGAGGTGACGACGAAGATGGAGCTACCGTCTGAGCTACCAGGGCAGGAGTACCTGCAGAAGTAGTTTCGACCAAGGCCGTCAAGCACGAACTGACTAACGCGACTAAGGTGGGCATCATGCGAATTGCGACCCTTACCTCCGGTGGAGATTGTCCCGGTCTGAATGCCGTTATCCGTGCAATTGTCCGTACCAGCTCGAGCGAGTACGGCTCAACCGTCGTCGGTTTTGAGGACGGTTGGATTGGTCTTATGGAAGACCGTAGGGTCCAGCTTTACGACGATGAGCGGATTGACCGTATGCTGCTGCGTGGCGGCACGATGCTGGGCACCGGCCGCGTGCATCCGGACATTCTCATGTCTAACCTCGACCGCATCAAGGAAAATCTCTCTGATGCGGGCATCGATGCCCTGATCCCAATCGGTGGCGAAGGTACGCTGAAGGCCGGCAAGTGGCTTTCGGACAATGGGGTGCCGGTCGTCGGTGTTCCGAAGACTATTGATAATGACGTCAACGGTACGGACTACACCTTCGGTTTCGACACGGCTGTGGCTGTTGCCACCGACGCGGTTGACCGTCTGCACACCACTGCGGAATCCCACCAGCGCGTCATGATTGTTGAGGTCATGGGTCGACACGTGGGCTGGATCGCTTTGCATGCGGGTATGGCCGGCGGTGCTCACCACATTGTCATTCCGGAAAAGCCATTCGACATCAACGAGATTGTGAAGTCGATGGAGCGCCGTTTCCAGATGGGTGAGAAGTACGGCATTATCGTCGTCGCTGAGGGCGCCACCCCGAAGCCGGGCACCATGGAGTACGAAGAGGGCGGTGTCGACCAGTTCGGCCACCAAACCTTCAACGGCATTGGTCAGGTTATTGGTGCGGAGATTAAGAAGCGCACCGGGTACGACGTTCGCACCACGGTGCTGGGTCACATTCAGCGTGGCGGTACGCCGACTGCGTACGACCGCGTGCTTGCTACCCGCTACGGTGTCCACGCCACCCGAGCAGTACACGAGGGGGACTTCGGCAAGATCGTCGCTCTGCACGGTGAGAACATCGAGCGTATCGACATCGACGATGCGGTTGCTGAGTTGAAGGTTGTGCCGGATGGCCGTTACCGCGCAGCTGCTGCGCTGTTTGGTTAAACGCGTCGGTTAAGCACGCGTTGCTAAACATTTAGGCACATCTTCGTAACAAAATAGGCATACTGCCCGAGCTGGTGTATCAATCACCAGCTCGGGCAGTATGCTTTGTAAGGTTCCGGTTTTTGAAAAATAGACTTATATTTAGGATTTTCTCGTTATGTGGAAAAGAGCCACAACAATCGCGATGGCCTTTGTCGGCCTAACTGTCGGTGCCGGATTCGCATCCGGCCAGGAAATGATGCAGTACTTCGTGGCATTTGGCACTAACGGCTTGTGGGGCGTGGTACTTGCCTCCGTCGTGATGATTGCCAGTGGCCTGGCAGTGCTGTCAATTGCCAGCTACTTGCAGGCTGATGAGCACTCCGAGGTCTTCGACGTAATCACCCGCAGTTGGGTTTCGAAGATTTTGGATATCGCCGTGATGATCACGCTGTTCTGTACCGGCTTCGTCATGTTCGCCGGTGCCGGTGCGAACTTGAACCAGCAGTTCGGACTTGAGGTGTGGATTGGCGCCGTCATCATGGTTGCCCTGACTTTGGGTGTAGGCATGCTGGATGCCGACAAGGTCAGCCGCGTGATTGGCATGATCACTCCATTCATTATCGTGTTCCTGCTTGGAGCCGGTATCTACACTTTGTTCACCACCGACACGTCGATGTCGGAGGCCGCGCAGTACACCAATGAACTGTCGACATCGCTGCCACACTGGTCTATTTCTGCCCTGAACTATGTCGGTTTCTGTGTGATGGTGGCCGTATCGATGTCGATTGTCATCGGCGGTAGCTACCTGAACCCGCGTGAAGCTGGCATCGGTGGTCTCATGGGCGGGAGCATCTATGCAGGTCTGCTGACGCTGGTGACCTTTGCCCTCTTCTTCAAGGTCAAGGATGTTGGCCACGAAGATATGCCGACCCTGGCAATCGTCAATGACATCCACCCGGTCCTGGGTACCGTGATGGCAATCATCATCTACGCCATGATTTTCAACACGGCCATTGGCATGTTCTACGCGTTGGGCCGCCGCCTAACACGCAATACCCCGCAGCGTTTCCGCCTGGTATTCATCGTGACGGTGCTGATTGGTTTTGGCCTAAGTTTCTTTGGGTTCAAGGCCCTGGTTGGCTCCATCTACCCGGCCCTTGGCTACGTCGGTATCGCTCTTATCGTGATTCTGTGTGGTGCGTACCTGGCTGGACGTAACAAGCTGATGGAGGAGTCGAAGCGTCGCGGCCGTATCCGTAAGCTCGCACGCCGGAAGATGCACCCGAACAAGAAGTTCACCACCGCCGATCAGAAGAAGCTCGACCGCGCTTTGGCCAACTCCAACATTTCCAACGTCGATCTTCAGGAGAGCGTCCGCGACGACATCGTCGAGGAACTGGTCAGCGACGATAATGTTGAATTCACCGAGGATGACGCCGAGCGCATCGTAGAAAAGGATAATGAGCGCCTGGAGAAACTTTCCGAAATCGAGGAAGCCTCCGATGATGACAATCCTCGCGAGACCGCGAGGGACTCCTTCCCAGGCGAGGCCACAGCCACTGCGCCGAAGAAGCTTGCCGGACAGACTAAGAATGCATTCAAGCGCGTGGCTCACCCTAAGCCGAAGAAAGAAAAGTAACTAGCGCGACTAGGCAGCTCGAAAATTTAGGCAGCTCGAAAATAGAAGGCATCGCACCGGTAGGGAAGGGCGATGCCTTCTTCGTATGTGTGCCCCAAGTGTTCGTGGAGATACCAATGCAAGTTCGCCTCCACCTTGGCGCGAGTGGCGGGCTTGGAACGAAGCCAATAGGAACGGGTTCGTGCCAGCAGCACGATGTCCTCGATGGTCAGTGTCTGCTCCCAGGCCAGACGCACCTCATCGACTAGCTCCAGCTCCGGGCCAACCTCGGGGTAGAAGCCGGGACGCAACACGTCGCCGGCGTGCATTATGCGGCTGAGCCGATGCACCCACGGTACGGAAACATCCAAGGTGTTCCACACCAACATAGCCACGCTATCCGCGCGTAGCACCCGAGTGAGTTCTTTACTTGCAGCTGTCGGGTCCACCCAGTGCCATGTCTGCGCACATGTTGCTACATCGACGCTGTTGGACTCCAGTCCCGTGCGCTCCGCAGTGCCTTCCAGGCATTCCGCCGCTGGCACATTGTGCATCAGTGCTTGCCGCATCGCGGTGGAGGGATCGAGTGCCAGCAGGGTGGCATCGCGGTAGACGTCGGCAAGCGAGGCGGTGAGCTTCCCAGTGCCGGCGCCGATATCGGCGACTACCTGTGGGTGCGGTGCGAGACGGGTAAGCGCTTCGATGACGGTTGGAGGATATCCGGGGCGCACGCGGTGGTAGCCCGTGGCTCCGTCGGCGCTTTCCTGCAGGTCGTTGTCGAAAGTAGCGCCTGCGCGGTGGCGGTCAGCGGCGTCGCGGAACGTTGGCGTATCGCGTGCTGACGTCGGTGGAATCGGTGGGTGTTCGTTAACTCCGGGCACGACTTATACCCTAGGGCACGCCTGCGGGGCCATCGCTAGTAGACTCTACAAACATGACCGCTGCATACGCTGATGACTTGATGGACTTTGATGAGGTCCTCGAACGTTTTGACCCGGTAATGGGCATGGAGGTTCACGTCGAGCTCTCGACGAATACCAAGATGTTCTCCTCCTCCTCGGCGCACTTTGGTGCCGAGCCGAATAGCAACGTCGATCCCTGCAGCCTCGGCCTACCTGGCGCGCTGCCTGTGGTTAACCGTCAGGGCGTTGAGTGGGCCATCAAGATTGGCCTGGCGCTGAACTGCGAGATTGCTGAGTCCTCCCGCTTCGCGCGCAAGAACTACTTCTACCCGGACCAGCCGAAGAACTACCAGATTTCGCAGTACGACGAACCAATCGCCTACGACGGATATCTTGACGTTCAGCTTGACGACGGCACGGAGTTCCGTGTCGAAATCGAGCGCGCTCACATGGAAGAAGACACCGGCAAGCTGACGCACTTGGGCGGTGCCGATGGTCGTATTCACGGCGCCACGCGTTCGCTGGTGGACTGCAACCGCGCAGGTATTCCGCTGATTGAGATCGTTACTAAGCCAATTCTCGGTGCAGGGGAGCGTGCCCCAGAGGTTGCTCGTGCGTACGTTTCTGCGCTGCGTGACCTGGTGAAGTCCCTCGGTGTCTCCGATGCCCGCATGGACCAGGGCTCGATGCGTGTGGACTCCAACGTTTCCCTGCGCCCAATCGGCCAGGAGGAGTTCGGCACTCGTACCGAGACTAAGAACATCAACTCCCTGAAGTCGGTTGAACAGGCTGTTCGCTACGAGATGCAGCGCCAGGCTGCTGCGATTACTAATGGCGAGGAGATCGTTCAGGAAACCCGCCACTACCAGGAGACCGACGGCACGACCTCCAAGGGCCGCCCGAAGGAATCGCAGTCGGATTACCGCTACTTCAACGACCCGGATCTGCCACCTGTGATTGCGCCGCGTGAGTGGGTGGAGGAAATCCGCGCAACTCTGCCGGAGCTGCCGTGGGTGCGTCGTGCCCGTATTCAGGAAGAGTGGGGTCTGAAGGACGAGGAAATGCGCGACCTGGTTAACGCCGGCGCTCTCGACCTGATTGTCGACACCGTTGAGGCTGGTGCCGGCCCGGCTGAGGCTCGTTCCTGGTGGGTCGCTTACCTGGCGCAGAAGGCCAACGAGGCAGGCGTGGAGCTGGCTGAGCTCGCGATTACCCCGGCACAGGTTGCACGTGTGATTGCACTGATTGAAGAGGGCAAGCTGACCAACAAGCTGGCCCGTAAGGCCGTTGACGGCGTGCTCGCAGGCGAGGGCGATGTTGATGAGGTCGTTGCTGCCCGTGGCCTGGAGGTCGTTCGCGACGACGGTGCTATTGAGAAGGCCGTCGACGATGCACTGGCTGCTAACCCGGACATCGTCGAGAAGTACCGAGCTGGCAACAAGAAGGTCGTCGGTGCCATCGTGGGGCAGGTCATGAAGGCCACCCGCGGCAAGGCAGACCCGGCTCAGGTCAACCAGCTGATTGCGAAGAAGCTGAGCTAGCCTCCCTGAAAGCTAATCCGGGGAACCGCCGGCGGCACCATCGCTCGGCAGTCTGACGACGCGCTCGTCGGACTCCGACGGTTGTGCCCCGGCGGTTTTGTTGGTCGTGGCACCCCAAACTTCAATACCCTGATTTGCTGCGACAGCCGCTACATACGAGATGTGGCCGAAGTCGCCGTCGACAAGCACTTCAGGGGAACCCTTGACCTCCCACGCCGCGTCGGGCCCACTTGACTTCGGACCCACCGGCATGGAGATGACCTTCTGCGCGTCTGGGATGGCAATGACCACGCGGTCACCCATCACTGCGCATCCACCGATGGAATCGTTCAGGTCCACACCGCCGAGGGGATTAATCACAGGGCCGGTGAGCTGAACCAGCTGTGGGGTGCCGTCGAGAATGGCGGTTGCCAACGGCGGCATTCCGTCCGGACCATGGCAGAACTGCTGAAACTCAATGCCTGGATCTCCCACGAGCAATTTGCGCGGGGACAGGGTGTCCGAAGTTCGGTCAAAATAGATTCCGAGAATGCCGGGCTCGCTGAGGTCCGGAAGTTCGCGCACATCAGCGGTGCTGCCCTCCACGAGGGTGACGCGCGCAATGGTGTCGTCGTTACGCAAAACAAAGACCTGACGGTCCTCTTCAACCGAGGGACTGGGCAGCAGTTGTTTTGCAGGGGCGCCGAGCCGTGCGACCTCACGCGGTGTCTTACCCGGTGCGACAACGGTGAGTGCACCGTCGTCGGTGGCGACGAGAGCCTCCCCAGGGCCGGTTGAGGCTAGCGCGGTGGTAAGCGGTAGGCAGGCCGCGAGAGTGACATCGTCGAGGTCGCAGGGACCTTTGTCTTTGGCTTTGCTTTCCGTGGTTGGGACCGGGGTAGAGGGCAAATCAGGGGAGGAAAACTTCGGCATGGCAATGCCTGTCGGTTCCGACTTGTCTTCAGTAAACGGTGACTCAAGCGCGCTCGAGGCACTCATGCAGCCGGAAAGAGAGACCATCCCGACGACACCAGCGGCGAGCGCAGCACGACGACGCCGCCCGCGAGCGCGAGCCTGTGCACTGCTGGTGTGGACGAGGTGGAATCCCATAGGCATACACAATACAGCCTCGTTTCACGGCCACGCCTGCGACCAAAAGTGAGGCAGTAGATTTAATGTGGACGATGTGAGCGACTCAGAGAAGTACCCGAACGACCGCGCCCTCGAGAATGTGGAGGACGGATTCGATGACGATCTCGACGTCCCGACCTACCGCAAGCTCGCTGAGCCAATGAACGAAGAAACCAACCGTGATGACAGCGACAACACCGCAACGCAGGTTTTTCCGGGTGTGCCGGAAAAGCGCGTAGCGGAGGAGTCGGAGGCAGACCAAGAAAACCTGACTCCGGAACCTACCGCTGCATCAGAGACAGTGGCAGAGACAGAGGTTGAGCCGAGCTCGGAACCGGAGCCTGAAGTTCAGGATGAGCCGAAGAAGCGCTACGACGCCTACGCCGCTGCAGGCCGCACGGCACCTCAGGTGATTAGCCCTGCCGGTAAGCCTTCGCCGCGGGATGAGCAGGCTGAAACTGAGTCAGCGCCCACGGCTGATAAAGAGTCGGAGGTGGCCCCGGAGTCGGAGGCAACCGAAATCTTTGAGCAGCCGGCTCGTAGTGAGCGCGTTGATTCAGACGAGGATCTCAGCCAGCCGACGCAGGCCTTCTCGGCTTCTGAAGCGGCAGCAGCGTCCGCAGCGGGAGCTACTGCAAAAAAGTCGGAAGCACAGCCAGTATTCGACGATGAGGCGGAGCCGACCTATGACTCTTCACGCAATTCCGCAGCTGAGACTCAGTATTTCGATGAATCGGATTTCGCTGAACCGGCTGCGTCTCGCGATACCGCTGGTGCAGCTGGCGCCGCTGGTGTTGCAGGAGCAGGCGTAGGAGCCGCCGGGGCAACTGCTGCTACGACCACCGCCGCTGCTGACGACGATGAAGACACGGACTTCTACGACGACAACGAACCGGAGTTCCGTCGCGGTACCACTGACTTCGGCCTCCTGCTGCTGCGTCTTGGATTGGGTGCGCTACTGCTGGTCCATGGTCTGACAACGCTGCTCGGCTGGGGCAACTCCGGTGGCACCACTGCGCTGGAGACACAGTTTAGCCAGAACAACTTTGCCCTCGGCCCTGTAATGGCCACTGCCATCCCAACGGTTCAGCTTATCGCGGGTGCCCTGCTTATCTTGGGGCTCGCGACACCGCTGGCCGCGGCGTTGGCGCTGGCATTGTCCGCCTACCTCAGCATGTTTGATGTGGCTACCTCTGCCAATGGTGTGAATATCGTTGGCCAGGATTCCAGTAACCTCCAACTACAGCTGTTGATGACCGCCATGGCGCTTGGCTTGCAGTTCACCGGCCCGGGCCGTATCGGCATCGACTTCGGACGCGGCTGGGCTCGTCGACCACTGGCATCGTCGTGGATCTTCGGAATTCTGTCCATCGCCGCAGCAATTGGCCTGTGGTGGCTGACGACCGGCACGCTGCCGTTTGTTGGCTAAGGCGGCTCGCAGCTGCACAAACAGTCGAGCGACCTAAACTAGGTTCTCGGTTAGGGCCGGGGTACAATGCCCCCTATGCCAAAGTCGAGACACGTACTAAAGACCACCCTCGCGGTGGTCTTTTTCATGTCTTCGATAGGCGCTACAACGTCGATTCACTCACCTTCGACAGCCGCTGCCGGCGAGCACAATGAGGTTGCAGCCTCCGTCTCGTCGGCAAGCGTCTGGCCGACTCATGAGGTGAGTCTGCCGCGCATGAACCTCAACGCCGGAGGGTTGATTGAGACTGACCCGCGCACGCAAATGGCGGTGAGCTACGAGCCGGTGGGCGTGGGGTACAGCAGCCAGGCATCGCAACGCCCGCTGCCGGCGCTATCCCTGATTAAGTTGTATATTGGTCAGTATGTGCTCGAACACGGCACTGCCGACGATGCCGAGCGCGTCGAAAAGATGATTTCGCGTTCCGACGACGATTTGGCCGCCGACTTTTACCGGAAGTACCCGGAATCGGTCGATTCCATTGCGACCGAGTACGGCCTGTTCAACACTTCCGGCGGAGAAAAGTGGGGAGTATCGAGGACCACCGCGGAAGATGTGGTGTCTTTTATTTCCCAGCTTCGTCTGAAGCATCCTAATTCTGAGGTGCTCGAGGCGATGCGACACTGGTCGCCGATTGCTGCCGATGGCTATCGACAGAATTTTGGTCTTGCCGGGCTGCCCGGCTCTGAAGGCGCGAAAATGGGCTGGTCCAACCGGCGTTCGTGGCACTCTTCCGTTGTTTTTGGCCCCGGATATGTAATGGCGGCCATTACCGAGGGCGGCAAATATGCACACACCGAGGACGTCGCTGAGGGGATTGCCGACGTCGAGTACCGGGATTTGGTGAAGCCCACGCAGAAGACTGGGCGCAAAGCCACTCTAGAAACGCCTAAGGCCCGTGCGGTAAGCACAGGCCTTTAAGCGGGTTTGATCTAGCTAGTCGACAATGCGGACCGCGCCCTTATCCGCACTGGACGCCATCTTGGCGTATGCGCGCAGCGCCTTGGAGACCTTGCGCGGACGCGGCTTGTGCGGAGTAAAAGGCTTATCGCGCTTGAGCTCCTCATCGCGGCGAGCGGCCAGCTCCTCGTCGGACACCTGAATCTCAAGGCGTCGTTCAGCGACATCGATGTACACCGGGTCGCCGTTGCGGACGAGACCGATTGCGCCGCCGGCAGCGGCCTCCGGGGAAACGTGGCCGATAGACAGTCCGGAGGAACCGCCGGAGAAGCGACCATCGGTGACCAGCGCACAGACCTTACCCAGGCCAGCGCCCTTGATGAATGCGGTCGGGTGCAGCATCTCCTGCATGCCCGGGCCGCCGGAAGGACCCTCGTAGATGACAAAGAGAACTTCGCCCGGCTGCAAGGTGCGGTTCAAGATGACCGAGACAGCCTCTTCCTGGCTTTCTACGACGCGAGCGGTGCCCTCGAAGTGGAACTGATCCTCGCCGATACCGGCGGTCTTCAGGATAGCGCCGTCCTCGGCGATGTTGCCGCGCAGGACACACAGACCGCCTTCCTTCGTGTAGGCGTGGTCGAAGTCGCGGATGCAGCCATTTTCGGAGTCCGTATCCAGGCTCTCCCAGCGGTTGGATGTGGAGAACGGCTCGGTGGTGCGCACGCCGCCAGGGGCTGCGTGGAACAGTTCAATCGCTTCGTCAGTGGCCTTGCCGCCGCGGATATCCCAGTTGTCCAGGTGCTCCTCCAGAGATGGGGAGTGAACGGAGCGGACATTCATTTGCAGCAGGCCCGCGCGGCGCAGTTCGCCGAGGATGGCTGGAATACCACCGGCGCGGTGGACGTCCTCCATGTAGTAGTCCGAGTTCGGTGCCACCTTGGACAGACAAGGCACGCGGCGGGAAATCGCGTCGATGTCGGAGAGGTCGAAGTCGATCTCGCCCTCCTGGGCGGCAGCGAGAATATGCAGCACGGTGTTGGTGGAACCACCCATGGCAACGTCGAGCGTCATTGCATTGACAAAAGCGTCGCGGTTGGCGATGTTGCGCGGCAGCACGGACTCGTCACCATCGTGGTAGTAGCTCTTCGCCAGGTCCACAATCAGTTCACCGGCGCGCGTGAACAAATCGCGACGCGCCTGCTGAGTTGCCAGGGTAGAACCGTTACCCGGCAGGGACAGGCCGAGGGCCTCGGTCAGGCAGTTCATCGAGTTTGCAGTGAACATGCCCGAGCACGATCCGCAGGTCGGGCATGCCGAGCGCTCGATGTCGAGCAGGTTCTTGTCATCGACCTTGTCGTTCGCGGATGCAGAAATAGCCGAGACGAGGTCAGAGCCGGGCTTGACGACGCCATCGATAACAATCGACGATCCCGATTCCATCGGCCCGCCGGAAACGAAGACCACCGGGATATTCAGACGCAGAGCCGCATTGAGCATGCCCGGCGTGATCTTGTCACAGTTGGAAATACAGACCAATGCGTCAGCGGTGTGAGCGTTGACCATGTACTCGACAGAGTCAGCAATAATCTCACGGGACGGCAGCGAGTAGAGCATGCCGTCGTGGCCCATCGCAATTCCGTCGTCGACAGCAATGGTGTTGAACTCACGGGGGACGCCACCGGCTGCGGTTACAGCTTCTGCGACGATGTCGCCAACGTCCTTCAGGTGCACGTGACCCGGAACGAACTGAGTGTAAGAGTTGGCAATTGCGATAATCGGCTTGCCGAAGTCGTTATCGGTCATGCCAGTTGCGCGCCATAGCGAACGCGCACCTGCAGCATTACGGCCGGCAGTGGTGACTTTAGAGCGAAGGGGAATCATGGGGGCTGCCCTTCCTAGATAGGGTGCAAGGTAATTAATTATCCATATTAATCACAAAAAGCCCCTAATGTCTCATTTCGTGGTCACTGGTGTCCGCATAATGAGATTTAGGGGCTTTGTGGACTGCTTATATGTTACTCGGCAGAGGCGTCACCTTTAGCCTTGGCATCAGCCTCAACCTCACTGACCTTCTTCATTACCGAGTAGCCATCGCGGTCGAAAACCTCGACCTTGTCATTTTCCGCCATGCGAGCCGAAGCAATCGGATCTGGAATCAGACCGCCGGTGGCTTCCTTCAACTCCGGTAGCGAATTAAAAGAGATGGCCGGCAGGGCGATGCGCTCATCGGACTTGGTCACTGCAAAGGCGCGACCGCCCTTGTTGAAGAAGATGCCCGCAAATTCGCTCCAGGGCACCGAGCGGCGCTTGGCCAATAGGTACACCGCGGTGATACCGCGTGGTCCCACAGTGGTGCGTACTCGGAAAATCCAAAGCGTATAAATCAACGGTGCCAGGAAGGTAACGGCCAGCCACGGGGCAAAACCGGTGGCAATTACACACAGCACGAGCATGAACGCAACGATGAACAGATGCGTCTTCTGTGGGCGAAATCGCTGCGTCGCAATTTTTGGCTGTGGAGTCGAGTCAGTCATGGCCTTTGATTGTAGCGGGTAGTTCGGATTCGCCAATGCACGGTGGGCGGTTGCGCGTTATTGCGTATCAGCGGAGTTCGGTTCCGCGTTGTTAGTGGAGTCTGTCGACTGTGATCCGCCAGAGCTCTCGTTGTCGGTGTTGCTCTGGTCAGAGTCCGGCTCGGTGGAGGTGGCGGTCGAAGGTGCGCGGTTCTGCGTGCTCTGAGGCTGCTGTGAAGTCTCGGACGGCTGATTCTGTGGCGTCTGAGTCTGCTGCGAAGTCTCGGTGGGCTGCACACTCTGTGTAGTGCTAGTCGGCTGGTTCGATGACTGCGGAGCTGACGACTCTTCCGGGTCCTCTTCCTGCGTCGTTACCCGATCGCTCCACCTGCTCGGTGCCAACCATCCAGATGGGCCGTCCTCAGTTTCGACTGTCATCAGGTTCAAAATGAAGAGGATCAGTAAGGCTACCAAGAGCACAATCGTCGAAACGCGAGCGCGTCCACCTGCGGAGAGGATTCGACGAACCTTCTGGCGCGTCGTGAGTGTCTTCCAGTCAGGGTGGCTAGCCAGTTTGCGGATGACATCGTTGCTTCCGCTGTCTTCCTGCTCGCGTCGGGCATCATCGAGGTTGGCACCTGCATGCGGCAGGTCGGATCGCTCGTTCCCGTCTTGCTTGTCGACGGTCTGAGTTTCCATCAGCTTGGTTTTTGCGGTATCCGGCTGGACAGTAGTGTTCGCTACCGCTTCGACAATTTCGGTTGGAGCACTGTCGCCGTCGTCAAGCTGTTGTTTTTTCTCTTGCTTAGCATCGGCCTGCCTGAGCTGTTCGATCATCGTGTCATCACGGACGTGGCCGGTGATTTCTTCGGCGGGGGCAAACGGAGTCTGTTGGGCGCGCTCGCCGTAGTCATCCCACCAAGTGTCGATGACTGCGGCGCGGATGGCGCGCTCGATGAGCCATTGGTCGCCCGGTTTGCAATCGACAATCAAGCGCATAGTGACGGTCCACGGCAGGCCCATAACCGTTGGCGGATTGAGTTCCGTGGAGGACTGCAGCTTGATCTCGGAGAGAACTGCATCCTTGACGGAGTCCAGTGCGATTGCACGCTTGGCGGCGGCGACAGTGCGCTCTTCCAAATCCTTAATGGAGCCACCGGCGGTCATCGGTACGGGAACTTCAACAACAGCACGGGACCACTGTGAGGAGTAGTTGATACACATACGTGCCTCGGAGTTCGGCACGATGATTTCCTCGCCGTTTAGGGTTCGGATGGTGGTGGCGCGCAATGTCATATTGACGACGTCACCCTGCACGGTCCCCGAAGGGGCGTGGAACTCAACCCAGTCGCCAATGCCGTACTGCTTCTCGGCAATGATGAACAGTCCGCCAAGGAAGTCGGCGATGACTCCCTGTGCGCCAAAACCAACAGCGGCGGAAACGACCGTCGCGGGGATAGCGGCGGCGGTCAGTGAGATTCCGAATTTCGACAGAATCGCGATGATTAAGACGAAGTATGCAATGACTTCGACGATGTAAACCACAGCGCCAATCAGTGCGCGCCGTCCCTTGGACTGCTCCTCTGAAGAGGAGATGTTTCCGTCCGCAATTGCCAGAACGAAACGTCGGATACGGGGAACAAGAATTAGCAGAATGGCCAGACATGCGATGGCAAGGCCGTTATTGGCCACCCATTGCCATGTCCGTAACAACATGTATTGCAAAAATTCCATGCCATCCACTGTAGGTAGTTCGCCTTAATGTGCGCTGAGTTTAAAGGTAAAGAATTATGCATAAAGACGAGCTTTGGACTTGGGGCTTGCGGGGCTCGGGCGTGTAGGGCTCGGGTGTGCAGGCTTGGGTGTGCAGGTTTGGGTGTCCCCGGCGTCGTGGTCGGGAAGTTTCTGGGTAGGGTAATTCCCAAAGTAGGGGTGGGGTTCTCGTTGGAATCGGGTGGGTGCTCGGGGTGTTAAACGGGCAGGGCGTCCAATTGGCGGGATTGACTTCTCACTATGTGGACGTTATGGTTGTAGCTAACGCCACATTCGTAGCTTCTTCGCGTGAATGTGAGTTGAGTAGTTGCCCACCATGACCCAGGAGCGAAATCGTGAACGCGCACGAGCAGCACACCCCATCGCCCGCCCAATTCGCGGCTAAGGCGCGCACCAGCGCCCCCGAGCGAATTTCTGGTGCACAAGCCATAGTCCGATCCCTTGAAGAGCTTGGTGTTGAGGTAGCCTTCGGCATTCCCGGTGGTGCAGTGCTTCCGCTCTACGATCCGATTTATGACTCGGAAAAGCTCCGCCACGTTCTCGTGCGCCACGAGCAGGGAGCTGGCCACGCTGCCACTGGTTACGCGCAGGTTTCCGGCAAGGTCGGTGTCTGTATCGCGACTTCCGGCCCGGGTGCTACTAACCTGGTGACCCCGCTCGCGGATGCTCAGATGGACTCCGTTCCGGTTGTCGCTATCACTGGTCAGGTCGGTCGCCCGCTGCTGGGTACTGACGCTTTCCAGGAGGCTGACATCCGCGGTGTGACCATGCCGATTACGAAGCACAACTTCATGGTCACCGAAGCTGAGGACATCCCGCGCGCGCTCGCTGAGGCATTCCACCTGGCTTCTTCTGGTCGTCCAGGTCCGGTTCTGGTCGATGTCCCGAAGGACCTCCAGAACACGATGATCGACTTCACCTGGCCACCGGAGATTGAACTGCCGGGCTACCGTCCGGTGACAACCCCGCACCAGCGACAGATCGACGAAGCCGCTGAGATGATTGCTGCGGCAAAGCGTCCGGTGCTCTACATCGGTGGTGGCGTCATTAAGGCCGATGCTTCCAAGGAGCTGGTCGAGTTCGCCGAGCAGACTGGGGTTCCGGTCGTGACCACGCTGATGGCTCGCGGCGCATTCCCGGACTCGCACCCGCTGCACATGGGTATGCCGGGCATGCACGGCAAGGTGTCAGCCGTCGCTGCTCTGCAGAAGTCCGACCTGCTCATCACTATCGGCGCGCGTTTCGACGACCGTGTTACCGGTGATCTGAATTCCTTCGCGCCGAACGCGAAGGTAATCCACGCCGACATTGACCCGGCAGAGATTGGCAAGCTCCGCGAAGTTGACGTTCCCATCGTCGGTGATGCCCGTGAGGTCCTTGCCGCACTTAGCGAGTCCTACACCAAGCTCGGTCTTAGCCGCCCGCAGATTGCCGACTGGCTGAAGCTTCTCGACGGTCTTCGCGACGAGTTCCCCCTTGGATGGGAAGAGCCCACTGATGGTGCAATCGCTCCGCAGTTTGTAATTCAGACCCTGTCCGACATCGTTGGCCCGGAGGCCATCTATGCCGCTGGCGTCGGCCAGCACCAGATGTGGGCAGCGCAGTTCGTCCAGTACGAGCACCCGCGCACCTGGCTCAACTCCGGTGGTGCCGGCACGATGGGCTACTCAATTCCGGCTGCGATGGGTGCCAAGGCGGCTGCTCCAGAAAAGGAAGTCTGGGCCATTGATGGTGACGGTTGCTTCCAGATGACCAATCAGGAGCTGACCACCTGTGCAATGGAAGGTTTCCCCATCAAGGTTGCCTTGATTAACAACGGTAACCTGGGCATGGTTCGTCAGTGGCAGACGCTGTTCTACGATCAGCGCTACTCCAACACCAAGCTGCGCCCGGAGGACAACTCCTACCTGCCGGACTTCGTCCAGCTCTCCGAGGGGCTTGGCTGCGTGGCGATCCGCGTGACCAAGAAGGAAGATGTCGCGGCGGCGATTAAGAAGGCACGCGAGATTAATGACCGACCGGTGGTTATTGACTTCATTGTCGGTGAGGATGCTCAGGTGTGGCCGATGGTGGCAGCTGGCAAGTCCAATGATGAGGTCGAATACGCCCGCGGTCTGCGCCCGCTGTTCAACGATGAGAATTCAGCAGCTGAGGCCCCGGCTGACATCCACGGCACTGTTGTGGACAACTCCGAGGACGCCGCGAAGCAGCCCGACGCTAACCACCCGTCCATGAAGACCCGCTAATCGGGATCCGAAGCAACAGGAAGTGAGTCCCAAAATGGCTGAACTGCACACTCTATCCGTGTTGACCCTCGATGAGCCGGGTATTCTGGTCCGCATTGCGGGCATGTTCACCCGCCGAGGTTTCAGCATCCAGTCGATTACCTCGGGTGAAACTGAGACCGAGGGAGTCAACCGCATCACTGTCGTGGTTGAGACGGAGACGCTGCCGATCGAACAGATCACTAAGCAGCTCAACAAGCTAGTGCCCGTGCTGAAGGTGGTCCGCCAGCCCCCAGAGACCTTGGTGTCGCGCGGACTGCTAATGGTGAAGGTTTCCTGCGACAACACCAACCGTCCGCAGGTCGTCGATGCTGCCAATCTCTTCCGTGCTCGCGTGGTGGACGTCTCTCAAGAGTCTGTCATCATTGAGGCGACGGGTGAGCGCTCGAAGCTTGTAGCCCTGCTGGAGGTCCTCGAGCCGTTTGGTATCCGTGAGCTCATTCAGTCCGGTACCGTCGCAATGGCACGTGGGCCGAAGCCGATGCTCCAGCCCCGCTAACAACTAAACGCTAAAATTTTTAACGAATCCGATTCGAAAAGAGGCTAATTTTAATGGCTATTGAACTGCTGTACGACGACGATGCTGATCTGTCCATCATCCAGGGACGTAAGGTCGCAATCCTGGGCTACGGTTCCCAGGGCCACGCTCACGCTCAGAACCTGCGCGAGTCCGGTGTCGAGGTTGTTATCGGTCTGCGTGAAGGTTCCAAGTCCGCTGTGAAAGCCCAGGAAGCTGGCTTCGAGGTTAAGTCCAACGCAGATGCCGCTGCATGGGCAGACGTCATTATGGTGCTGGTTCCGGACACCACCCAGGCAAAGGTTTACAGCGAGGACATCGAGCCGAACCTGAAGGACGGCGACGCGCTGTTCTTCGGCCACGGTCTGAACATCCACTTCGACCTCATCAAGCCGGCTGACAACATCACCGTCGGTATGGTTGCTCCGAAGGGCCCGGGTCACCTGGTTCGTCGTCAGTTTGTCGATGGCAAGGGCGTTCCGTGCCTGATTGCTGTTGACCAGGATCCGAAGGGCGAGGGCCGCGACCTGGCTCTGTCCTACGCTGCAGCTATCGGTGGCGCCCGCGCTGGCGTTATCCCGACCACCTTCGAGGCAGAGACTGTGACTGACCTCTTCGGTGAGCAGGCTGTTCTTTGTGGCGGCACCGAGGAACTGGTCAAGGTCGGTTTCGAAGTTCTGGTTGAAGCTGGCTACGAGCCGGAGATGGCATACTTCGAGTGCCTGCACGAGCTGAAGCTGATTGTTGACCTGATGTTCGAGGGCGGTATTGCCAACATGAACTACTCGGTCTCCGACACCGCTGAGTTCGGTGGCTACCTGTCTGGCCCGCGCGTTATTACCGCTGATACCAAGCAGCACATGCGCGAGATTCTGTCTGACATTCAGGACGGCACCTTCACCAAGCGCCTGATTGCCAACGTCGAGGGCGGCAACAAGGAGCTCGAGGACCTGCGCGCTTCCTACAACAACCACCAGATTGAAGAGGTCGGCTCCAAGCTGCGCGACCTGATGAGCTGGGTTAAGGTCGACGCTCGCGCTGAGACTGCCTAAGTTTGTTGCTTAAGCGAATCCCTCGCTTGTTCGCGAAGTAGGGCTTCATCACTGAGCTTCACCGCCGTGATGAGGCCCTTTTCGTATCTCTCTCACTAGTATTCTTTCACTGAACCGTGTGGGGTAGACGTGTGGAATAAACGTCTGAGCCAAAAGCAACTACTGCCAAACGGGTGTAGCCCCAGTCCTATCCGGGGTTCTAATCTGGGTTGAAAGGTCTCCCTCAACAAAGACGTTCGATAGTCTAATCGTTGAAATCAAATCATTTCACGGAGGTAAATGTGCGAGTATCCGCAATGACGCGGCGCGTGACGGCAACCGTTGCCCTGACGGTCAGCCTGGCGTTGGGGTCAAGCGCCTTGGTCGCGTGTGGAAATTCCGACAGCGCTGTTTCCACGAAGAAGGTGGACGCTGAATCGACGGTGCTTAGCGACGACATCGCAGCGTCGGAAAGTCTGATCGACAGTTCGGAAGCGGTTGTCGTTTCCTCGGCTGGCTCTGCTGAGCAGCGTAGGGCGGCAGGCATCGCGGTTGCTGCTGGTCTGCCGATGCTAGTGGCTGGTTCTGCCGAAGATGCGGAAGATGACACTACTGCCAAGAGCCCGAAGAAGGATGCTCGTGGCCGTGATACTGGCGCCGATATCGCCGATGTGGAAAAAGAGATTGACCGCCTGGGCGCAAAGACAGTCCTTACTGTGGGGGCAGTTGACCTGACTGGCGAAGAGGGCCGTCAGATCATTGCGGATCCGGGTACGACCGATGGCCTTAAGGAGCTCGTCGGTACCGAGTTTAAGGTTCTCAAGGAGACGGAGTCGAAGCCGACTCGCGCTGTCGTTGAGATGGATCCGGAGAAGCCAACTGTCGTCGAGGGCGATGCAACGAAGGATGGGGCAGCCAACCAAGAGGCTCAGGATCGCGCCAGCGATGGGCAGGACGACAAGGGACAGGAGAGCGTCACCCTGCCGAAGGGATCTCCGAAGGAGGTCAAGGACACATTGGCACTGGCCGCACCGGGTACCGGTTTGGCCTCCATTGCTACGGCCCGCGCCGCTGGCCTGAAGGTCAGTTGGTTGCCGGTGGGCGACGCGCGTGCTACCTCTGAGTCGATTTCCGCTGCTCGCGACGGCGAGTCCCTGATTGCTCTGGGTAAGGTTTTCGGCGATAAGGACAAGTTTGATCAGTCCATCGAGCTTGCCAAAGATGACAAGGTCAAGGAGCTGCCAGGTGGAGGCACACTGCTGTTCCCCGGTCGTCATCTGATTGCAACGTATGGTCACCCTGGTGTCGCTCCATTGGGTGTGATGGGTGAGGATGATCCGGAGGATGCCGTCGCACGTGCGAAGGACTACGTGAAGCAGTACGAGAAGTTCGCTGATGACCCGGTACTGCCGGCCTTCGAGATTATCGCTTCGGTCGCGCAGGCTGACCCGGGTCCACGCGGTGACTACTCCGAGCCAGCTCCGGTTGAGACTCTGAAGCCGTACGTCGAGGCCATGACCAAGGCCGGCGGCTACGTCATCATCGACCTGCAGCCGGGTAGTGCAGACTTCCTGGACCAGGCCAAGTTCTACGAAGAACTGCTGAAGATGCCAAACGTCGGTCTGGCGCTGGACCCGGAGTGGAAGATGGAACCGGGGCAGGTTCCGGCGACCCAGGTTGGTCACGTTAAGGCTGAAGAAGTCAACCGCGTTGCTGATTGGCTGGCTGAGCTGACTCGTAAGAACAACCTTCCGCAGAAGATGCTGATGCTGCACCAGTTCCAGCTACAGATGATTCGCGACCGTGAGACGCTGGATCTGTCGCACCCGGAGCTCGCATTCGTTCTGCATGCCGACGGCCATGGCACCGCGCAGGAGAAGTTTGAGACCTGGAACGTCATGCTGCAGGATTTGCAGCCGGAGATTTTCGAGGCGTGGAAGAACTTCATCGACGAGGATCAGCCGATGTTTACTCCTGAGGAGACCATGAACATCGAGCCGCGTCCGTGGTTGGTTACGTACCAGTAGGTTATAGACCAGCAGAAATAAAAATATAACGCGAAATATTTGCCGACTTGAATGTCGGGGGCAACGGCGCTTACTCCCTAAACAAAGGGTAGTAAGCGCCGTTTTGCTTAGGTAAGTCCCCCCGTGTCTCACCCCCAGAGTTTATGATGAGACGTAATGCGCGTGCACGCTTTAGTAGTTTTCTTAAGTGACACCGCACATACTGCATAAACTTTTCGAGACAAACCAGGAGATGCTTGTGAGCCAGAACGCTCGCCCCGTTGTCCTCATCGCCGACAAGCTGGCACAGTCCACTGTGGACGCATTGGGGGATTCCGTTGAGGTCCGTTGGGTAGATGGCCCGAACCGCGCTGAGCTCCTGGCTGCGGTTGGTGATGCTGACGCACTTCTCGTCCGCTCCGCTACCACCGTGGATCAGGAAGTCCTCGAGGCTGCTCCGAATCTGAAGATCGTCGGTCGCGCCGGCGTTGGCCTGGATAACGTCGACATCGATACCGCTACCAAGCGCGGCGTCATGGTTGTCAACGCTCCGACCTCTAATATTCACTCTGCATGTGAGCACGCAATCGCACTGCTGCTGGCCACCGCTCGCCAGCTGCCGGCTGCGGACGCGTCCCTGCGTGAGGGGGAGTGGAAGCGCTCTTCCTTCAAGGGTGTCGAAATCTTCGGCAAGACCGTCGGTATCGTCGGTTTCGGTCACATCGGCCAGCTGTTTGCGCAGCGTCTCGCTGCTTTCGAGACCAACATCATTGCGTACGATCCGTACGCGAACCCGGCTCGTGCTGCTCAGCTCGGTGTCGAGCTGGTTGAGCTGGAAGACCTGATGGCTCGTGCTGATTTCGTGACCATCCACCTGCCGAAGACCAAGGAAACCGCTGGCATGTTCGATGCTGAGCTCCTGGGCAAGGCCAAGAAGGGCCAGATCATCATCAACGCTGCCCGCGGCGGTCTCGTCGACGAGCAGGCGCTTGCCGACGCAATCAAGGCTGGCAACATCCGCGGTGCTGGCTTCGACGTGTACGCGACCGAGCCGTGCACGGATTCCCCGCTGTTTGGCCTGCCGGAAACTGTTTGTGCTCCGCACCTGGGTGCCTCCACCGTCGAGGCGCAGGACCGTGCAGGTACCGATGTCGCTAAGTCCGTGCTGCTGGCCCTGGCTGGCGAGTTCGTCCCGGATGCAGTCAACGTTTCCGGTGGCGCTGTCGGCGAAGAGGTGGCCCTGTGGCTCGAGCTGGCTCGTGAGCTGGGTCTGGTTGCTGGCGGTCTGCTCGAGGGCGCTCCGGCTGCTGTTGAGGTCACCGCTCGCGGTGAGCTGCACACTGAGGACGTTAACGTTCTGGGTATGGCAGCAATCCGTGGACTGTTCTCTCTCATGGTGGAAGAACCGGTCACTTTCGTCAACGCTCCGCGTATCGCAGAAGAGCGTGGTGTGACCTTCACTGTCGAGACCGAGCCGGAGTCCGTCTCTCACCGCTCCGTACTCGAGGTCAAGGTCATCGGTGCTGATGGCTCCACCGCTACCGTCGTTGGTGCTCTCACTGGCCTGAACCGCGTCGAGAAGATTGTCCGTATCAATGGCCGCGGCATCGACATGCGCGCTCAGGGCCGTAACCTCTTCCTGCTGTACAACGACGTTCCGGGCGCTCTGGGTCGCGTTGCTACCACCCTGGGTGAGTCCGGCATCAACATCGAGGCTGCTGCTCTGTCTCCGCAGGAAGCAGATCAGACTGCCATCCTGGTGCTGCGCGTTTCCAAGGAGGTTCCGGAGGAGCTCGTCGGAAAGATTACCGAGGAGATCTCCGCTACCCACGCTCTGCAGCTCGAGCTGGACTAGTTCTGAGCGCCTAGGCGTTTTAGAGCTAGTCTCTAGCGCAGCTTCTACTGCATGAAAAAATCCCCTCCGCATGGAGGGGATTTTTGTTTCCCAGCTGATCTATGCAGCCGTAGCCCTACTGCCTAGCCCTTCATCGAGCCCTTCTCAATCATGTTGACGTGGAAGTCGAAGGCAGTACGCAGGTCGTGCGGGGTAGACATGCCCGGAGCGGTCTTCAGCGCGCGCTCGTAGTACTCCTCCAACAGTGGCTGGTACTCCGGGTGTGCAACGGAAATCATCTTCGCCACGCGGTCACGCGGTGCCAGGCCACGCAGGTCAGCGAATCCACGCTCGGTGATGATGACCATGGCGTCGTGCTCGGTGTGGTCAATGTGCGAAGCGAACGGAACGATAGTCGAAATCGCACCGTCCTTCGCCAGCGACGGCGAGATGAACGAGGAAACGAAGGCGTTACGGGTGAAGTCACCGGAACCACCGATGCCGTTCATCATGCGGCTGCCGTTGATGTGGGTGGAGTTGACGTTGCCGTAGATGTCGGCCTCAATCATGCCGTTGGTGGCGATTAGGCCGACGCGACGGACAACCTCCGGGTGGTTAGAAATCTGCTGCGGGCGCAGAATGATGTTCTCGCGGTAGCGAGCAGCCTCGTTGTTCATACGCTCGGCCGCTTCCGGAGACAGGGAGAAGGAGGTAGCCGAAGCGACGGTCATCTTACCTGCGTCAATCAGGTCGATCATGCCGTCCTGAATAACCTCGGTGTAGGCCTTGATGTTCTCAAACTTGGAGTCCAACAGACCCGCCATCACGGCGTTCGGAACGTTACCGACGCCCGACTGCATGATGTACTGGTCGTAAGCCAGGCGACCCGCGCGAACTTCGCCCTCGAGGAAGTCGAGGAAATGGCCGGCAATAGCCTTCGAGGTCTCATCCAACGGCTTGAACGGGGAGTTGCGGTCCGGCGCGTTGGTCTCGACAACTGCGACAACCTTGTCCAGGTTGATGTCGATGTAAGGGGTACCAATGCGGTCACCCGGGGCGTTGATCGGCACCGGCGTGCGGTTAGGCAGGTGCTGAATGCGGTAGATGTCGTGCATGCCCTCGAGTTCCTCGGACTGCCACGAGTTGACCTCGATGATGATCTTGTCAGCGTTGTCCATCCACTCGACGTTGTTGCCAACGCTTGACGACGGAACGAGGTGTCCATCTTCCGTAATACGAGTGACCTCAACAATTGCGGCGTCAATCGGCAGGAAGCCCTGCTCGATGTACAGCGCGGAGTGGGAGAGGTGGATGTCCTGGTACTTCGCCTTGCCGGAGTTGATGGACTTACGCAGTGCCGGATCGCCCTGGTACGGCATGCGGTAGCGAATGATGTCAGCTTCTGCCATCACGCCGTCACAGTCTGGGGCAGTGGAAGCGCCTGTGTAGATGTCGACAGCGAACTCTTCACCCTTGGCGTGAAGTTCCTTGCCACGGTTTGCCAGCGCAGTCGGCAGGGCCTTCGGGTAGCCAGCACCGGTGAAGCCAGAGATGCCGAGGGCATCACCATGATTGATAAACTGTGCAGCCTCGTCGGCGGTCATTACCTTGCCGCGCAAACCGGCATGTGCGATGCGATCAGACATGTCATCTCCTAGATAGACTGTTCGACTTTAGTTTTGTCGCCTAACCTAGCATGCGCTAACAGTGTGTTGCCACACCCGCAGGTTGAGAAGTGATTTATGACACTCTGATCGCTTCAGCGGGTCGTTTATCGGCGCTCTTCCAGGGGCTTTGTTACAGCAATTCCCGCACTTCTTCGTCAGTCAGCATGGCATCCTCGAATGCCTGCAGTGTGGCCTCTGGGTTAAATTTCACACCGATGAGTACGACCTCATTGGATGGTGGGACATCGGTCTGCGCCCACATGACGGCAGGGGTGATTTTCAGGTTCGGCCCCGCCTGACTCCACACGTGGGCGACTTCGAGGCGGTCGGAAATCCAGCAGTGCCCCTTGGATCGTACGAGCCCCTTTGTGCCGCGGAGAGCCTTAATCAGTCGTTCGCGGTCGAAGGGGCGGTTGCCTCGGAAAACAACCGAAGAAATGCCGTATTCTTCAGTCTCCGGCGTGTGGGGATTCGCAAGTTCTTCTGCATATCCGTGGAAAGTGGCCGCGGTACCTTCGTCGTAAAGCGATGCGTCGAGAATGGCAGAGGTGGCGATTTCGCCGTTAGTCACGCGGACGATGCGTGCGCGGGGGTTCATGGCGCGGATTGTTTCCTCGGTGCCGCCGGTGAGCTTTTCGCCGGCGAGGTCGGATTTGGTGATGAGGATGAGATCGGCGAATTCCACCTGGTCGACAAGGAGGTCAGCGACCGTGCGTTCGTCGTCAGGCAGTGCGCGTCCCTGGCGGAGACTGTCGAGGAATGTAGAGGCGTCGACGAGCGTGACCATCGTGTCGATGGGGGCGATGTCGGCGAGGCGACGGCCATCGTCGAATTCCCACTCGAAGGTAGCGGCGACTGGCATGGGCTCGGAGATGCCGGTGGATTCGATGACGATGTGTTCGAATTTGCCGCTGCGCGCGAGCTTGCCGACGTTTTCCACGAGGTCATCTCGCAGCGTGCAGCAGATGCAGCCGTTAGACATTTCGATGAAACGGTCCTCGCCGCGCTCGAGATATGTGCCCTGCTCGATGAGGGCGGCATCGACGTTGACTTCCGAGAAGTCGTTGACGATGACCGCGATTTTGCGCCCCTGTGAGTTTGCCAGGAGGTTGTTGAGGAGGGTGGTCTTGCCGGCGCCCAGGAATCCGGACAGGACGGTGACGGGAGTGGTCTGGGTGGTGCTATCAGAAAATTCGGTAGAAGTCACCCGACAAGATTAGCGTACTGAAAATGATTATCAATAACTAGTGCATGAATTGGGCTATGTGAGGGGTTGTAAATGTGTCGCATGGCTGATTGTCGACTGGTTGTGACGTAGGGCATAAAACGGTGTTGTAGTCGGCTTTAGTGGCGTATGGAATGTGCCTAAAATGGGGGCGCTTTCGGGCATCTGAATGAAAGGCGCTAACCGCTTCGTTGATAGGGTTGGGGGTGTGCTTTGGTGTTCGAAGTGCTACCCCCGATAGTCGCGTTGGGGGATATAGAAAGGTGAATTCATGTCAGATCGTATTGCCCATGCTGGTCTCAAATCCAAGGTGATGACCGCGCAGGAGGCGGCGCAGTTCATCAACCACGGAGACATGGTGGGCTTTGCCGGATTTACCGGTGCTGGCTACCCGAAGGTTGTCCCGCCGGCTCTCGCTGAGCGCATGGAGGCCGCTCACGAGCGTGGCGACGAGTTCAAGATTAAGGTCTTGACCGGCGCGTCTACCGCTCCGGAACTTGATGGTGCGCTGGCGAAGGCCAATGGTGTTGAGTGGCGTATGCCGTACCAGTCCGACCCGGGAATGCGTAACCGTATCAATGCAGGCGATGCCTTCTATAGTGATATTCACCTGTCGCACTCTGGCCCGATGACTGAGCAGGGCTTCTTTGGTCCGGTCAATGTTGCCGTGGTCGAAGCTGTTCGCATTAAGGCCGATGGCTCCCTGATTCTTTCCTCTTCGGTTGGTAACAGCATTTCTTACCTCAATGCTGCAGAGAAGATCATTATTGAGGTCAACTCCTGGCAGTCCGAGGACCTCGAGGGTATGCACGACATCTACAGTGTCGGCCTGCCTCCGAACCGTAAGGAGATTCCGATTGTGAACCCGGGGGACCGCATCGGCACTCCGGATGTTCAGATCGATGTCGATAAGGTTGTCGCTGTCGTCGAGACGAACGCCGAGGACCGTAACTCGCCGTTCAAGCCGCTGGACGATGACTCCAAGGCTATTGCTGGCTACCTGCTCGACTTCCTCGATGGCGAGGTCAAGGCCGGTCGTCTGCCGGAGAACCTGCTGCCGATGCAGTCGGGTGTCGGTAACATTCCGAACGCCGTTCTCGCAGGTCTGCTCGACTCCAAGTATGAGAACCTGACCTCCTTCACTGAGGTTATCCAGGACGGCATGGTCGACCTGATGGATGCTGGCAAGCTGACCGTGGCTTCCGGTACTGCATTCTCGCTGTCTCCTGAATATGCAGCTCGTATGAACGAGAATGCTGCTGACTACCGCGAGAAGATCGTTCTGCGGCCGCAGGACATCTCCAATAACCCGGGTCTGGTCCGCCGCATGGGGCTGATTACCACCAACGGCATGATTGAGGCTGACATCTACGGCAACGTCAACTCCACTCACGTGGCTGGCTCCCGCATGATGAACGGCATTGGCGGTTCCGGTGACTTCACCCGAAACGCCTACATCTCTACGTTCGTGTCCCCGTCGCTGGCTAAGAATGGCGACATTTCCGCAATCGTGCCGATGGTCTCTCACGTTGACCACACTGAGCATGACGTGATGGTCATCATCACTGAGCAGGGTCTGGCTGACCTCCGTGGGCTGGCGCCGCGTCAGCGTTCCCGTGTTGTCATTGAGAAGTGTGCGCACCCGATGTACAAGGAGGCGCTGCTCGAATACGTTGAGCGTGCTGAGAGGGCCACCCCGTACCTGCATACTCCGCATGACCTGGGTACTTCTTATGACTTCCACCGTCGTTTCCTCGAAAACGGTTCCATGAAGCCGGTCGACTAGGTTTCTAGTGCGGTTCCCGCTTTACGACGAAGTTTGCGTCGTAGGGCGGGATTTTCTTTCGGCTTTAGTTCGAAATAGTGTTCGAATAATGTGGAGATTTTTGGGGTGCGCAGCGGTTTGAATCCGGGGTGGGGGATATGGTGTGGGCGAATTGATAAAGAACTGTTCGTTAGGGGACCTCGTTAGGGAGGGGACAGTGCAATGTCAGAGTTGGAATCGTGTGGGGAATTTCGGTTCAGCCATGAGGTGAGGGCTCATTCGCTCGCTGAAGTGATGCGCGAGATTAATCGTCTGCAGATGGTTATCGCTCAGCGGGTCGCACCACCAGATGATGGCGATGTCGAAGCTCATTTGGCTTATTGGTCGGTGGTGCTTGGAATCTCACGCGCCGAAGTGAACAAATATATGGAAATTGGCTACATGCTTGGACGTATGCCGCAACTAGCGGAAATGTGTCAGGAGCGCGGGCATTTGTCGATGAGGCATTTAGCAATGCTTGGTAAGCATACCCGGCCTGTGGCTGATGACAAGGTTGACGCGGTGGAGTCGGGTCTCGTGGACGTCGTTAAGCCTAGGCGCGACGGGGAGGCGCTCCGTGGCGTGCGTGCGATGGCAACGCGGGTGCAGCGAGTGATTGGTGAGTGTGCTCCGGAAGTGCGGCCACGTGATGTGGATGTCGCTGGGTTGCAGGCTGATAGGGTCCTGGCCCGGAATGTGGAGGCGACCGTAGGTGCTGCAATTGATGCGGCGGCATACCAGGTCGAGGCGGATGGAGAGTCGGCGGATAATCCCGCGGAGTCGGAGGAGGTACGGGAGGTTCAAGCTGCGGCTCTCGACTACTTTGGCGATCGTATGACGGCTAAGGAGTTTGTCGCAGTTGATGAACATGGTGACGCTGGAGTTACGACACTGACTACTGTCCTCGAGCGGCATCATGCAGTGGAAGCCCTTGCAATTATCGACGCAGTGGCTAAGAAGATGAAAGTGAGTCGCGCGGCAGCTTTCATGCATGCGTTACGCGGTACTTGTGAGGTGGAGGTGAATCTGGAACTCTTCCGAGTGCTCTCTCCCGGGGAGGATGGCGAACCGGAAAACACTCCAGTGTGGCTCGCTGGGGCTGGTTGGCTTTCTTCGCTGGTGGCCGAGTCTTGGCTGAAGCGGGTATCGACATTGCGGGTGCTGGGGGATAGTGCGGTTGAGGGGTATCGGCCCTCCGAGTCTCAGCGTGCATTCGTGCGTGCCCGTGACGGTGTGTGTAGTTTTCCTGGATGCGATGTCCCCGCGGAAAAGTGCGATATCGACCATATTGTGGAATTTGATCACAGCCTTTCCGGTGGTGAGCGGCAAAAGGAAGGGGTCACGCACACAGATAATCTCCATTGTCTCTGTCGAAGGCACCACAACCTCAAAACTGCCGGTATGTGGCGAGTTGTTCGAGGTGATGATGGGATCGAAGCTTGGACGTTCCTCTCTTGTGATGAAGGGCCGTTTGCGCAGTCGGAAAAAGAGCACACTGGGCATGGTCGTTACACCTTTGCCTCGCAGACTGAAAAGAAGACCGCTGCGCTGGCTGAGCACAATGAGAAACGTCGCAAATTGCATGACAATCTCCGCGGCCTAGTGGATAAGGTGCGGCGGGATATGGAAAAGGAGAGAGCAGTAGGCGGGGTGGATTGTGAAAACGATGGAGATGGTAAAAATCGCGCAGACAGTGACGGGGGTGAGCGCTAGGTTCTGCTACACTCATTTGTGTCCATATAGTGAGAAGGGTATCTCAAAAAATGACTGAGGCAGGAAAGCTGAAGATCGCCGTCATCCCGGGTGATGGCATCGGCACGGAAGTTACGGCAGAGGCACTGAAGGTGCTCAAGGCTGCTATCGGCGAGTTCGACACCACCGAGTACGACCTCGGCTCGCGTCGCTACTTGCGCAATGGCGAACTGCTTACCGACGCCGATCTCGACTCCCTGCGTGAGCACGACGCTATTCTGCTCGGTGCTATCGGTGACCCGGCGAACGTTCCTCCGGGTGTTCTCGAGCGCGGCCTGTTGCTGAAGATGCGCTTCGCGCTGGATCACCACGTCAACCTGCGTCCTTCCAAGCTCTTCCCGGGTGTCGAGTCACCGCTGAAGAACCCGGGCGAAATTGATTTCGTGGTCGTCCGCGAGGGAACCGAAGGTGCTTACACCGGTAACGGCGGTGCGATTCGCGTCGGCACGCCACACGAGGTTGCCAACGAGACCTCCGTCAATACCCGCTTCGGTGCTGAGCGCGTTGTTCGCTACGCCTTCGAGCTGGCTATGACCCGTCGTAAGAAGCTGACCCTTGTCCACAAGACCAATGTGTTGGTGCACGGTGGCGGTATGTGGCAGCGCACGGTCGATGAGGTCGCTAAGGAATACCCAGAGGTAGATGTCGATTACTCGCACATCGACGCTGCGACGATCTACCTCGTCACTAATCCTTCGCGTTTCGACGTCATCGTCACCGACAACCTCTTCGGCGACATCATTACTGATGAGGCTGGTGCAGTGTCGGGCGGTATCGGCCTGGCGGCGTCCGGCAACATTGACGCCTCTAATACCAACCCGTCCATGTTTGAGCCCGTTCACGGCTCCGCTCCCGACATTGCTGGCAAGGGGATCGCTGACCCGACCGCAGCCATTCTGTCGGGTGCCATGATGCTGCGCCACCTGGGTCGTGAGGAAGACGCTCAGCGCATCGAGGCTGCTGTGGAAGCTGACATGGCTACTCGCGGTAGTGGCCCGATTAAGACCACTGAAGTTGGCGACCGCATTGCTGCTGCTTTGAAGTAGCGCAGTAAAAAATAGGGAGGGAGAGGGCTAGGCAATCACAGTTTTGCCATCGACGGTAGTGATGTGAGTCTTACCGTCGGCGGTGTGCTCGATGAAGTCCGACGCATGTCCGACCTGGCGAAGTACATCGATGATGGTGTCAAGGGGGTATGGGGATGAGCTTCCTGCGCCGTTATCGGAATCATCCCCTCCCAGTCCTGCCACTAGCGCATCCCTCGTAATCTCCGCATGTCCCAGGTGCTGAGCCGCCTCGTGGAAGACATGCACAATCACGCCTTCGATGCTGCCGCACCACCAACGGTCCTTATCGGTAGGAATAACAGCAGGAGCACCAGCGCGGTCCACGCCTTGCAACTCCACCAGCGCGGATTCAATGGCCGCGCGGTCACGGTGGTAAATCTCCAGCCCTTCCGAAACACTGCAATGAGCAGAAAACTCCCCATCGCGATCACGGACATAATCACGCCCAAGGCAGACGCGCTCGAGCCAGTACCTCGCGGATCCGGTCACATGTCGTAACAGCACGGCCAGGGAGTTAATGGCTGGGATGGGGAGGGTTGCATTGAAGGCGTCGTCGTCAAGCGTGGCGACGAGTGCCGCGAGCTTGTCCATCCTGCCGAGGATGTGGGCGTCGAGCGGCCATTCGGAATTTGTTGAAGCGCTGTGTGTGGAATTGGTCATAAGGTCGAGTATTCCCGCAAATCAGTCCTATTGGGAGCAAAAATAGGGGATAATTGACCCCATGACCGTCGAGCTTGCGGAAATCGCAGACTTCCTCAGCCATACTCGCCCCTTTTCGGACCTCAACGATGAAGAGCGCGCGACTATCCCACCGCTTTTGACCATGCGCTATGCCCGTCGTGGAACGGAGATTATCCGGGCGGGTGCGGATAACAACAGCTGTTTCATTATTCGCTCCGGCATGGTGGATCTCTTTGACCCAGCTGGCACGCTGTTGGACAGGCGAGATGTGGGAGATCATTTCGGCTATTCGACGCTGCTGAGCAGTGACCCTTCGCTATACACGATGACGGCAGTGGAGGACTGCGTATTCCTAGTGATCTCCAAGGAGGTTTTTGACCAGCTCAATGAGCAGTTCGTAGAGGTCCGGCGCTATTACGGCGGTGAGAACGCGCGCATTCGCGCAGTGGCATCGAAGCTGCGGAGTACTGCGGCATCGGAGTCATTGCGCACACGGGTTGCGGATCTGATGGAAACATCGCTGGTGACCTGCAGTGCTGATGCGACAGTACAAGAGGCGGCGCAGATTATGACGGAGCGGAATGTCTCCAGTTTGCTCGTAATGGAGTCTGCAGGCGCCAACCAGAGCCCGCTCGTCGGCATCATCACTGACCGTGACCTCCGTCGTCGAGTGCTGGCAGAGGCGAAGCCCGCGGCGACGCTTGTAAGCGAAGTGATGACCGGGAACCCGGAAACCATCAGTCCCGACCTGCTGGTTTTTGAGGCCATGCTGCTGATGGCTGAGCGCGGTTACCATCATCTGCCGGTGCACGACGGGACGAGAGTGGTCGGCATGATTGTCATTGGTGACCTGCTGCGCAGTCTGCACACCGATCCCGTGTACGCGACGGCGACGCTGGCGCGGAAGAGCGATATCTCGGAGATTGCGGAGATTGCTCAGAACGCGCGGCGGATTGTCGGCCGGTTTATTGACCGAGGTGATTCGGGGGAGGAGGTCGCCAAGCTGCTGACTGCCGTGGCCGATGCTGTCACCCGACGCCTGGTTGCGCTGGCGGAGGAAAAGCTTGGGCCGCCACCAGTCAGCTACGCCTTTGCGGTACTGGGTTCGCATGGGCGCGGGGAGATGGGGCTCGCGTCCGATCAGGACAATGCGCTTGTTCTCGCCGACGACTACGACGCCGACGCTCATGCTGACTATTTCGCCGCGCTTAGCGACGAGATTTGCACCAACCTCGACCGAGTCGGTTATCCGCTCTGTCCAGGGGACATGATGGCCAGCAATCCTGCGTGGAGGATGACCAAGTCGCAGTGGCTGCGCACGTTCCACGGGTGGATTACCGCACCGGAGGCGGAGGCGCTGTTACATGCACAGACCTTCTTCGACATGCGAGCGGTAGCGGGCGATGTGCAACTGGTAGAGGAATTGCGCGCGGCCTACCTACCGCTGGCCCAGGGGTCGCAGCGCCTGCACGCGCACTTGGCCAAGCTCTCGGCCTGGCGGGAGCCGCCGCTCGGCTTCTTCCGGGGCCTAGTGCTGGAAAAGGGCGGCGATCACGCAGAGACCCTGGACATCAAAAAGGGGGGAACTGCTGCTGTGGTGCAGATGGCGCGTCTATTTACTGTGGCGGCCGGCCTGCCACAGCTGTCGACGCGTGAACGCTTGGCGGCGAGTGCGGGTGCCGGAAGCGTGAGCCGTCAGGGTGCGCAGGATCTGGCGGATGCGTTCGAGTTCCTGTGCACGGTGCAGCTTCATCACCAGCAGGCCCAGTTCAACGCTGGCGAGCAGCCGAATAACCACATCTACCCGAAGCGTCTCTCCAGCCTGGAACGCGAGCACCTGCGCGATGCGTTTGGTGTTATCCGCAAGTTGCAGCAGAGCCTCGGGGCGAAGTATCCCATCCGGGCGATGTCGTGAGCGCGCAATGTTGAAGTTTTTCAAACCCCGCAAGAAACTCTTGGACGCACCTATCCGCGACAATGCTTGGCTCGCGGTCGATGTGGAAACCACCGGTCTGGATCCCTCCAAAGATCAGTTGCTTTCCATCGGTTGGGTTGCCGTCGAAGGCCGCGACATCGTGCTGGAAGAGTCGGGTCACCTTCTCATTCGCCCAGAGCGCGAGGAGGTGAGCGTCGGCGAGTCGGCGACGGTGCATGGGCTTACCGACGACATGGTCGCAACCGGGGTAGAGGCAGAGGTGGCCGTCGGCAAGCTGTTAGAAGCTCTACGGGGACGGAAGCTGCTGGCGCACTACGCGCGGATGGAAGTTGGTTTCCTAGATCCGTTGTGCCGGAAGTACTTCGATGCGCGTTTTGATGTGCCGGTGGCGGACACTATGACACGTGAGTACGACGCGATTCTGCGGGCCAACCGTGAGCCGGTCCGTGATGAGCTGCGGTTGTGGTCACTGTGCGACAAGTACGGCATTCCCCGTTTTAAGGCCCATCACGCGTTCAACGATGCGTTGGCCTGTGCGCTGGTGTGGCTTGCGCAGGAATCCCGCGGAGTTTAGAGCGCAGAGTATAGAGAGTGGGGGTCGTTGCATAATTATCGCAATGTGACGTGTACCCTATTTTTATGCGTATTGCTCGAATCGCCCACCCAGAGGGCATGTGCTTCGCGCTCGTTGAGGGCGAAGGCAGTGAAGTTACTTTGCACGAAATCGAAGGGCACCCTTTCGGTCAGCTGAATAAGACTGGCCGTTCCTGGCCGCTTGCCGACGTACGTCTGCTCGCCCCAATGCTGCCGTCGAAGGTCATCGCTATTGGTCGTAACTACGCTGACCACGTCGCCGAGGTGTTCAAGAAGTCGGCAGAATCGCTGCCGCCGACGATGTTCATTAAGCCGCCGACGGCCGTCATTGGCCCGGAAGCGCCGATTCGCATTCCGGATTTCGCCACCAACGTCGAGTTTGAGGGCGAGCTGGCACTGGTTATTGGTAAGCCGTGCAAGAACGTCAAGAAGGAAAACGCTCACGATGTGATCTTCGGATACACCATCGTCAATGATGTTTCTTCCCGTGACCTGCAGTTTGCCGATGGTCAGTGGGCGCGCGCAAAGGGCATCGATACCTTCTGCCCGCTTGGTCCGTGGATCCAGACGGAGCTGGACTACAACGAGCTGCCGATCAAGGCGCACCTGACTCACGAGGGTGTTACCGAGACCAAGCAGGATTCCAACTCCAACCAGATGATTATGTCCATCCCGGAGATTATCGAGTTCATCACTGCCTCGATTACGCTGCTGCCGGGTGATGTCATCTGCACCGGCTCCCCGGCCGGTACCGCTGCGATGTTCCCGGGTGACCGCATCGAGATTGAGATCCCGGGTATCGGCAAGCTGGCCAACCCTGTGGAGCGGGCTTAAGCTGCCAGGGCTTAAGCTGCTAGGGCCTATGCGCCCTGGCTTAAGCGCCCTTAACTCCAAAAGCGCGGAGTACAGTGCCCATCTTGGCGCTGGTCTCCGTGACTTCTTCTTCTGGGTCGGAGTGCGACACAATGCCGCCTCCGGCCCATAGTCGTGCCACGGACCCCTCAGTGTCGATTTCGGCACAGCGAATGGAGACCACGAACTCACCATCGCCATTCTCATCGCACCAGCCGACAGCGCCGGAGTAGAAGCCGCGGTCAGTCTCTACGGCCTGAATGACGCCGAAGGCGGATTCCGTCGGCGTGCCACAAATGGCTGGTGTTGGGTGCACCACCAGTGCCAAATCCAGCGCGGACAGCGACGGATCCTTCAATCGACCGCGGATATGCGTGGCCAAGTGCCACATCTCGGCAGTGCTCATCAGCTCGGGGCTGTCCGGAACATCCAGCGAACTGCACAGCGGCGCCAGGTTGTCGGCGATGTCATCGACAACGAAGGCGTGTTCATCCAGGTTCTTGCGCGAGTCCGCTAAACGACGAGCCGACGCCCGGTCCACCTCTTCATTCCGGGATCTCGGCAGCGACCCGGCCAAGGGAAATGCCTCAACGATGTCACCCGTACGGCGGACCAGCATCTCCGGGGAGGAACCGATGAGCAACTTGCCCTCATAATCGGAACCGGCGGGAGAGAGATCCACGACAAAGCCATCGCGGTTGGGGGATCCGTCGATAAGCCGCGATGCGAGTAGGAGCGGGTCAATCGGGGGATCGATTTCGAGTTCCACAGCGCGCGCGAGCACGACCTTTTCCAGCGCCGAGTACTCGATGGTGCGGATTGCTGCGGCGATGCGCTCAGCGTGCTCATCGAGCGGGGGATCGTAAGCGACGATGCTGGCGTGAGGCTTGGGTGCGTTCCAGCGGTAGTGCGCGGGTGGCTCCAGCGGCTGCGAGGAGCGGATGACTTCCCGGGGAACGGTCAGGGCGGCGGGCTTGTCCAAGTCGAAGGGCAGGGCGCCGACCACCATTTTGTGAATGCCCGAGTGCAGTCCCTCGGCTGCGAGCCAGGGGTCGGAAATCTGCTCTTCAATACCTTGCGTGCGGATGGAGCCGTGCGCACGGGAGAGCAAAAAATCAGGAGCGGTGGTTGGGCGGGACGTGTCCCAGCGCGTCGAACGCTTCGGAGTCGCTGCAGGCTCGTTCGACGGGTGAGACTTTTCCTGCTGCTCTTCCTCGTTTCCGCCGCCCAGAGAGGGGTGGTTTTCCATGGACATAGCCCTAACCCGCCTCCTCAATCTAAACCCAGTTGTGCTCCAGTTTAAGGGGCAGGCTAACCCCTGCCCAAAAAGGGCATACCCGCAGCGGTAATCGTAAGCTGATCGATGACGGCACCTGCCGGCAGATTCGCGGCGTAGAGGAAAGTTTCCGCAGCCTGCTTGGCATCGAACACCGGCTCGCTGCCTGTGAACGTCCCCAACAGGTCAGTCTGCGCATTGCCAATATCAATGCGCGTTGCCGTAATGCCGTATTCGCGTCCGTCGAGGGCAAGCACGTGGGTCATTCCGGCAAGCGCGCTTTTCGACGTCGCGTACGCCGCCGTGTGCGCTCTCGGCACCTGCGCCGCGATAGAACAATTGACCAGGATTCGGCCGCCCGCTTGCCCTGTCTTCCTCTCGCACCCCGCCTTCATCCGCGAAAAAGCCTCGCGTGCACACAGGTACGAGCCGACCACATTCGTATCGATGACCGCCCGGAAGTCTTCAATGTCGGTCTCTCCAAACTCCGCGGGCGTGCCGGGCAGCCCCGCATTGAGCACCGCAACATCGATGGTTCCCGTAGCCACCTGCGCGTTCTCAAACATCGCACGGACCTGCTCTGGGTCGGTGATGTCACACCTGGAGTAGGTGATGTTGTCCGCTTCGGCGGCAACAGTCTCGAGCGCGTCGATACGCCTGCCGCAGATATGCACGTGCCAGCCATCGGCGGCGAAAGTCAGAGCAATTTCGCGACCAATGCCCGCGCCGCCACCAGTTACTACTACCGTTTTGGTCATGAGCACCATTATTAACTGTTCTACGGTCTACGCACACATGTCCCCGCACGACGCCGTCAACGCCGCGCGTGACGACGGCTACGCGGCCGTGGAATTCTGGTGGCCATTTGACCTCGCAGTGCCCGCACCCGATGAGGTTTCCGCTTTTTGTAACCTCTTTGACGACAGCCTTGGTCTTTATGCCATGAACCTGTGGGGAGGGGACATGGCAACGGGGCAGAGAGGAGTGCTCGATACAGACGGGCTGCCCACGGGGCACCTGGAGGCAGTTAGCCAGATCGCGCGAGCCACGGGGCTGAAATGCTCTAACGTGCTGCTGGGGCGCTCGGGGGAGCTAACGGACTTGCAGTTGCAAAGGCTGACCGAGATTACTGCACAGCTGGAGCTCAGCGGCGTTCGCGCGTTGATTGAGCCGCTGTCCGGGATGGACGATTACCCCATTACAGATCCCTGGCAGGCCGAGGAGTTAGCGCAACAGACTGGTGCTGGCGTGCTCGCGGACTTTTACCATTTTGCGGCCAATGGCATCGATGTGGATGCTTGGCTCGCTGATGTGGAGACCGGAAGAGTGAGTCTGCCGGCGCACGTCCAGATTGCCGATTTCCCAGGCCGCGGCGCGCCGGGCACCGGTGAGGCGCCACTGCGCAGCTGGGTTGAGCGGCTGCGCGCCGCTGGATACGCCGGCGAAGTGGCTGGGGAATGGACTCTGTAACCCTATGTAAAACCCTATGCATGCCTGCAGGTGGGAGGGCGGGTATCGTGGGAAAGCATGTCAGATGTTCGCGTACGCTTTTGCCCGTCGCCAACCGGTACCCCGCACGTTGGCCTCATCCGCACCGCCCTGTTCAACTGGGCATATGCCCGTCACACTGGTGGCAAGCTGGTCTTCCGCATCGAAGATACCGATGCCGCTCGCGACTCCGAAGAGTCCTATCAGGCAATCATCGAGGCCCTGAATTGGCTCGGTATTGACTGGGACGAGGGCATCGACGTCGGCGGCCCGCACGGCCCGTACCGCCAGTCGCAGCGCAAGGACATCTACGCCGATGTGTTGCAGCGCCTCATTGACGCTGGTGAAGCTTACGAGGCCTTTTCCACCGCTGAAGAGGTTGAGGAGCGCCACAAGGCAGCCGGCCGTGACCCGAAGCTGGGCTACGACAACTACGACCGTAACCTGACCGAGGAGCAGAAGGAAGCCTTCCGTGCAGAGGGTCGCAAGCCGGTGATTCGCTTGCGCATGCCAGACGAGGACATTGTCTTCGAGGACCTCGTCCGCGGTCGTATCGAGTTCAAGGCCGGCCTGGTTCCGGACTTCGTTATTGCCCGCTCCAACGGTGAACCGCTCTACACCCTGGTTAACCCGGTGGATGACGCTCTGATGGAGATTACTCACGTCCTGCGTGGTGAGGATTTGCTGCCATCGACCCCGCGCCAGATTGCTCTCTACGAGTCGCTGAAGCGTATCGGTGTCGCCAAGTTCACCCCGGAGTTCGGTCACCTGCCGTTCGTTATGGGCGAGGGCAATAAGAAGCTGTCCAAGCGCGACCCACAGTCCAACCTCTTCATCCACCGCGATAACGGTTTCATCCGCGAGGGTCTGTTGAACTACCTGGCTCTGCTGGGTTGGTCTATGGACGGCGATCAGGACATCTTCACCATGGACGAGATGGTTAAGGCCTTCGATATCCACGATGTGCTGTCCAACCCGGCCCGCTTCGACCAGAAGAAGGCCGACGCTATCAACGCCGACCACATCCGCATGCTCGATCCGAAGGACTTCGAACAGCGTCTGCGCACGTATTTGGAAAGCCACTTTGACTTCCCGTCCGACTACCCGGCGGATAAGTTCGCTTTCCTGGCAACGCTGCTGCAGACTCGTGTGAAGACGCTTTCCGACGCCTGGGACCTCTCGAAGTTCCTGGTTGTGGAAGAGGACGAGTTCACCTTCGATGAGCGCTCGGCACGCCGTAACTTCAAGGAAGACGCCGTCGCTGTCCTGGAGGCCACCATTGCAGCTGTGGAGCCGCTCAGCGAAGAGGACTTCGTCACCGAGAAGCTCGAAGCTGCACTTCAGAAGGCTCTCATCCAGGACCTGGAGCTGAAGCCACGCAAGGCCTTTGGCCCGGTGCGCGTGGCTGTAACTGGTGCTCAGGTATCGCCGCCGCTGTTCGAGTCCATGGAGCTGCTTGGCCGCAGCCGCAGCCTGAGCCGACTGCGCAAGGCTCTCGAGGTCACTCCTTTTACTGCTGCTCAGTAAAGAGTGCGAGCTGGGCTGAGCGAAGCAGGTTCGTGTAAGAACCCGCTTCCTTGCCCACCTTCTGCGGGTCGCGGTTCAGCATGTTCATGGAGGTTTCGCGGTAGTCCTTGACCAGCGACCCCATGTGGTTGTTGAAGAACTCGTGCCAGTCGGTTCCCCAGTAGACCGTGCCGTCCTCGTTTCGCTTGAGCAGTGCGGCAAAGGCGTACACGAGTGGGTAGATGAACCCGTCCGGAATCGCGTAGCCGATGGGCTGGCGGTAGAACTTCGAGTACTTCTGTGGAGTTTTGCCAGTCCGCGGATTCTTCTTGTTGGCCTTGTCAACAGCATCAATGCCGCCGAATTTGCCGCCACTCTTGTTGTAGAGATCGGGTAGCTCCGCGTTGATGCGCTCGAAAATATCGATGAAGTCACGCGTGAGGTTCAAGGCACTGCGGACCTTCTCGTTGTAGAGAACGACCTCTTCGGTGCGCTCATTGATACTTTCAGTGCTGGGCTTAGTGACCTCCGGGGAACTCATGACATCCTCGAAGCGGTCAAGCAGCTTGGCCTTGCCGGAGTAGAGGCTGGTAGGGGTCGGTGCTTCAATCTGCTTGCCGTCGGCATCCTTCGGCAGGTCAATACAGGACAGTGGAATCCACGCCATAGCGATGATATCGCCCACCTTTAGTCGACCAGTATCGTTGGTGCGCCACTGCACGTTGTCGCTAATTCCCTGTGGCAGAGCATGCTTCAGATCGTCAAAGTAGCCGGCGCGATTGAGCTTTGCTTCCGCCTTGAGCTCCGCATTGTTGTTGCGGGCGGCACAGATATCGAGCAGAGCATCGGAGAAGTCCTGCACAGTGTCCTCGTCCCGAGCACCGGGAACGAGTACCTCTACCGGAACCTTGGCATCGAGCTCGGTGAGGCTTTCGTCGGCAAGCAATTCCTCGATTTCCTCGGAGCGCTCCATCCAGACCTCCTTCATTTCGGACCACGTCTTGATTTTGCGGCTAGGCGGTGGAGTGAGCTTGCCCAGGACGAACAGCGCAATAGCCAGCGAGTTGTGGCCGCCGTCGAGGATGCCTTCGATGCGACGGTTGCTGAAGGTGAAGCGGTAGAGATTGTCTTCACTGGTGAACTGAGTGGAGGCCAGGAGCACACCCTTGGACTTGTAGGCGAAGAGCTCCGGCGTGGTGTCGATGGTTTCCATGATGGCATCGGTGATGCGGCCGGTGCGGGACACGCGTGGGTTGGCATCGAGGTTGAGGGCCGAGATGATTTTCGCGAACTGACGGATAGTGACAGTGCCGATGACGCGGCCGATGGTGCCGTTCATTTGCTCCGTGATGTCGGAGAACTCCAGCTCGAGCGTGATGGGGGCGGTTGTTGCCGTCGTTGTTGGGGAAGTCATGGTGCCTGCCTTTCAGGTCTGGTTTTTTTGGTGTGTGTCGGCTGTTTGCCAGCCGCTTCACCACGAAGTGTCTCCTGAAGGGCGGATCGGCTTTGAGCTGCGATCGAATGGGCTTTCGATCTGGGACTGCGTTAGTTATATGCACTGCTGAGGTGGACTGTGGGGAACTCGCGAATTTAAACGAGCCTTTGACCAGGTGATTTGCTCTTGTTAGCGCGAATTGGCTATATTATTCCTCGTTGCGTTCAGCAGCGATGGCCTATGGTGTAATTGGCAACACTACGGTTTCTGGTACCGTCATTCTAGGTTCGAGTCCTGGTAGGCCAGCGGAATTCGCTCACTCAGTTGAGTTGAATTCAGTTCTAAGCCCCGTTCGTCTAGCGGCCTAGGACGCCGCCCTCTCACGGCGGTAACACGGGTTCAAATCCCGTACGGGGTACAAAGACAGCGTGAAAGCGCTAGTCTTTATTGGCCTATGGTGTAATTGGCAACACTACGGTTTCTGGTACCGTCATTCTAGGTTCGAGTCCTGGTAGGCCAGCAGTGAAGAAGTTCATTGTTGAATGTATTCACTAACTGCAAAGTTCTAAGCCCCGTTCGTCTAGCGGCCTAGGACGCCGCCCTCTCACGGCGGTAACACGGGTTCAAATCCCGTACGGGGTACAAAGTTACTCCCCAGTCAGTTGGCTGGGGAGTTTTTGTTTTTTAAGAATCGAGGCCGCTATGACCAGAGGTGACTATGACCAGTGAACGTTTCGCACGACTGAAGCTTCTCCTAGGGGAGGAGGGGCTGGAAACGTTGGCTGAATCTACCGTCATGGTTGTCGGACTCGGAGGCGTGGGGTCGAGTTGTGCCGAAGCTCTCGCGAGAGGTGGCGTGGGCAACCTCATCTTGATTGACGGCGATGTCGTGGAGCCGAGCAATCTCAACCGTCAGGCGCTGGCATTTGTCTCCACGATTGGTCGGGTCAAAGCCGAGGTTATGGAGGCGATGGTTGCCGATATCAACCCGGATTGTACGACCTATGCCCGCCAGATTTTTCTCACACGCGAAAACCTGTCAGAGACCTTCGAGAAGTTCCCGCGTCCGGATTACATCATCGACGCTATCGACGATGTCACCGGGAAAATTGAGATCGCGCAGTGGTGCGCGGAAAATCGCATCCACCTCATTTCCGCTATGGGCGGCGGAAATAAGCTCGACCCATCTCGGCTGACCTTCTCAAAAATCAATAAGACAAAGGTCTGTCCGCTGGCGAAGGTCGTCCGTCAGGTGTGTATCCGCCGACGCATTCGCGGTCTTGAAGTGCTGTACTCATCCGAAGAGCCTGTGCGCATTGCGGACAAGGGCAGCGGCACCAAAGCGGAAACCCTCGGTACCATGAGCTACATACCGCCAATCATGGGGCAGATGCTGGCCGGAAAGGTCATTCGCCGTCTGCTCGGGTTCGAGGAAACCCCGCTGGCCCCGCGAATCGGCGGTCCGGCCGACGAAAACCAGCCACCAACGGAAAAATGATGCGGCTCATCGATACCCACTTTCACTACGATTTCCTGCCACCGGCTTCGCGCGAGTGCTTCAAAGCCGATATTGCGCAGGAAGGCGTGGAGATCATCGCGCAGACAGTCCGCCCCTCCGGATTTGTCGAGCTAGAGCGCGAAAATCTCCCCATGGCCGCAGTCGGCTATCACCCGTGGTATATCGACGGCAACTACGAGCGCGAGCTTGAGATATTTCGCGAGGCCCTTCCACACACCCGTTTCGTCGGTGAGATTGGCTTGGACTTCGCGCCCCGCAGGCTTGACGACGTTCCCGCCGAGACTCAAATCCATGTCCTCACCGGCATCCTCGATGCTGTCCAAGCTTCGAGCCAGCCGCATATCCTGTCCATTCACACAGTCCGCAGCGCCGATACGGTGCTTGATCTGCTGGAACCACGCTTGGACTCCGGCAAAGGGGTAGGGCTCGGTCAGAATCTCGTGCCCATCTTTCACCGTTTCGGTGGCACCAACGATGAGCTGACCAGGCTTATCCGAGCCGGTGGCTACATCTCCGTCAATCCGCTCATGTTGCGGACCAAACGCGGACGGGCCTATGTGTCGCAGGTGCCCGTCGATAGGCTTTTGCTGGAAACTGACCTTCCGCGCGAGCCCGGAAGCGGTGATGCGGCGGAGGCGGTCTCTGCCGAGGTCATCGCCGCGTTGCGGGACACTGTCGCCGAAGTTGCGACTTTGCGAAGAATGGATGAAGCGGAGCTTAAAAACGCATTGGCAGAAAATGCGGAAACACTTGGAATTTAGTGCTTTGACCTGGTGATTTGCAGTTACTATCCACGTCTAGTGTATTGTTTAACAAGTCCGCAGCGCGCGGATGAAAGTTCTAAGCCCCGTTCGTCTAGCGGCCTAGGACGCCGCCCTCTCACGGCGGTAACACGGGTTCAAATCCCGTACGGGGTACAAAGATATATAGAGACAAGAGCCTTCACTCGTAATCGAGTGGAGGCTCTTGTCTTGCTGCTCACCCCTCCACCGCGGCACTGGATTTCCACAGTCCTAGTATCGAAACTATGAAACATTCAAAACTCGTTTGTATTGGTCTCGGTCACGTCGGTTCGTATGTTCTGACATATGCCATGGAATCCGGGCTGTTCGCTGAGATTGCCACTATTGACGCAGCACCAGGCGTCGCGCATGGCGAGGCTCTGGACCAATCCCAGTCCACTGGTGTTCCCGGCACGGACTATGTCAATGTGCATGCTGGCGACTACAGCGATTGTGCTGACGCAGATATGATTATCGTCGCTGCTGGTGCGTCCATTCTCCCGGACCCGGACGACCCGGATTCCCGTCCGGACCGTGCCGGATTGGCCAAGCTCAGCGGGGAGGTGGTTCGCGATGTCATGCCGGGAATCGTGAAGCATACGCGCGATGCGATCGTCCTCTTTATTACTAATCCACTCGATGCGGTGGTGCACTTGGCACATACCGAGTTCGACTACCCCGCGGAAAAGCTCTTTGGTACCGGCACCATGCTGGACTCGGCTCGACTGCGCTGGGTGGTGGCCAAGCAGCTCGGCATCGACCCGAAGTCAGTCACTGGCTACATGATGGGTGAGCACGGGCTTACGGCTGTCCCAATTTTGTCCACACTCAATGTTCAAGGTGTGAGGTGGGCAGAACTGGAAAAATGGCATGGCACGCCGCTGCCTTCACCGCAAGAAATTCAAGATGCCGTGGTCGGGGCAGCTTACGATGTTCTCAATGCCAAGGGCTGGACTAATGCCGGTGTTGCACGCTCCGCTTTGGAAATTACCCGTGCGGTGATGCTGGATCAAAACAGCGTCCACCCGGTGTGTACACGCTTGGATGGTGAATACGGGTTGCCGGATGTCTCGCTGTCGATGCCTGCGGTGATTGGCCGAGGTGGAATCATTCGCCGTATGCCGCCACAGCTAAACAGCTGGGAGCTGGAGCGGTTGCGTGAATCTGCTCAGTACATTTTGAGCACCGTCGAGAATATGTAGAAGAAATTATGTAGATTCCACTTTTGCCGAAATAACACGGGGAAGTACTTTGCGCTCCTAAAATATTGGCATGAATTCGGCCAAGTCCACCTACGTTCCGGAGCTGACCAGCATCCGAGCCATCGGCGCGTTCGGCGTCCTGCTCACGCATGCCGCGTTTTGGACGGGCAATTACACCGGCGATTGGTGGGGGCGCCTCAACGGTCGATTCGAAATTGGCGTCACCATCTTCTTCGTGCTCAGTGCGGTTCTGCTCACAGGGCGCTGGCTCGGTTCGCCTGACGACGTCCCCGCGAACCGACCGGACTTGCGGAAGTATTTCACCAGCCGTGCGAAGAGAGTCCTGCCGGCCTACTGGATTGTGGTCACTGCGGCCTTTCTGATTCACACTGCAGACGAGCCACCACCATCTGGTGGAGGGCTACAGGGCTGGTTGCGCACGATGTCGTTTACCCAGACGCTCCAATTCGGCTGGATTCACCCGGGCTTGCGCCAGATGTGGTCGATGGTGGTGGAAGTCGGCTTCTACTTGGTATTGCCGCTGGTGGGGCTTGGCATCTGGACGATCACAAAGGGGCGGCTGCGGCCTGGTCCAACGTTGGCCATCATTATTGGTTTTGGCCTTATTGGCCCGGTCTGGACTGTGCTGTCGCATCAGGAAGGGCTGCTGCCGGTAGTGGCACGGCTGTGGCCGATGGCGTATTTCGACTGGTTCGCCATCGGAATGCTGCTGGCTTACGGGCGAAAAGTTGGCTGGCGCGTCAATTTGGCGGCCAGCTGGCTGATAGCGCTAGTCCTGTTTTTCCTATCCACAACCACTCACGTGGGGCCAGCAACCTTGGTGCCGGATGATGTCGACCAGGCGTTGTGGAAGACCACGCTGTATGGTCTGTCTGCCGGCGCATTCGTGGCTCCGATTGCGCTGGGTACGGAGGTAAGGTGGCTTCGTCATCCAGCCATGATTTGGTTGGGAGAAGTCTCTTACGAGTTCTTCCTCGTTCACGTGTTGGTCATGGACTGGGTAATGAGCTTGATGGGTTATCAGACCTTCCAGGGTTCGATGTTGGCAGTGGCAATTGTCACCACTGCCATCGCCCTGCCACTGTCGTGGCTGCTGCGCCGCATCACTGATGTACTAACGCGGAGACCAGAGCCTGAGAGCCCATGGGCTGCCTACTGATCGTCGTCGTCAAGCGGGCCGAGCTCAGCAACGAGCACTTCCTGCGCGACCTTCATCGCGGACAGTGCGGCCGGTGCGCCGCAGTAACCGGAAGCGTGGACGATGGCTTCGGTGATCTCGGTGCGGGTCAGGCCGTTGGCGAGGGCACCCTTGATGTGGCCGCGCAGTTCCTCGGTGGCGCGCAGAGCGACGAGCATTCCAATGTTGAGCAGGGAGCGATCACGCTTGGCCAGTCCTTCACGGCTCCAGACGGAGCCCCAGACTGTGGCGGTGATGTGCTTCTGCAGGGTCTCTCCGTCGGAGCCAGCATTGCGGGAGAGGGCGGCATCGACGAATTCGTCGCCCATTACCTCGCGGCGGATTTGGATACCGGCATCGTAGCGGTCGGAGGAAAAGAGTTCATCATTGGGATTGCTCATGCTTGCTAAGTATAGGACTTGCAATGCGGATAAATTCCGAAATGTCCCCACTAGCTTCACTGCCGCGACGCATAACTACGCTGAGATTGCGAGTAAAACGGGTGCGGGTGGGGACGATGACGATGCGCCCGAGCGTTACCTGATCGCGAATTGCGCCGCGGGCGATGATTGTTGGCGCTGCCAGCGCAATCATGCCAGCACGCTGTGCCGAAAGGGAACCAAATTCTCCCGCGGGTTCGGCGAGATTCCCCAGTGTATCTTCCACGACCTTTCTACTGCCGGAACCGGGTTCGCGAATAACCAGCGGGGTAGTGCGCAGTTCCTCGATGAATATCTCGGCCCGCTCAGTCCACGGATGCCCCGTCGGCACAGCGAGGACCAGCTCATCGGTGCCGATGATCCGTTCTTCGAGGTCGTGTCGACCAGCCTCGCCCTCTACCAGGCCGAAGTCCACCGCACTGTTGGCCACTAGTTGCCGCACCTCACGGGAGTTTGCCTGCACCATTGACAGTTTGACTGCGGGATGTTGCCGGTGGAACTCTGCGGCCCAGCCGGGGTAGTAGAGCTCAGCGACAGTATTGGACACCGCAAGGGTGAGGTGGCGGGGAACATCGTCGGAACGCAAGCTGGCGGCAATGCCCGAAAACCTGTGGCAGGCGGCGAGGAGGTCTGGGAGTGCGTCGATAAGCACTTGCCCGTTTTCCGTGGGAGATACGCCGTAGGGGGAGCGTTCGAAGACGGTGATTCCCAGCGCTTTTTCCGCCCGCGCGATGCGTGCGGACATGGTCTGCTGATTGATGCCTAGCTCACGCGCGGCCTTCGAGATCGACCCCGCACGGGCGACGGTGAAAAGTGCTTCGAGTTCGGCCACAGCGGAGGGGTACATGCGTCAATGGTACCCCTCACAGAGTTTCGTGATAGCGGTGACTGCAGCAAGAACAAATACGGTATGGGCATGACCAACTCTCCTTGCAGTGATGTGCTTGCGCCCGCCGGGCCTGCGTGGGCAGGATCGCTGATGGGCACCTCCATCTTCGCCACGCTTACGCACATTCATGATGTGCCGGTGGTTCCGGAACTGCTTCTCGTCGTGGCAGGTGGCATTCTCGGTTTCATAGTGGTCGGTTGGCTGCGCCTTCGAAACCCGCCTTTCCACTCGAAGCTGATGGCGCCGTGGGGCATGCTCTCGATGGGCATCATGGCTCTCGGTAGTGCTGCGACTGCGCTAGCTAGTAACTCATCGTGGCAGCTGATGTCCTGGTGGATCGGTGCGCCGCTGGCAATCTACGTCAGCCTTCGCCAACTGCGAGGATTCGAAGGCGAACCAACTTTTCAGTGGGGCCTCGCGCTAGTCGCCCCGATGGTGGCGGCGACAAGTGGCGCACAGCTGAGCGTTGACTACGGCACGTTCTATCACGTCTGCGCACAAATACTCTTTTGGATGGCGCTGATTACGGTTCTGCCGGTTTTCGTACGCTGCTACGTCGCGCTGTTCTCTGGCGCCATGCGCATCCCCGATTCCATCGCCGGTACTGCCTGGATTCCGCTCGGGCTGGTCGGTCAGTCCACGGCCGCTGCGCAGCTGCTTTTCAACCGAACCTCCGCTGTCGCTTACGGCACCGCTGTGCTCATTGTCGGTGTCTTCCTCGCCGCCATCGCTTTACGACGATTCACCCGCGCCGTAATCAGTTGGGCCGGATACAGCCCTGGTTGGTGGGGTGCAACCTTCCCCGTGGGCACTCTGAGTCTTGGTACGCACAGCCTGGGTGACATTACCGGCGTGCAGTGGCTATACGTGGCCAGCGCTGGGCTGCTGTGTTTGCTGGCTGTGCACTGGTGCGCGTGCGTGGCTCGATTTGTTTGGTGGGCGCGGAGCTAGCTAGTCAAGCTCGACCCGCACCCGCCCGTTGCGGTTCTGGTCTTCTCGTGGCGCAATACCCAGCGCGGCGGCGGGGAACAGAGCCGTGACGGCAAACAGCGCGGGGAAGCCCGCAGCGGCCACAATCGCACCCGAAACCGGAGGCGTTGCAGCGTAGATAATGTTCTGGAACGTGTTCTGCGTACCCATAGCGCGTCCGGACCAGAAGGGGCCTGCGTATTCAGCAACTGCGGTGAAGGCGAGTCCATTCGGGCTGACCACAGCAACGGCCAGTGCGCAGACCAGCAAAGTTCCAAGCGTGCGCCAATCAGCCCAGCTGGCAATCATCATTGCGACAGCCAAAACAAAGGTCGCACCCGAGACCCAGCGGTAGGGGCGGATGCGAGATCGCACTCGGTCAGAGACCACACCCATCAGTGCTCGCGATCCGGCACCGAGCAGCTGCGAGACCATCACAATTGTGCCCGCCGTGCCATCGGAGTACCCCACAGACAGCAACCACACCAGAATGTAGGCACCCATCATCGACTGCGGCCAGGACAGCAGCGCCGAGGCGATGTGGATGCGCACGAGGTACTTGCCGTCCCGGTAGGGGCTGGCCGTGACGGTGGGGTTCGAGGCATCAGGGCGAGGGGGATTCTTCACGCCTATCAGTACAAGCAACGCCAGCACGGCGCACAGGATTGCGGGCATCGCGAGTGCGACTCCGATGCTGTAATTCTGCGCGAGAGGGTGCAGGGTTACCGCTGATAGTGCAGCGCCGAGGGGCTGAGCCATTTGGCGAATGCCCATCGCAGTGCCGCGCTGATGCGGTGGGTACCAGCCCGACACCACGCGGCCGGATGCCGAATTCACGCTCGCCGCCGCACACCCGGCGAGAAAGAGCGTGGCCCCGAGCAGAGCCGGGCTTGACGACGAAGCTAGCGCCGCAAGCCCCGTCGTTAAGGCAGTAGAGGTCAGGCCGGCGAACAGAGCTGCGCGTTCGCCATAGCGGTCGACAAACCAGCCCCAGGCGATGAGCGTGAAGACAATACCGGCCGCCGGCATTGCTGCGACGAGGCCGGCGGCGGAGAGGCTTAAGCCGTTTTCCTGTAGGGATGGGATGAGAAAAGGCACACCCATGTGAACGACGGACGAACCGACCGCCGCGAACATGGACAGAAGAAGGACAAGGTGACGGTAAGCGGGCATTACAGTCGGGAGCTCATCTCTTCAGCGGCGCCGAGAACCTTTGCGCCCCAGCATTCGTAGGGCGACGGAGTCATGCGCTCCACGGGGCCGGAGACGGATAGGACTGCAATCATGCGCTGGTTGCTGTCGAAAACCGGGGCGGAGACGGAGGCAAGTGCGGGGTCGCGCTCACCCATGGACTCGGACCAGCCGAGACGTCGGCAGTCGTCGAGGTCCTGTTGGTTGAAGTCGGCGTCGGGAAGCATTCGCTCAGCGAGGTTGGCCGGGCCAAAGGCCAGGAGAACACGTGCGGCGGAGCCGGCGGTTAGCGGCATGCGAGAGCCAACTGGCACGGTGTTGCGCAGTCCGGTGGCGGGCTCCATGGAGGCAATACAGGTGCGGGTATCGCCGGTGAGACGGTAGAGCTGCACGGACTCTCCGGTTACCTCTACTAGCTTCGGCAGGATGTGCGCTGCGGCGTCGGCAAGCAGGTCGGTTGTGACAGGCGTGATCTCGGTGAGGCCGGGGCCCGTCGTCCAGCGGCCGTCCGGAGTGCGGGTGACAAGGCGGTGTACTTCCAACGCCGTGGCCAGCCGATGGGCGGTGGCGCGGGGCAGGCCGGTGTCGTCACAGAGCTCGGCGAGGGTGCGTGGAGTTTCTGCAACAGACTTGAGAATGAGTACCGAACGGTCGAGAACCTTAATGCCACTTAGAGCTGGCGTCTCGGATGTGCTAATCTGTCCCATGCCATGATATTAACATCTCATTCCTTGAGATAAAAGAGATATATCCGGAAGGCGGCTCACCCACTATGCGCACCACGGACACCAGCCCGAAGACTCTGGCCGAGAAAGTCTGGCGTGACCACGTAGTCAAGCAAGGCGACAACGGCGAACCAGATTTGATTTATATCGATCTGCACCTCGTCCACGAGGTTACCTCGCCACAGGCTTTTGATGGCCTCCGTCTGGCAGGGCGCAAGGTGCGCCGCCCGGATTTGACCATCGCAACCGAGGACCACAACGTTCCGACTACTGTCGCCGGCGGCAAAATCAATCTGATTGAGGAACCGACCTCTCGTACCCAGATTGCCACACTGCGCAAGAACGCCGAGGAGTTCGGTATCCGCCTGCATCCGATGGGCGACCGCGAACAGGGTATCGTGCACGTCGTCGGCCCACAGCTGGGCCTGACTCAGCCGGGCACCACCGTCGTCTGTGGTGACTCGCATACCGCAACCCACGGTGCTTTCGGTGCTATGGCCTTCGGTATCGGTACCTCGGAGGTTGAGCACGTTCTGGCTACCCAGACCCTGCCGCTGAAGCCTTTCAAGACCATGGCGGTCAACGTCACCGGCGAACTGCAGGATGGTGTTACCGCCAAGGATTTGATTCTGGCGATTATCGCCAAGATTGGCACCGGCGGTGGTCAGGGCCACGTTATTGAGTACCGCGGCGAGGCCATCGAGAAGCTGTCGATGGAAGCCCGCATGACCATTTGCAACATGTCCATCGAAGCCGGTGCCCGTGCCGGCATGATTGCTCCGGACGAGACCACCTTCGAATACCTGAAGGACCGCCCGCACGCGCCGCAGGGCGAGCAGTGGGACGAGGCAGTCGAATACTGGAAGTCCCTGGTTACTGACGAGGACGCGAAGTTCGACAAGGTCGTCGAAATCGACGGTTCCGCGCTGACCCCATTCGTTACCTGGGGTACTAACCCTGGCCAGGGCGTGCCGCTGGGGGAGACCGTGCCAGATCCGGAGTTCATCGCTGAGGACTCCGACCGCATCGCGGCCGAACGCGCACTGGAGTACATGGATCTGAAGCCGGGCACCCCGATGCGCGACGTCAAGGTCGACGTGGTCTTCGTAGGTTCCTGCACCAACGGCCGCATCGAGGACATGCGCGCCGTCGCCGACGTGCTGAAGGACCGCAAGGTTGCCGACGGCGTCCAGATGCTCATCGTGCCGGGCTCCGCAAAGGTCCGTGCGCAGGCTGAGGAAGAGGGACTGGGCAAGATCTTCGAAGAGGCAGGCGCCGAATGGCGTATGCCGGGCTGCTCCATGTGCCTGGGCATGAACCCGGATCAGCTGACCCCGGGCCAGCGTTGCGCTTCGACCTCCAACCGCAACTTCGAGGGCCGTCAGGGCAAGGGTGGTCGTACCCACCTGGTCAGCCCGGCTGTCGCCGCAGCCACTGCCGTCGCCGGTCACTTCGCAGCACCGGCTGATCTCTAACTGACTCTAACCGCCGATCTTTGTACAACAGACCCAAGCAGAACTTCTAAGGACCTTTCACCATGGAAAAGTTTGATACTCACACCGGCGTCGGCGTTCCCCTGCAGCGATCCAACGTCGACACCGACCAGATCATCCCGGCCGTCTACCTAAAGCGCGTCACCCGCACCGGATTCGAGGATGGCCTGTTCAGCAACTGGCGCAACAACGAGTCCGACTTCGTGCTCAACCGTCCGGAATACGCAAAGGGCTCCGTCCTCGTAGCAGGGCCGGACTTCGGTACCGGTTCTTCCCGCGAGCACGCCGTGTGGGCCCTGATGGACTACGGTTTCCGCGTCGTCATCTCCTCCCGCTTCGCCGATATCTTCCGTGGCAATGCCGGCAAGGCGGGGCTGCTCGCCGCACAGATGCAGCAGTCCGATGTCGAGCTGCTGTGGAAGCTGCTGGAAGCTAACCCGGGCATGGAGCTCACCGTCAACCTGGAGACCCGCACCGTCGAGGCCGGTGAGCAGGTCTTCCCGTTCGAGGTCGACGACTACACCCGCTGGCGTCTGATGGAAGGGCTTGACGACGTCTCCCTGACCCTGCGCAACGAAGCGGACATTGTGGCCTACGAGGAGAGTCGTCCGGCCCACAAGCCTAAGACGCTGTAGGTCAAAAAATGCTCTAGTCCAATCCGCGGTAGGCGTTAGACTTGCCGTATGTATCTGGCAATCACTAAACACTCTCGGCTCGGTGAATCTTCGCCTGCTGAATCGGCACGCGATTTGGGATTTATTTTGCGAAAGCATCCCGATCGCGTGCATGAGTCCGAGTTAAAGTTCGGTGTTGCCAGAGTCTTTTTCTCCACGGCTACCGATGCCGAATGCACGGCAGCCCTTTGGGTTGATATTGACCGTGATGAGCTGCTGAAACTCAAGCAGTACCGCGCTGATACGTTCAATCTGACCGGCTACATCAATGACCGGCAATGGGCCGCGTCATCGCTTATGACAGTGGCGCTGAAGTCCGTCTTCTCCACGGCGATGGTCATGGAAAAGCCCTCGCCTTACGACGAAACCCCGAGCGACCTCACCGCGACAGTCGCCGCGGTACCCGGCACCGAGGAAGAAATCCGGGCTCTGTTCGAACCGCTGGGGTGGAACGTCGCCTGCGATTTTTCGAACAATATTGCCGGCCAGAAGTTCTCACCGACGATAACGCTTTCGGGTAGGGCAACCGTCCGCGATTTGCTCAATCACCTGTATATTCTGCTGCCCGTCCTCGACGGTGGGAAACACTATTGGGTCGATGACCGGGAAATCGACAAGCTCGCCGCGCGTGCGCGGGACTGGCTACCGGAGCACCCACAGCGGGAGAGAATCCTGGGGCGCTATCTTGCGGATCAAGAAGGCCTGGTCAACGAGGCTGTCGTGAAGCTTGCTGGGGAAGCCGCTGCAATCGAACTGCCCCGCGGTGACCAGCCAGCCAAGCCACTTAATCGACAGCGCCAAGAGCGAGTACTGCGTGAAGTACTTAGCCTGCGCCCGCGCAGTGTAGTCGACATCGGCTGCGGTTCCGGCGTGCTACTGGGGCCGATGCTGGAGAATCCGCGAATCGCGCAGATCGTTGGTACCGATGTTTCTGTGGGGGAGCTTCGTAAGGCGCACAAGGCGCTGAACCTAGATCGCATGCCGGAGCGCCAAGCCGCGCGGGTTGAGCTTTTCCAATCCTCGGTCACCTATGTCGATGAGCGCATTGCGAACATGGACGTGGCAATCCTGATGGAGGTCATCGAGCACATTGATGCCGACCGGCTGCCCGCGTTGGAGAACAACGTCTTTGGGCTCGCACGCCCGCAGTATGTCATCGTCACCACCCCAAATAGTGACTACAACGCTTGCTACCCAAACCTAGAGCCTGGACAGTTCCGGCACCTCGATCACCGTTTCGAGTTCAGCCGCGCGGAATTTCGTCAGTGGGCCAGGGGCGTGGCCGAGAAGTTCGGTTATCTGGTGGACTTCGACGGTATTGGGGACGTGCACGAAACTTACGGCCAACCAACACAAATGGCGGTCTTTTCCTACGACTTCACCGCAGCAGAGGAGAGCTAACTATGAGTACCATCTCACTTCCTAACCTCAGCTTGGTCATGCTGGTCGGTGTCTCCGGTGCTGGAAAGTCTACCTTTGCGGCACGACACTTCGGCCCGTTTGAAGTCGTATCCTCGGATACTTGTCGCGGCATTGTTTCCAACGATCCGAATAACCAGGCGGCGACGGCGCCTGCTTTTGAGCTGCTGGAGACGATCGTCGGCAAGCGGCTGGAAGCAGGCTTACTCACCGTGGTCGATGCGACGAATGTGAAACCGCAGGACCGCGCCCGGCTCGTGAAGCTGGCGCGCAGACACCATGCGCTCAGTGCTGCTATCGTTTTGAATCTTCCGTTGGCGGAGGTGAAGGAGCGGCACAGGCAGCGCACTGACCGCAACTTCGGAGTAGAGGTGTTGGAGCGCCAGCACCGTGACCTGCGCCGAGGGCTCAAGCACCTGAAGCGCGAGAAGATTCACAACGTTTTCATCTTGAATTCCGCGGAGGAAATCGACAACGTCACCATTGAACGTGTGCCGCTGAAGGTCGATCGCAGCGATCTCCACGGCCCTTTCGACATCATCGGCGATGTCCACGGTTGCTTCGACGAGCTGACCGCACTGCTGGAGAAGCTCGGCTACGAGCTCTCGGCGGATGGCAGCAATGCTCATCACCCAGATGGCCGCAAGGCCATTTTCGTTGGTGACCTCGTTGACCGCGGCCCCAATAGCCCAGCCGTCTTGAAGCTGGTCATGGGGATGGTCTCGGACGGCAATGCTCTCTGCGTGCCCGGAAACCACGACTCTAAGTTGGTGCGCGCCCTCGACGGCCACAACGTCACCACGGGCCACGGGCTGGCCGAAACGCTCACTCAGCTCGCCGACGAAAGTGAGGAATTCCGGAAGGACGTCCGCGACTTCATCGACCACTTGCCGGTGCACTATGTGCTGGATGACGGCGCCCTGGTCGTAGCCCACGCGGGACTGCCTGAGCACCTCCATGGCAGGGCCTCCGGCAAGGTCCGCGAGTTCGCGCTCTACGGTGCGACTACTGGCAAGCGTGATGAAAATGGCCTGCCAGAACGTTTGGATTGGGCAGCGGACTACCGCGGTTCCGCCCGTGTGGTCTATGGCCACATGGAAGCGGACCGTCTGCGCTGGGTCAATAACACCATGTGCATCGACACTGGTTGCGTGTTTGGCGGCAAGCTCTCTGCGCTGCGCTATCCCGAGCTAGAGACTGTGCAGGTTGATGCAAAGCACACCTGGTGGGAGGCCCCATCCCGCAAGACCACCAATCGCACGGAGTCCGAGCTGCGCATCACTGACGTGTTGGATGTCGATGGTATCCAGACTGGGCGCCATGGCCGCATCCGCATTGATAGTGACCGCGCGGCTGCAGCGCTGGAAACAATTAGTCGTTTTACGCTCGCGCCGGAGAAAATTCCGTACCTGCCACCGACAATGTCACCGGCGCCGACCTCGCAGCGAGAGGGATTCCTGGAACACCCGGAGGAGGCATTCCGCTACTACGCAGCGCACACTGACCAGGTCATTTGTCAGGAGAAGCACATGGGTTCCCGAGCTGTGCTCTGCCTGATCCGGCCAGGGGCAAAGACCCGTTTCGGTGCTAGCACCTACGCATATACCCGTACCGGACGCGCCTTCTTCGAAGGTAAGAATCCAGCACTCGACGAAATGACCAAGGCCGCAGAGCGCGCCGGGCTTTTCGATCAATTCGGCGACTGGGTCCTGCTCGACGGTGAAATGTTGCCTTGGAATCTCAAGGCACAAGGGCTTATCGACGACATCTATGCACCCACCGCTGCCGCCGGTATTGGTGCTGCCAGACAGCTCGCGGTCGCTCTGCAGGCGGCAACCGATAGGGGAGTAGAGGTCGGCGGTCCCGCTCCAGAACAGACTCTGGACGAACTCGAGAAGTTCCGCGCTGCTTACAACCGCTATGTCGACAGCGACAACAAGATTCAGTTCGCACCCTTCCAAGTGCTGGCAAGTGAGGATGCCACCTGGCACCACAAGCCGCACTCATGGCACTTGGATATCGCGAACCAGCTGGTAGCAGCTGACAGTGAGATCTACCAGCAGACGCGCTGCTTCGTCCTCGACCCCAGTGACCCGGAACAGGTAGAGGCCGCATCGCAGTGGTGGTTGCAGCTGACAGAGTCGGGCGGGGAGGGGGCCGTCGTCAAGCCAATGGAAAACGCGGCAGTGGACCGCCAGGTGCAGCCCGGTATGAAGGTGCGGGGGCGGGAGTATCTGCGCATGATTTATGGGCATGACTACCTGCACCCGCAGCGTCAAGAGCAGTTGAAGCGGCGAAATCTGCAGCACAAGCAGTCATCGGCGCTGCGCGAGTATGCCCTCGGCATTGAGTCGCTGGAACGTCTAGCGGCGGGCGAGCCTCTGCATCGAATCCACGTCCCTGTCTTCGGCGTGTTGGCGCTGGAGTCAGAGCCGATGGATCCGAGGTTGTAGGGGCTACTTCACCGGCAGCGCCGAGGCGTAGTAATCAGCCGTGGTCATCACACCGTCGTTGAAGCCCAGCACCCAGGCAGAGCCCTTCTTGCACAGGATTTCCTCGTCGAATGGCAGGGTGCCCTCAGCGGACCAGGCGGCAAGTAGGTCTGGGATGGTGATGCCCTGAGAGCAGATCACGCTGACTCCGCCGAGCGCGACAATGTCCTCGAAGGCCTTCTTGGACTCCACCTGGTTGGCAATCCAGTGCTCGTCGCCAAGCCGTTCGTCGACTGTGACCTGCATGCCCAGCTCTGCGGCGAGTGGCGCGACGGTGTCCTGGCAACGCACGGGCTCGGCGGAGTAGACCCGCTCGGGGCGGAAGCCTTCCAGGGCAGAGACGAGCAGTTCCGCTTGACGACGTCCCTTCTTATCCAGTGGCCGCAGTGCATCATTGCCGTTCCAGTTGGTGCGACGGTGCGCACGCCCATGGCGAACCAGAATGAGACGGGTGTCCGGTTCCTTGTTCATGCGCTTGCGGGCCTTGACCAGCACGTCGCGGTCGAGGTCGTAGGACAGCAGCTCCTCGGCTTCGTCCCAGGAGACCCAACGAAGCTCGTTGACCTCGGAGTTCTGTTCGAATTCGCCGTCTAGAACCTCAGCGGTCCAGTACCAGACCAGCTTCGTGCGTCCGGCGACAGGGTAAGAGACGTTGCCGACGAGCTTGCCCAGACGGACGCGGTAGCCGGTCTCTTCCCAGATTTCGCGGACGGCGGTGGCAATGAGGTTCTCGCCGGCGTCGAGCTTGCCTTTCGGCAGCGACCAGTCGTCGTAGGAGGGACGGTGAATCACGCAGATTTCAGGGTTGTGGACATCGCCGCGCCATAGAACCGCGCCGGCCGCGAAGGTCGGCTTGGTGACATCCTGACCTGGCTTCGTTGGAATCTGGCGCAGGCGACCGGTCACGGAGGTATCGCCCTTGAGGTCCTTGTCCTCTTCGTGCATCATCGTGAATTCCCTTTCAATCCTTTGTCGCCGACCTAGTTTAGTATCGCAGTGTGAGAACGTCTCGCTAGACTTGTTGGAGATTAGAGACTAACGGAGGAAGGTCGCGGCGATGGTGCAGGTTTCAGTGATGGGTGCGGGCTCGTGGGGCACGACGCTCGCCAAGGTTTTTGCTGATGCGGGCAATCCTGTACGGCTGTGGTCGCGACGTGCGGAGCAGGCACAGCGTATTGAGATCAGCCGCGAAAACCACGACTACCTGCCTGGTCTGGGGCTGCCGCGCAACATCGAAGCCACCTCGGATGCAGAGGCCGCGCTGAAGGGCGCGGATGTGGTGGTGCTGGGCGTGCCCTCGCAGACTTTGCGTGACAACCTCAAGGTCTGGAAGGACTTCATCGGGCCGGAGACGATTCTGCTCAGCCTTGCTAAGGGTGTGGAGCGCGAGACACATCTGCGCATGAGTGAGGTCATTGCGGAGGTCACAGACCTGCCAGCAGAGCGTATTGCGGTGCTGTCCGGCCCGAACCTTGCCCGCGAGGTTGCGATGGAGCAGCCAGCGGCAACGGTGATTGCTTGCGCCGATGAGAACAACGCCAAGATGATTCAGGCGGCAGTTGCCACTAATTACTTCCGCCCGTACACCAACACCGATGTGATCGGCTGCGAAATCGGCGGTGCCTGCAAGAACGTCATTGCGTTGGCCTGCGGTATGGCCGCTGGTCAAGGATTGGGTGAGAACACGCTGGCAACCATTATCACCCGTGGCTTGGCGGAAACCACGCGTCTGGGCGACGCGGTTGGTGCAGAAGATAAGACTTTCGCGGGATTGGCGGGCCTCGGTGACTTGGTGGCCACTTGTTCCTCGCCGCTGTCGCGTAACCGCACCTTCGGTGACCGTCTCGGTCGCGGTGACACGATGGAGCAGGCGCAGCACGCTACGCGCGGTCAGGTGGCTGAGGGTGTGATTTCTTCAATCTCGGTCCGTGACCTCGCTCGTCGCAATGGCGTGGAAATGCCAATTACTGAGGCCGTTTACGCCGTCTGCCACGAAGGCGCGAAGGTCGATGAGACAATTCGCAAGCTGATGGGGCGCAGCCGCAAGTCGGAGTAACCACTTAAACGAGGTCGGGGCTAAACTTAGTCACCATGACTTCGTCGAATAGCTCGTCTGCAGATCGCATTTCCGTCGCCGTCATCTACGGCGGCGCAAGCCCTGAACACAGTGTTTCCTGTGTCTCGGCCGGCGCAATTATGGATCACCTGGATGAAGACCGCTTCCGAGTGGTTCCCATTGGTATTACCAAGGATGGTGTCTGGACCGTCGGCACGCGTGAGACGGATACGCTGCGCACGCAGGGGCGTACGATGCCTGAGGTCATCCCGGGCGAGGAGGTTGCGCTGAGCACCTCGCCGTCACGCCGCGGTGAATTCCGCTTCGTCACCGGTGATCGCGCCGGCGAGGTTTTCGACACCGTCGACGTTATCTTCCCGGTCCTCCACGGTCCGCACGGCGAGGACGGCACGATTCAGGGGCTCTTTGAGCTTTCCGGCATTGCTTATGTCGGCCCGGGCGTGCTCGCTTCCGCTGCGGGAATGGATAAGGAACGCACGAAGAATCTCTTGCAGGCAGCGGGGCTTCCTATTGGCAAGCAGGTTGTTTTGCATGTCGGCGAGTCGCTTTCCGACGAGGACAAGGAGACCCTTGGCCTGCCGGTGTTCGTTAAACCTGCCCGTGGTGGATCGTCGATTGGTATCTCCCGCGTCGATGATTGGGCGAATCTGGATGCGGCGGTAGAGCTGGCCCGAGAGCACGACTGGAAGGTCATTGTAGAGGCCGGTGTAGACGGCGCCGAAGTGGAGATTGGTGTGCTGCAGCGCGCTGACGGCAGCCTGCAGGTATCAGTTCCGTCGTTGCTGCGTGGCACGGAGGACTCTGACGAGGGCTTCTACGGTTTTGAGACCAAGTACTTGGATGATGTCGTCTCGGCGCAGATCCCGGCTGAGCTGCCGGAGGATGTTTTGAAGGCACTGGACACGGATGCTCGTCGGGCGTTCAGGGCACTGGGCTCTGATGGGCTGACTCGCGTGGACTTCTTTGTCACGGATAATGGCCCGATTATCAATGAGGTCAACACCATGCCGGGCTTTACCCCGATTTCGATGTACCCGCAGATGTTTGCGGCTTCCGGTGTTGCCTACGAGGAGCTGCTCAGCGCCCTGATTGAGCGGGCGCTAGTAGCTCGTCGATAGAAGTTGGTTCTTACTTTTCTTCGCTCGGCGAGATGTTCTCCAGGTTGTCCGCGATGACCGAGGAGAGCACCGGCATCAGTGAGCTGGCCTCCGACATCGGCATTTCAACGGCGACGAAGCGCTCCCGGCCCATGGCGTACCAGGTGGCGGAGGTACCGGAGGAAAGCGTTGGTTCGTTGAACCAGACAATGTCGCCAACCTGCGTCAGCTGCTGCGTGGTGGTGCTATAGCCAGCCGGCTCGTCGACACCACAGCGCAGCACCACCGGATCGGCTGGGGTGCCGCCCCAAATGACCATGTCCTTCGGCATGTCAGCCGGCATTTCCTCTGTGCTCAGACGGTGACGGTTGCCAAGCTCGCGGGGGAGGGCAGCCTCCAAGCCGCTGCAGCGCCTATCAGCTTCCGGAGCTGCCAGTTCTACCAGTGGGACGCCGCCGCGCTCCGGCTTGTTCTTGTACGCGGAGTCCGGGCGCAGCGCCTCGGCGAGGTCACTCAGGGCATCCTCCGCCTCTGCATTTCCTTCGGCGGTAATTGCAACAACCGGTTCGCGCCCGACGGTGAACCAAGTCGCCAAAGACTCGTCGGTACTGTCGACAACACGCAGCCACGAAATGCCCTTGACCTCTTCGGTCTTAGCCAGTTCGTTGTACTGGCTAGGTACGTTCGCGCCACAGCGCAGCGTGATGCGGTCTTGTTCCAAGTTTCGGTACACAGCGGCACCTTCTGGAGCTGGCTCTGCAATGTCGGCGCGAACCAGACCTGCGGCGCGATCTGGCAGTCGGTCGAGCAGTTCCGCACACTCGGGCGAGTCATTGGCGGGGAGCTCCGGGTTGGAAATCGCGACTGGCTTTGTCGCCTGATTATCCTGGTAAATCTTTGCGGCAAAAATGATGCCGAGGATAGAGATAATGGCGATAGCGAGTGCGATGCCCGCGCGTGTCCGGCTACCCTTGGACTGAACTGTTTCTCCCGATGGGGGTGCGTCTACCATGGGCCTGATTCTACGTTGTCCGGTACCAACTCCAATTGGTTGGGGGCAATACCGAGACGGGTTCCGCTATTAACGGTTAACCATCGACTATTAGGAATGTGACTCGACACTGTGACTGAATTGACCATTGGCGATATTGGCGAGTTTGGGGTCATTGAGGCCATCCGGGCTATCGCCCCGTCGGCACGCAATGGCGACGATGCCGCCGTCTTGACACAGACAACCCCCAACGCCCGTTTTGTCACTTCCACCGACATGTTGGTGGAAGGGCGCCATTTCCGCCTGGACTGGTCGACACCTCAGCAAGTTGGAGCTAAGGCCGCAGTACAGAACTTCGCCGATATCGAATCGATGGGTGCGCGTCCAACGGCCATGCTTTTCGCCATCTCAGCACCGTTGCATACTCCGGTGAGTGTGGTCACCGGTATCGCCGAGGGGTTGTGGCAGGAAGGCAAGCAATGTCCGGCGGAGCTCGTCGGTGGTGACATGGTCAGCGGAGATTCTCTGGTGATTTCCATCAGTGCGATGGGCGAACTCGGTGGGCTTGGGCGGCCGCTGCTGCGCTCAGCGGCACGCGCGGGGGATACGGTGATTGCGTCGGGACGCATCGGCTACTCTGCTGCGGGCCTTGCGCTGCTGCAGCACTGCGGAAGCCCGGCAAAGGTTCCGAGTGAGTTTGCGCAGCTGGTGGCAGCACACTGTACGCCCGAATTTGAATATCGCAGGGGTGCCACGGCGCGAGCCACAGGTGTGCGTTCACTGACGGACAATTCCGATGGACTGGTGGTGGATCTCCGCGCTATTGCGCAGGCCTCCAGGGTTACTTTGGAAGTTGACAGCAGTGCTATTGCGCCCGATGAGTTGCAGATTGCCGCTGGTGAATACCTGGGCATCGACCCGTGGGAGTGGGTGCTCACCGGAGGGGAGGACCATACACTGATCGGTTCGACGCCGGGGGAGCCTCCGACGGGGTTCCGCGCTATCGGTACGGTGTCGAAGGAAAAGTTCGATTCGGTGCTTATCGACGGCAAACCTCCTGCCCGCGATGCCGGTTGGGTTTCCTTTTAAGAGTTCGAAGAGGTTTTGAGAAGAAAGGCTGCATGACATGGATCCGTTGCCGGTCGAAGAAGGGTGGCAGAAGGCGCTGGAGCCAGTGGCCGATGACATCCACCGGATGGGGCAGTTCCTGCGCGAGGAGAACGCGGCCGGCTACGGTTACCTGCCCGCGGGCACCGATGTGCTGCGCGCCTTTACTTATCCATTCGATGAGGTCAAGGTGCTCATTATCGGTCAGGACCCGTACCCGACCCCGGGGCATGCGATGGGGCTTAGCTTCTCGGTCCAGCCGGATGTGAAGCCGGTACCGCGGTCGTTGGCGAATATTTTTAAGGAGTACTCCTCCGACCTGGGGCTCCCGACTCCCTCCAACGGTGACCTCACTCCGTGGAGTAGGCAGGGCGTGGCCCTGTTCAACCGTGTACTGACCGTGCGCCCGGGTGCTGCTGCCTCGCACCGCGGTAAGGGCTGGGAGGCAATTACGGAGCATGCCATCAAAGCATTGGTCGCCCGTGATCAGCCTCTCGTGGCCATTCTGTGGGGACGCAACGCGCAGAGTTTGCAGCGTTGGCTCCCCGGCGTGGACTGCATCTGTTCGCCGCACCCGTCACCGCTGTCGGCATCCCGTGGGTTCTTCGGGTCGCGTCCGTTCAGCCGGGCCAATGAGTCGCTGATTCGTCAGGGAGCTACCCCTATCGACTGGACGCTAGAATAGGAATTCATGTCTTTGCAGATTGGTTCTGCCGCCATTGTCGGCTGGGTTGCCCGGGGGATTGACGCGCTTCAATCCCGCCGCGATGAGATCAACAGTCTCAATGTCTTCCCAGTACCGGATTCCGATACCGGGTCGAATATGCTCGCGACGTTGAGTTCGGCCTATGAGGAAGCGCAAAAGGCTGACGCTTCCGATGTTCGCGCAGTCACCGCGGCCCTAGCTGCCGGTGCAGTGCGCGGCGCCCGCGGTAATTCGGGCACTGTGCTCTCGCAGGTTTTTCGCGCGGTGGCTGAGGCTGCCTCCGGTAGTGGCATTGGCGTTGAGTCGGTACAACACTCGCTAAAGCTAGCTGTGCAACATGTTTCCCAAGCGATTGCCAATCCGGTGGAGGGCACGATTCTGACAGTCCTGCGGCACGCCGCGATTGCCGCGGAGGAATTTGAGGGCGACTCGATTGAGGAGCTCGCCGACACGATCGCGGATGCCGCTCGCGATGCGCTGGCGAAAACCCCCAGCCAGCTCCCGGCACTGCAGCAGGCGGGCGTGGTCGACGCCGGCGGCGCGGGGTTGGTCATTCTGCTCGACGCGCTTGCCGACGAAGTCAGCGGCCGCGCAGCCGCACCGGTCGATTTGCATGTCGACGCGCCACACGTAGCCACCGTTGAGATGGAGGTCATGTACCTGATTTCCTTGGCGGATACCCAGGCGGTGGAAGCGCTGCGAGAGCGGTTGAACCCGCTGGGCAATTCGCTCATCATCGCAGGTGATGCTGGTAATGCGGAGACCGCGCAGTACATGGTGCATATCCACACAGTGGAGCCGGGCGCGGTTATCGAGGCAGCACTTGACTTCGGTCGTCCGGAACGCATCCGTATCGAGGTGCTCGATGAGCCGGAGACAACACCTGACTCCACTCGCATCCTCATTGCGGTAGTGCCGGATGGTCCGCTGAATGATCTCATCACCTCCTCTGGGGCGATTGCTATCAGCCCGACCCCCGCTCCGACTCCCACATCCACTCCCACAGATCGCGCAGCCATCGCCGACCAGGAGTTCGCTGACAATGTGGTCACCAAGGCACTGACTGCCATGAGGGGCGCGGACGAGGTTATCCTGCTGCCAAATGGGCTGGTCAGCGACCAGGAATTGGCGGATATCGAATTCGCTGCTGCTGCGGCTAATCCGACTCTCGCGGTAGTGTCCACAGACTCCATTCCGGCTGGCCTTGCTGCCTTGGCCGTGCATTCGGCTGAGCTGCCGCTGGCGGTTGCTGCGTATGCGATGGGAGAGGCTGCCAATGGCACGCGAACGGCTGTAGTCGCTGCGGACGTCGATAAGCCCCTGACTGACGCGCTCACAGAGACCATCTCAGACCTGTTGGCTGGCGGCGGGGAACTAGTGACTCTGCTGCTCGGGCGCGGAGCTGAGGGCGTGGACATAGCGCAAGTGCGGGCGCGGCTGGACAAGCCTGTGGAGGTCGTAGCCTATGATGCGACCGGCATCGATGAGCTGGTGCAGGTAGGAATCGAGTAGCGCGATGCTCGGATGGCTCGGCTCGGATTATGCGCGCACGCCCCTGAATATCGTGGTGGGGCCAAAGACTGCAAAGAAGCTGCATACGGCTTTTGGTATGGAGACCGTCTCGGATGCGCTGACGAATTTCCCGAAGCGCTACGTGGCGCAGGGTAAGAGCTTAGATGTGTCATTTTCCGACATTGGCGACACCATCACCACAGTCGTGGAGGTGCACAGCATTTCGCCAGCGCCCGCCTTCGCCGACCGACGCAAGCCACTGAAAATCTATGTCAGCGACGGCGTGCGCATTCTTCCGGCCGCGATTTTCGGTGCCGAATGGCTGCGCAATATGCTGCACCCCGGTGTGCGTCTACTCATTGTTGGCACGCTCAGCGAGTTCCGCAATGAGCTACAGCTGAAAAATGTTGATTGCATGGTGCTTAAAGCCGATGGTTCGGTAGGCGCAGCCACTGGCAAGCTGGCCACACTGACGAAGACAGCCAAGGGGATTGCGGAGATGCAGCGGCTGCTCACGCGCCCCTATCTGCCCATTTACCGTGGCCGTAAAGGAGTAGCGGGTATTCACCTGGCTCTGTACATGCAGCGCATCCTCGAATGGTTACCGCTGCAGCCAGACCCATTGCCCGCCACGCCGGAGGGACTTACCGATTTCGACTCCGCACTGCGTGGCGCACACTTTCCCTCCATCGCGGGCCCCGACATCGCGCTTGCCCGACTGAAGTACGACGAAGCGCTTGAGCTCCAGCTCGCCGTTGGTGCACGCAAGCGTACTCAAGCGAGTCTCACCGCTCCGGCCTGCATGGAAGTCGCCGGGGGACTTCGCGACGAGCTACGCCGGGGGTTGCCGTTTTCGCTTACCGACGGTCAGGTCGCGGTCGCAGCCGATATCGCGCAGGATATAGCGAGGTCTAACCCGATGAACCGCCTGCTAGCAGGTGAAGTCGGCTCGGGTAAGACCGTGGTGGCCCTACTGGGAATGCTGCAAGCAGTCGATTCCAGCAGGCAGTGCGCGATGCTGGCGCCGACGGAAGTCCTGGCCCAACAGCACTACCGATCGCTGACAGCGATGCTGGAGCAAGCCGGAGTAGCAGTGACTGTACGACTGTTGACGGGATCGATGTCGACGAAGGAGCGCCGGGCAACCCTGTTGGAGGCAGTCAACGGGGAGGCTGACATTGTCGTCGGCACGCATGCCCTGCTCAGTGAGGGCGTGGAGTTCTTCGATCTCGGGCTGGTGGTCGTCGATGAGCAGCACCGCTTTGGTGTGCGCCAGCGCGATCAGCTGCGAAGCAGGGGACGGGGTGGAATGACACCGCATCTGTTGGTGATGTCGGCAACCCCGATTCCGCGCACGGTAGCGATGACCATTTTTGGCGACCTCGCAGTTTCGCAGTTGACGGAATTGCCACGGGGACGTCAGGAAATCCAATCCTTTGTCGTACCGACGCTGGAGAAACCCCGCTGGGAGGCACGAACCTGGGAGCGCATTGGGGAAGAAGTGGCCAAGGGCAACCGCGCCTTCATTGTCTGTCCCCGCATTACCCGCGATGAGGAACAGTTCCTCGACGAGTCCGTGGAGGCGGTGTTCGACCGAGCGAGGAAAAAACTGCCCGGTGTACGTATCAGTCAGTTGCACGGCAATATGGCACCGGAGGACAAAGACCGCGTGATGCAGGCCTTTGCCACAGGACAGCTGGATGTGCTGGTGTCCACCACAGTTATCGAAGTCGGCGTGGATGTACCAGAGGCCACGATCATGATGATTCGCCGCGCCGAGAGCTACGGTATCTCGCAGATTCACCAGCTGCGCGGTCGTGTCGGCCGTGGTGACCGTGGTGGCCTGTGCTTCCTATGTACACACACGCATTCGCAGACACCGGAGCGCACCCGGCTGGACCGCATTGCCGCCACCACCGACGGCATTCAACTGGCGGAGCTGGACCTGGCCACGCGTAGTTTCGGCGATCTGCTCGGCGATGACCAATCGGGACTGGCAACCGGCCTCGGCCTGGTGGACCTCACCACCGACGGCGAAATCATCGAGCGCACCCGACATGATGCCATGGCTCTTCTCGATGTTGATGAGAGGCTTGTGGGAGAGCTTATCTCCGATATCGATGAAGAGCAGTCGAACTACTTGGACCGCTCCTAGTAAGACCAAAGTAGACTGTTGGGCATGGTAGATGTCTGTGCACCTTTTGCAGGAGTAGTCCGCTGGGAGGTCGCCGAGAAAGACTCGGTGACGACCGGTCAGGTTATTGCGGTCGTGGAGGCCGTCAAGCTAGAAGCGCCGGTTTTAGCGCCCTGCCCGGGCACGGTCGCGGAGGTGGCGGCAGATCAATTTGTGGATGTCGAAGGCGGTCAGCTGCTGGCAAGAATCACGCCAGCAACTCACAGCGCCACGGCACAGCACAACGGCAACGAGAACACATCGCACGAAGGGAAGTAGATGACCCGCATTATTGCAGGTGAGGCACGCGGTCGTAGGCTAGTCGCGCCTAAGGGAGAGACCACTCGGCCAACTAGTGACCGCGCGAAGGAAGCCATCTTTTCCTCCTGGTCCACACGCTTTGGGCTAGAGGGAACTCGCGTTCTCGACCTGTTTGCTGGCTCGGGTGCGCTCGGTTTGGAAGCGGCTTCTCGCGGCGCGCGTTCCGTCGTGTTGGTGGAAAACGATCCGAACGCCATTGCCGCTATTGAAAAGAACATTCGCACCGTGGGGCATCCCGATGTGGCCCTGTCTCCGATGAAAGTGTCGTCGTACCTTGCGGGCGCGCCGGGCGAGCCTTTTGACCGCGTCATCGCGGATCCGCCCTATGAGTTGGTGGGGGAGGCCGTTACAGAGATGCTCGAGGCGCTGCGTAGCTTCCTCGCGCCGGGCGCGGTCGTGACTGTGGAGCGTCACCGCGATGACGAGGAGACGCAGTGGCCCGAGGGCTACGAACAGCTCCAGCAGAAGCTGAAGCGTCGCATTCACGGTTTGGCGCGCTTCGACACCGCTATCTACAACGCTTAACGTTCTTCTTTACGCTTTACGACGGCCAAAGGTGGTTTGACCTCTATGACTCACGCATGCTGCCCCGGTTCCTACGATCCCATGACCTCTGGTCACCTCGATGTGATTGAGCGTGCCGCGCGCCAATTCGATCAGGTGACCGTGCTGGTTACCCACAACCCGAATAAGCAGGGCATGTTCAATGTCGAAGAGCGCATGGACCTCATTCGGCAGTGCACGCAGCACTTGGACAATGTGCAGGTGGACTCCTGGTCGAAGCTGTTGGTTGACTACACCTCCGCGCAGGGCATCTCCTGCCTGGTCAAGGGGCTGCGCTCGGCGGCGGACTACGAGTACGAGGCTCCCATGGCGCAGATGAATCGGCGCATGACGGGCATTGAGACTCTCTTTGTGGAAGCTGATCCGAAGTACGGTCATGTGTCGTCGACACTGATGAAGGAAGTTGTTCGCTACGGCGGTTCGGTGGAAGGGCTAGTTCCTGAGCCTGTCTTGCACGCCCTGCAGCGCCGACTGAAGTAGCATGTAAGTCATGTTTCGCGTCTTCGAATCTCTTGATGAACTGGTCCAGATCCTAGAAGAGGCACACGGCGTGCCACTGTCGGCCAATTGTATGGTTCCGCGTCAGCGTGTTCTCGAGTTGCTCGATGAGCTGAGGGATGCTTTCCCGGCTGAGCTCGATGACGCGCAGGATGTCTTGGACCAGCGGGATGAGATTATCAACGATGCTGAAGCCCGGGCGAACAACACCATTTCGACTGCGGATGAAGAAGCCCATCGCATTGTCGACGAGGCCGAGGCCCGCGCTAACCACACCGTCGAGGATGCCAATGCCCACGCAGCTGGCACCGTCGCGGCCGCTGAGGACGACGCCCGTCGCCTCCGCGAGGATGCTCAGCACGAGTACGACAGCATTGTGGATCGTGCTTCTGCCGAGTCCGATCGCCTGATTCACGCTGGTAACGAATCCTACGAGCGTTCCGTTGCGGAAGGCCGCGAGGAGCAGGCTCGCCTGGTCGCTGAGTCAACGGTCGTCCGCGAAGCCAACGACGAGGCGAATCGTCTGCTTTCCGACGCACACGCGGATTCCTCTCGCCTCCGTGAAGAGTGTGACCGCTACGTTGATTCCAAGCTCGCCGAGTTTGAACAGACTCTCCAGGAGACCCTGCGTAATGTCGGTCGCAATCGCTCGGTACTGCGTTCGGGGGCCGGTGCCGTCGGCGGTGGTGCAGGGGCACAGAGCGCGCCGTCTTCCTTCTCCGAGGGGCAGGAACGCCGCCGGTACGAGCGTTAGCGCATCTTCGGGGTAGACTGAGGTCTATCATGACTGACTCATCCCCATTTGTTCTGGACGTTTCGACATGTCTGCAGGGCGGCATGCCCGAGCAGTTCCGCAAGGTAGGCGATAGCCCCGTCCGCGTTGGTGTCGAGATGATTGGCATCGCCGCTGGCGAGGAGGTTGTCGTTGACGGCATTGTCACGAACCTCGGCAGTGGTGTCATGGTTGACGCGACTGTGACTGCCAAGGCCACCGGCGAGTGTGTCCGCTGCCTAGCCCCGCTGAATCCGGAGCTCAGCTTCCACATTTCGGCTGTCTTTTCCAACAACGAGGACTTCATCACAGGCGACGATGCCGAGGAAGAAGACCTTGAGGACGAAGTTGGCCAGATCGTCGACAATACGGTGGATATCACTCAAGCCGTCATCGATGAGGCGGGCTTGAATCTGCCCTTCAATCCGACCTGTCTGGATTTCGATTCCAGCTGTGCTGAGTCGGACTCAGAAGTGCCGGAGCCAGACGGCATCTCGGGTGAAGAGGAGCGCATTGATCCGCGTTGGGCTGGCCTGGCGGAAAAGTTTGGCTCGCTCGGCGACGAGAAGTAATCGACGACGACTTAGACGAAGACTTTAAAGGAGATATAACGGATGAGCCGCAAGCGTCGGCTAACCGGTGAGGCGGCTAGAAAGGCGGCTTTCGAGGCCGTCGATCACGCCCCGCTGCTGGAAAAACTCGGTGTTGAGCTATCAGAGGAGTCCCTGAAGCTCGCTTTGACCCACCGCAGTTTCGCGAATGAAAATGGCATGCTGACCAATAACGAGCGGCTAGAGTTCCTGGGCGACGCCGTGCTGGGCATGTGCGTTGCTGAAGAACTCTACCGTCGCTTCCCGGACCGCGCTGAGCAGGATATTTCCAAGATGCGCGCAGGTGTCGTGAACATGTACGCGCTGGCTGACCTGGCCCGCAGTATCGGATTGGGGGAGCACATTCTCCTCGGTCGCGGTGAGAAGGCCACCGGTGGTGCGGATAAGCACTCAATTCTCGCTGACACCACCGAGGCGCTGCTGGGTGCCATTTACCTGCAGCATGGCTTTGAGGTTGCCCGCGAGACCGTTCTTCGCCTGTTTAACCAGATGATTGACGATGCCCCGACGGAGTCTCGCGGTCGTGACTGGAAGACGCTGTTGCAGGAGCGCCTGGCAGCCAAGCAACTACCGGCTGCTGAGTACACCGTGCGCACCACCGGCCCCGACCATGACCTAACTTTCTACGTTGACGTGCTGGTTGACGGCGTGGTTAAGGGCAGCGGTACCGGCGCCACGAAGAAGGAAGCCGAGATGCACGCCGCGCATCAGGCGCATACTGCACTGGCATAATGCCCGAGCTTCCTGAAGTCGAGTCCGTACGCCGCGGTCTCGACGCTTACGTCGTCGGTGGCCGCATCGAGGACACTTTCGTCTACAACGCTCGTGCCGTGCGGCGCCAACCCGGTGGTGCCGCAGAGTTTATCGGTCGCACGCGCGGGCGCACGGTTATCGCTACGGATCGCCGCGGCAAGTTCATGTGGCTCACGCTTGACGACGACTCCGCAATTGCCATCCACCTGGGTATGAGCGGCCAATTGCGTGTGGAAGCTCCGTACACGCCCGATACGCTGCCCGGACGCCACACCAGGGCCGCATTTGACATAGCCCTGCCGGACGGCGCTCGGCACCTTATCAACTTCAACGATCAGCGCACCTTTGGTTGGGTCTGGGCCTGTGAAATGGTCGAATCCCACGGTCGCTTTGTTCCGGAACCCGCAGCCAAGATCGCGCCCGATCTATTGGAGCCAACTGTCGATGTGGTTGCACTTGCACACCGCATGATGAAGTCGCGTTCGCCGATTAAGGCCGTATTGCTCAACCAGAACATTGTGTCGGGTATCGGTAACATCTATGCCGACGAAATGCTTTGGGCAGCGAAGGTCGATGGGCGCGTGCCGGCGTGTGACCTTTCGGTCCGTCGTTTAGCGAAACTTTTGCGCGAGGGGCAAGCGGTACTTCAGCGGGCGCTAGCGGCGGGTGGCACGAGCTTCGATGCGTTATATGTGCATGTCAACGGCGAAAGTGGCTATTTCGAGCGGAGCTTGAACGCCTATGGCCAAGCGGGGGAGCCGTGCTCGAGGTGTGGGCGCGCAATTGTCCGTCTGCCATTTGGGAATAGATCGAGTTATCTGTGTCCCACCTGTCAGCGCTAGAATTTCCTTATGAGCTTCATGGAACAAGCGACCGATTGGGTCAACGCCTGGAATGACAAGTACTGGCTGTTCATGATTCTGCTACTCAGCGGTGCAGGCCTGTACTTCTGCTGGCGGACCATTGTGGTGCAGCTCCGGTACATCCCGGAGATGTTCAAGGCAATTACCGAAAAGCCGTCTGACATCTCCGAGGGGGTCAAGGGCATCTCGGCCTTTAAGGCCTTCACAATCTCTGCTGCCTCGCGTGTCGGTACCGGTAACGTCGCAGGTGTGGCGGTGGCAATCACTACGGGTGGGCCAGGTGCCGTGTTTTGGATGTGGCTGCTCGCTGCGATTGGCGGTGCTACCAGCTTCGTGGAGTCGACGCTGGCGCAGCTGTACAAGGTGCGGGATAAGGACTCTTACCGAGGAGGGCCCGCGTACTACATCACCAAGGGGCTGGGAGAGAACTGGCGCTGGATGGCGTCGCTCTTCGTCATCGCTATCACGGTGACCTACGGTTTTGTGTTCAATGCGGTGCAGTCCAACTCAATCACGGCGGCTGTGGCTGAGTCGACTGGTCAGGGAACGCCGATCTTTAAATTCTGCGTCGGCATTGTGCTGGCAATCTTGGCCGGCGTCATCATCTTCGGTGGTGTGCAGCGCATTTCGGCGGTGACGCAAATTGTCGTACCGATCATGGCCGTGGCCTACATCATCCTCGGTCTGATTGTGCTGGCTCTCAATATCACTGAAGTGCCGGGCATGATCAAGCTCATCTTCGAGCACGCCTTCGGTATCCGTGAGATCGCTGGTGCCGCTGTCGGTACCGCCATGATGCAGGGTATTCGCCGTGGTCTGTTCTCCAACGAGGCCGGTATGGGTTCCACACCAAATGCGGCGGCTACGGCGTCGGTGTCGCACCCGGTCAAACAGGGCCTCATCCAGACGATGGGCGTCTACTTCGACACCTGGGTCGTCTGTACTATCACCGCAGTTATCATCCTGTTGTCCGATCCGACCTTCGGCGGCGATGCGGAGGGCACCGCGTTAACTCAGGCTGCGCTGTCGGCGCAGGTGGGTACGTGGGCCATCCACGCGGTCACGGTTATCATCTTCTTCCTCGCGTTCTCCTCGCTGGTGGGTAACTACTACTACGCCGAGGCGAATATCCCGTTCCTGTCAAAGAGCAAGGCTGTCCTGAACACCGTGCGTGTCCTGGTCATCCTGTGCGTGATTGGCGGAGCTGTCGGTTCCGTGCCGCTCGTCTGGTCGCTTGCAGATACTTTCTCCGCACTCATGGCCACCATCAATATCATCGCCATTCTGCCGCTGGGCGGCGTAGCTGTCGCCCTACTAAAGAATTACTCCGAGCAGAAGTCCAAGGGGCTTAATCCGGTATTCCACCGCGATGATCTGCCTAACGTCCGCGGCCACGACAAGATTGAGTGCTGGGACGGTTCCGACCCGATGACAGTGCGTGAGTCCGATGTTGCTTAACGACGTCCGCCTCACCGCGTGGGTACACGGTCGTGTTCAAGGTGTTGGTTTTCGCTGGTACACCCGCGCGACGGCTCTGGAGTTGGGGTTGGTTGGTTACGCCCAGAACTACCCGGATGGTCGGGTGTTAGTTGTTGCTGAAGGGCCACGGGCAGACTGTGAGAGTTTGCTCGCTTGGCTTGAGGGGCCGAATACTCCGGGCGATGTGACGGCAGTGGTGCCGTTATGGCAGGAACCGAAGGGTGCATTGAGCACGTTTGACCGTCGTTAAGCGGGTGCCAACTGCCTTCCTCCCCCCCCCCATGTCGGTGTAGGAATCCGAAAAATTCGAATACGTTCTATCCCTCGCTCTATGTCATTGTTTTTGCGCAGTTGGCGGGGGATTTTTCGTGTCTTGAGGTAGTCGATTGGTGCGTTGTAGAGGTCTCAGAGCGCTAAAAACCTACGCAACCGGGAAAAAGAATACGTAAATACGAAAGGCGAGTGGATTAAGTTAATAACTACCTACTGACAGGCAGGGGAGGCACATATGACGCCTGAAGAAGTAATTGCACAGTCTGGAAACTCAGCGTGGATGCTGATTTCGGCTTCGTTGGTTTTGCTGATGACACCGGCGCTCGCGCTGTTCTATGGCGGCATGTCGCGACAGAAGTCGGTGCTCAACATGATGATGATGATGAGCTTTGGTGCTGTCGGCGTTGTCGGTGCCATTTACGTGCTGTGGGGCTGGTCGATGTCCTACGGATCGCAGTCGATCGGTGGTGTTTTTGCCAACCCATTCGAGTTCTTCGGTCTGCGTAACTCAATCACGGATGGCGACGGCAACTACATTGCGAGTGCGAACGGTTACCCAAACATCATCGACATTGGGTTCCAGCTCACGTTCTGCTCGATTTCTGTAGCGCTGATCTCTGGGGCGCTGGCCGAACGCGTGAAGTTCTCCACCTGGTTGATTTTCGTCGGCTTCTGGACGACGCTGGTGTACTTCCCAATGGCCTTCATGGTCTGGGGCGGTGGCCTGCTGAGCCACTCGGCAGAGGGGCTGTCGGCAAAGCTGTTCGGTACCGCTGACGGTGAAGCATTGATCGCTCCAATTGACTTCGCTGGCGGTACGGTTGTGCACATTGCTGCTGGTACTGCCGCTTTGGTGCTGGCGATTATCGTCGGTAAGCGCAAGTCCATCGATGGCAGCCAGCATCGCCCGCACAATCTGCCACTCGTCATGCTGGGTGCTGCACTGCTGTGGTTCGGCTGGTTCGGCTTCAACGGCGGTTCGGCATTTGCGGCCGACGGTGTCGCTGGTCTGGCATGGCTGAATACGACGGTGGCAGCGTGCGTGGGGATGCTCGGCTGGATTTCACTCGAGCGTATTCGTGATGGGCATCCCACCTCGCTGGGCGCCGCTTCGGGTGTCATCGCAGGGCTTGTGACTATTACTCCGGCCGCAGGAGATATGAACCCAGTGACCTCAATCATTCTGGGCTATATCGGCGGTGCGCTGGGTTGCTGGGGAGTGGGCTTGAAGTACAAATTCAACTTCGATGACACCCTGGATGTGGTTGGTCTGCATCTGGTTGCAGCTATGTGGGGAACGATTGGTGTTGGCCTGCTGGCTAATGATCGCGGACTGCTTACCGGCGGTGGCATCGACGGCCTGAAGTTGTTTGCCATCCAGGTCATTATTGCTGTCGTCGCAGCGGTGTTCTCAGGCGTGCTGACGTACATCATTGCCCGAGTCCTGAAGGCAACCGTCGGTTGGCGTATCCACGGCGAGCAGGAGCATTCTGGTATCGACGTCGCTCAGCACGGTGAGTCGGCCTACGCGTCAACTAAGCAGGCAGTGGTGTAAACAACGCTGTGTAAACAATCTTGTGTAACAGGGTGCGTGCTTGGGGTAATTCAGCTCCAAACCGTAACTACGGGTAAGATATTGCCCCATGTATTTGAAATCGCTGACTCTGAAGGGCTTTAAATCCTTCGCTTCGGCGACGACGATGAAATTCGAGCCCGGCATCTGCGCAGTTGTCGGCCCGAATGGATCTGGTAAGTCGAATGTCGTCGATGCCCTCGCGTGGGTTATGGGTGAGCATTCCGCCAAGACCCTCCGTGGCGGCAAAATGGAAGATGTCATCTTCGCGGGAACCTCCGGGCGAAAGCCTTTGGGGCGCGCGGAGGTCACTCTTACCATCGACAATTCCGATGGGGCACTTCCCATTCAATATAAGGAAGTCTCTGTCACGCGTCGCATGTACCGCGACGGCGCAAGTGAGTACGAAATCAACGGTTCTCGCGTCCGCCTCATGGATGTCCAAGAGCTCCTCAGCGACACCGGCATTGGCCGCGAGATGCACATCATCGTCGGCCAGGGTCGGCTTTCGCAGATTCTGGAATCGCGGCCAGAGGAGCGTCGTGCGTTTATCGAAGAAGCCGCAGGCGTGCTCAAACACCGCCGTCGCAAGGAAAAGGCGCAGCGCAAGCTGCAGTCGATGCAGGCCAATCTCGACCGTCTGCAGGATCTGACAGGTGAGCTTTCCCGTCAGCTCAAACCGCTGAAGCGTCAGGCTGAGGCCGCCTCTCGCGCCCAGACTGTGCAGGCAGACCTGCGCGACGCCAAGTTGCGTTTGGCTGCCGCGGACTTCGTGGATTTGCAGGACAGCCTCAATGACATTGCTGGTCAAGCCAAGCTCATTGAGGAAAAGGTGGAGGCCGCCACGGAGCGAGCCGAGATTGCCGCTGAGCGCACTGCAGAACTCGAAGCCGAACTGGAGGACATCACTCCAGCTGCCGATGCTGCCCGAGATTTGTGGTTTCGTCTCTCCGCACTCGGTGAGCGTATCCAAGCGACGGCCCGCATCGCCGCCGATCGCGCGGCCGACCACTCCGTCGCTCCGTGGGTAGGCCCAGACCCGGACTACCTGGAGCAGAGGGCCGACGACGCCGCCACCGAAGAAGCCACGCTCGCTGAGGCTGAGGCAGAGGCCCGCGAAAAACTGGAGGAAATCCGCGAAACGCTCTTCGACGCCGAGGAGACTTTCCGTGAAGCCGAAGCGGAGCACCTCGCGGCCGTTCGCGCAATCGCCGACCGTCGCGAAGGCGTGGTTCGTCTCATTTCCGCAGAAGAATCTCTGCGCACCCGCTTGGAAGCCGCCGAAGCCGAAGCTGCACGCCTTGCCGAGCAAACCAATGAGGCCGACGAACGCCGTGCCGATGCCACCGAAGCCGTGGAAAACGCCGCGCAGGAACTAGCCGAGGCCGAATTCGAAGGTCCCGAGCTGCAGAGTGCTTATGAACAGGCCAACCGAGAAGCAGAGCTGGCCTCTACACGGTTGACAGAACTCCGCGCTGACGAGCGCGACCTCGAACGCAGTGTCTCAGGTCTGTCCGCCCGCATCGAAGCTCTGGAGACCGCCCGCACCGCCGCTGCCAACGACGGCACCGCGTGGCTACGTGAAAAACACGAACTCGGCGTTCTCTCTGAAGTCATCGATGTCGACGCTGGCTGGGAAAAAGCGCTCACTGCCGCCCTCGGCGCGGCCGCCGAAGCACTGGTCAGCGAGGGCAGTGGAGATTCGCTTATCGACGAGCTTGTGGCCACGGGCAAGGGCAGTGCCGTTGTTATCAATTCTGCGGATGCATCCGACTCTTGGCGCTTGGACATCACTCTGCCCGCACAGGCATCCTGGCTGCTCGATCATGTGACAGTGCCCGCGGAGCTTTCGGGTTCGTTGACCTCTCTGCTCGTTGACGTCGTGGCCTGCGACGACGAGCACGTCGCCCGTGAGCTGGTGACCCAGGATACTCGACTGCGCGTTGTTGACCGCGATGGTGTGCTGCGTGGCTCTGGTTGGGTAGCTGGCGGTGCTGGTGGCACTGCATCAGGTGTGGAAATCGCCGCCGACATTGCTAAGACTCGCGAAGAACTAGCAGAAGCACAGGTGCGTTTGAGTGACCTCGGTGGTGTGCTCTCCGGTGCACAGGCCGAAGAAGAGGACCGCCGCACGGACGCGGCGGCCGCCCGTGCTGCGCTGCGTGAACACCAGAGTCGTATGAAGGTCCTCACGGATGCCCGAACTCGGGCCACAGCGCAGCTGTCCGGCGTGGTGCATGATGCCGAACGCGCTGAGCAGCGCGGAGCCGAAGCCGCGGACCGAGTAACGAAGCTCCAGAAGGAGTTGGCGGTGGTCGCAGACCGCTTAGCTCGCGTTGACCGTGACCCCGAGGAGGGGGAACCGTCGACAAGCGAACGTGACCGTGCCTCGGAGGCGCTGACGGCTGTGCGCGCCATGGAAACAGAGGCGCGTCTGTCGCTGCGTACGGCAGAGGAGCGACTGTCGAGTGTACGAGGCAAGGCCGAGCGGCTCCGTCGCCAGGCTGCATCGGAGCGCGTAGCGAAGGCCCGCCATGAGCAGGCGCAGATGGCGAAGGTTGCCCAGCGCGAATTGGCAGAAGTTGTCGCGGAGCTGGCTGAGGATTTGCATGCGAAGGTCAACGTGTCGTTGGCGCGGGCAGAGGCCGATCGCGACGATGCCGAGGCGCAGAAGAAGACAGTGTCGCAGGCACTATCAGCGGCCCGGACGGAGGCAAATGCGGCGCAACGTGAGCTGGCACAGCTAACGGATTCCGCGCACCAGGGCGACATCGCCCGTGCGCAGGCGCAGGTCCGCGTGACCGAGGCTGCAGAGCGCATCGTCGACCAGTTGGGGCTGTCTGTCGATGACCTGCTCGCGGACTTTGCTCCTGATGAGAACTTCGACCGCGCAGCCGTGACGAAGCAGCTCAAACAGGCGGAGAAGGATCTGCGTGTGCTCGGCCGCGTCAACCCGTTGGCGCTGGAGGAGTATAAGGCGATGGAGGAGCGCTACTCTTTCCTATCCACGCAGCTCGATGATGTCCTCAAGGCCCGCCAGGACCTCACCGATGTTGTCGAGGAAGTCGATGCCACGATCCTGCAGCTCTTCACAGACGCGTGGAACGATGTCGAGGCAGAATTCCCCGCAGTCTTTCAAACGCTTTTCCCGGGCGGCGACGGACGACTGGTTCTCACCGAGCCGGACAACCTGCTCACGACAGGTATCGAGGTTGAAGCCCGCCCGCCGGGCAAAAAGGTTAAGCGGCTGTCGTTGCTCTCCGGCGGCGAGAAGTCGCTGACGGCGCTGGCAATGCTCGTCGCTATTTTCCGCGCGCGCCCGAGTCCCTTTTACGTACTCGACGAGGTGGAAGCCGCGCTTGACGACGTTAACCTGCGTCGCCTTATTGCGCTGCTCGAGGAACTCCGCGCGACCAGTCAGCTGATTGTCATTACGCACCAGAAGCCAACAATGGACGTTGCGAATGTGCTCTACGGCGTGACCATGCGGGGCGATGGTGTGACTCGAGTAATCTCGCAGCGAATGTCACCGGCATCCGCAACTCCGTCGACAGGAGCGGAGTAAGCGCGGAGTAAGTGAGGAAGAGTCGTTGATACTGCATAATGAGAGTTATGACTCCAACTCAGTGGATACTCCTTGTCGTCGCGATTGTCGTTATTATCGCGCTGCTCTTTGTTGTGGGCTATGTCCGCAGGAAGAACCAGCGCATTTCCTTTGCGAAGGAAGATACTAAGGAACTCACCCAGCAGGAGAAGTCTGGAAATTACCAGGCCACTAGTGGTTTTAACTTCGCTCCGGCCGGTGGTGGGACTGATACCCGCGAGAAGCAGCCGGTTGAAAAACCGATGCCGAAACCGGCGGAAAAGCCGATTGAAAAGCAGGCCCCGGAGCCAGAGGAAAAGCAGGCTGATATACCTGCCGATCAGCCGGACGGTTCACTGCTGAAACCAGAAGGTCGACTGGTTATTCCGGATAACCCCACCGAAATGGAGGGGGATTATGACCGCGTAATGCGGGAAATCCCAATCGATTTGCCAACGGCCGGGGAAGAGGAATCAGAGCCCGAGCCGGAACCACAACCAGAGCCCGAAGCAGAGCCTGAGGTAGAGGTAGTTCCTGCTCCTGAACCGGAGCTGGAGCCGGAGCCGACTCCCGAACCAGAACCGACGCCAGAGCCGGAGCCGGAAGCTGCGCCGGAGCCGACGCCAGAGCCAGAAGCAGAACAGCAGATTGACTCCATCGACCCGGCTGAGGGACGTCTGGGCCGCCTGCGCGGTCGTCTGTCACGGTCGCAGAATGCAATTGGCCAGTCTGTGCTCGGCATCTTGGGCGCGGGTGACCTTGATGAGGACGCGTGGGAAGAGGTTGAAGACATCCTGGTTATGGCTGACCTCGGTGCGGCTGCGACGCAGCGTGTCGTCGATAAGCTGCGCGAGCGTATTGCCAGCCAGAAGGTGAGCACGGAAGAGCAAGTGCGCGCCCTGCTGCGTGAGGTGTTGATTGAGGAGTGCAAGCCTGAGATGGACCGCTCCATCCGCGCACTTCCGCACGAGGGCAAGCCCGCAGTGATTCTGGTAGTCGGTGTCAACGGCACAGGTAAGACCACGACGACGGGCAAGCTGGCTCGTGTACTGGTCGCCGGTGGCCACCGTGTTGTTCTCGGCGCAGCGGATACCTTCCGTGCTGCTGCAGCCGACCAGCTGGAGACCTGGGGGCGACGCGTTGGCGCGGAGACCGTTCGCGGCGCTGAAGGCGCCGATCCTGCTTCTATTGCATTTGAGGCAGTTGCTCACGGTATCGAGTCCGGCGCTGATGTGGTGCTCATCGACACCGCCGGCCGCCTGCACACCAAGGTCGGTCTGATGGACCAACTGGACAAGATTAAGCGCGTGGTGGAGAAGAAGGCTCAGGTTGACGAAGTCATCCTGGTTTTGGACGCGACGGTTGGCCAAAATGGTCTACTGCAAGCTCGTACGTTCCGGGATGTAGTAGACATCACCGGCGTTGCCCTGACCAAGCTGGACGGTACCGCGAAGGGCGGCATTGTATTCCAGGTGCAAAACGAGCTCGGTGTGCCGGTGAAGTTGGTTGGCCTTGGTGAAGGTGCTGACCACCTGGCGCCGTTTGAGCCGGAGAGCTTCGTAGACGCACTGCTCGGCGGCCGCAAATAGTAACTAACATCGATGAGTGAATTTTCCATCGATTGGTGAGTACAGCGTCGCCCGTTGCCCCCGGCAAAAATAAAGGCCTCGGAGCCACCGCGTAGATTTCTGTAGAGGATACGCGGGGCTCCGGGGCCTTTAATGTTGAGGTGCTAGGAATCTAGCGGAGAGTTGTGCTAGGAATCCTTAGAATTCTTGCGTGCGAGGCGGGTAGCTGCCACGCCACCGACCAAGAGTGCAAGAGCGGCACCGCCGAGGGCAGTCGCCTGAACACCAGTGACTGCTAGCCCAGTGTTCTTGGTCCCGGTTTTCTTACCGTCATTCTTAGGGTTGTCGGGCTTGTCGCCTGGTTTTTCCTCCCCGGGCTTCTCGTCGTCCCCAGGCTGTTCGTCGCCTGGGTTCTTGTCGTCGCCCGGAGTTTCGTCATCGGAGGTCGGACAGTAGCCGTAGACTCCGGTTGCCGGGTCAATCTTGCTCATATCACGCGGGGAACCGTCGGGGCACGTTGCGGTGTCGTCGACTCCCGGCGGAATTCCGTCATTTTCTGGGGCATCTTCATCAGGCTCCGGAGTTGGGCCGGAATCATCTGAAGTGCCACAAGCACCGTAAGCCCCGGTTGCCGGGTCAATCTTACTCATGTCACGCGGGGAACCGTCGGGACAGGTCTGGGTGTCCTCAACGCCCGGTGGGATGCCATCGTTAGATGAACCTCCTGGATCCGGATTTGCAGCGTCATCTACACACTGGAAAGTACCGCCAACATTTTCAAAATGTTGACCGGCGGGGCATTCCGACGGGGCGGGGTCAGGAATCTGTGCGGTGGCGGCGCCAACGCCGATGAGCATGCCGGCTGAAGCGGCAGCGGCCACCATGGTCGAAGAGAGCTTCTTCATTTGGAAACCTCACAATGTCTATAGGAAAGCCCTGCAATCAAAGGACTTAAGGGGGAACACTGTTCACACTTTTGATTCTAATAACTAATTACAGTCTTTGGTGGTATGGGTTTGGGAAGGGGGGGTAAAGAGAAATTGTTGACTTGTCCAAACCCCAGTAAGGGGAAGTGGGAACTTATATTTACAACGCTGAGTGTGTACACCCGTTGTGGGTAGGGCGTTTATAGAACCAGTCACTGTCGACTCGGTAGGGGGCTTTTCTGTCTTCGCTAGCGAAGCGTGGTACCTGATTGTGTCGGGTGGTGAAAGGTGGATGGGGCGTAGAGGTTCGGTAAAAAATCGGTGCCTGTGAGGTTTTATGCTTCGGGCTATAGGAGCTATGACTTTTCGGAGGTATGGCGCACAAAAATGCTCCCGATGCTAAATAGGCATCAGGAGCATTTTATGTTTCGTTACCGGGGTAGAACCCCAAGCTTCTTAGCGGTTCTTGCGGGCGATGCGGGTAGCGGCGACACCGCCGACAAGGAGAACCAGAGCGGCTCCGCCCAGGGTGGTGGCGTCAACGCCGGTGGCTGCCAGGCCAGTGCTCTGAGTCGAAGAAGCCTTCTTGGACTCCGAGGTATTCTGCTCAGACTTCTTGGAGTCCGAAACCTTCTTTACATTCTCGGAAGAGGTCGTCTTCTTGGACTCGGAAGCCTTCTTCTCGGCCTTTTCCTTGGCCTTCTTCTCTTCCTTCGTGCACTTGTTTTCGTTCTTGCACTCAGCAGAGATCTTGATGTCAACGTTTACCTTGACATCCTTGCCGTCCTTGCCCGGCTTACCGTCCTTGCCTGGCTTACCGTCCTTACCGTCCTTGCCGTCCTTGCCCGGCTTACCGTCCTTGCCGTCCTTGCCTGGCTTCTCGGTGTCCGGCTTGTCCGTGCCTGGTTTGTCAGTGTCCGGCTTCGCCTCGTCCTTGACGCAGACACCGAAGACGTTCGGGTTGCCTGGGACTGGCTTGCTCATGTCGAAGTGCTCGCCCTCCGGGCACTGCTTATCAGAAATGCCTGGGTTTCCCAGGTCGCCCGGCTGGGACTCATTGTCGCCCGGTGTTTCGGGCTTAGGAGCTTCCTGGTCCGCGACGCACTGGAAGGTTCCGCCGACGTTCTCAAAGTGCTGCCCGTCTGGGCACTTGTCCGGCATTGGGGCCGGAATTCCGTCAGTGGAATCCTGCTCAGGCTGGTCTGCGACGCACTGGAAGGTGCCTCCGACGTTTTCAAAGTGCTGGCCGGCGGGGCACTCGGTCGGCATTGAGTCCGGAATCTGTGCAGTAGCGGTGCCTGCGCTTGCAATCATGCTGGCGGAGAAGGCAGCGGCGGCGATAGCCGTGGTGAACTTCTTCATGAAAACCTCTCAAGGAGTCAAACGGTCAGAGACCAATGAATATGATTTCGCCGTTCATCCCTCATCGTGCACGGCGGAAAATAAAACCAGGCCAACTGCGGTTAACTAGGTTCATGATTAACCATAAACTGGTTGATTTATGAACGGTATTGGAGGTAGTTATAGGAATAACATCAGGTGCGCAGTGGCGTGCTTTGACCTGCTGCAATGCCGCCGGTTTGCTATTTGGCTTACACCATTCCGGGGGAGGTTCTTACTAAGGGTGGCCTTAGCAAAAGCTAGCCACTGGCGTTATCTGTCTGTTACCTAGCTGGTGGTAACTGGGTTGGATAAACGTTCTTTATGCAGTAGGACATTCATATCTGGAGGCTCGTTTAATTGTCACGTTAAAATAACGAACAGTAATCTAACGTCCTTGAGAATAAAAGAGCTTCGTCCTATTGCTATTTTTTACTTCCTATTGGTTACACCCGAATCGGGGCATTTAGGGTGGGTGGGCTGCAATCGTTGTCGATAGGCGAAGCTGTAGATATGTGCCAAATGGAGTATCCAGCGGGTACGGTAGAACAGTTAAGAAAAAACAAGGCAAAAGGGGAGCTGGAAACTTGTTTGAGTCTCTTTCCGATCGTTTGACGGGTGCCCTGCGGGGGCTGGGCGGGAAGGGCCGCCTGACTGAGGCGGATATTAACGCCACCGCCCGCGAGATTCGGCTGGCTCTTCTGGAAGCCGATGTCTCCCTCGAGGTTGTCCGTACCTTCATCAAGCGCATCAAGGAACGCGCTAACGAAATTATTGGCAGCCAGACTGTCAACCCGGCAAACCAGATTATTGAGGTCGTCAATGAGGAACTGATTAACATCCTCGGTGGCGAGACTCGACGGCTGAATATGTCGAAGCAGCCACCAACAGTTATCATGCTGGCCGGTCTGCAGGGCGCTGGTAAGACCACCTTGGCCGGTAAATTGGCCAGGTACCTCACGGATCAGGGGCACACCCCGGTCCTCGTCGCCTGTGACCTGCAGCGTCCAGGTGCGGTGCAGCAGCTGGAAATTGTCGCTGAGCGTGCAGGCGTGCCGTGCTTCGCACCGTTCCCGGGCACCAGCCTCGATTCCACCCATGAAATGGGCACCAGCGAGGACAACCCAGTTGACGCCGCGTTCCGTGGCCTCGCTTATGCTCGCCAGCATCGCCACGATGTGGTGATTATCGATACCGCAGGTCGCCTGGGTATCGATGAGGTTCTGATGAAGCAGGCTCGCGACATTCGCGATGCCATCAACCCGCATGAAGTTCTGTTTGTCATCGACTCCATGATTGGTCAGGATGCGGTAGAGACCGCCAAGGCCTTCCGAGACGGCGTTGACTTCACCGGCGTTGTACTGACCAAGCTCGATGGCGACGCGCGCGGTGGCGCTGCACTGTCTATCCGTGAGGTCACCGGTAAGCCGATTCTGTTCGCCTCCACGGGCGAGAAGTTGGAGGACTTTGACGTCTTCCACCCAGACCGTATGGCCAGCCGCATCCTGGGCATGGGTGACCTGAAGACGTTGGTTGAGGTCGCTTCCAAGGAAATCGATCATGAGCAGGCTGCCAAGTCCGCCCAGAAGATTGGTTCCGGCGAGCTGACTCTCGAGGACTTCCTCGAGCAGATGATGATGGTCCGCAAGATGGGCCCAATCGGCAACATCCTCAAGATGCTCCCCGGCGGCGCGGAAATGTCCAAGGCCGCGGAAATGGTCGACGAAAAGCAGCTTGACCGCATCGAGGCGATTATCCGCGGTATGACTCCGGAAGAGCGCGAGAATCCGAAGATTTTGAATGCTTCACGACGTCGTCGTATCGCCAACGGTTCCGGTGTGTCCGTTTCAGAGGTTAACCAGCTCATCGAGCGTTTCAATGAGGCGCGGAAGATGATGGCGCAGATGGCCGGCCGATTTGGTATGGGCGGTGGTCGCCCATCGAACCGCAAGGCCAAGCGTGGTCGAAAGGGCAAGGGCAAGAATAAGCGCAAGGGCGCTAACCGTGGTCCAACGCCGCCGAAGGCAATGCGCGGTGGCGGAATGCCCGGTATGCCTGGAATGCCAGGTATGCAGGGCATGCCGGGTATGCCTAGCATGGCTGAACTGCAGAAGCTGCAGAAGCAGATGGGTAATCAGCTGCCAGAAGGTATGGAGGACTTTGACCTCAACAATCTCGACTTCGGACAGGGCAAGAAGTAGCGGGGACTAGAAGTAGCTAGTCCCGCAGAGCCTTCTGAATCTGGCGGTCCATTTCAGGACTGAAAGTGGCCGCTAGTTCATCGGTGATGTGATTGCTGTCGCGGTAGACGTAGATATTGCCAATAACTTTACGGCAGGTGGTCGGACCGCAGAAGATGTCGGAGAAATCTAGACTGTGCCCGTTGGGGAAGTTCGCAAGAATCTCCTCAGCGGGATTTTCTGCATTTAGGGCAGTTTTGCGGTGGATAGTGCAGTCTTCTTCCGCTTCTTCGCATACGCTGGGGGAGAATTGGTCCAAGTCCTCCCGTAGCGCCCATGGGTTATCGCGGATGGCGAAGAAATCAATTCCGCGTTCTTGCAGAGCAGCGAAAAACGAAACGTAACCATCCGGTGTGTAGTCGCCGGGCTGCGGTGGGTCCGCCTGGAACAAGGGTCTGGTTGCAGTGGTGAAAACCATCTCTGGCTGAATCTCGTCAATTTTCTGCAGAGCCTCGAAAGTCCAGGCCACGCAGATATCGCCGACTCCGTGGATCGGTTCTAAGGTCGCTGGACAGCCTTGTCGGAGAAGAACCACCACTCGGTACCCGTTGTTTTTGCCGTAGGCATCAATCGGGGCAAACCAATGTTCCATGTGCGAGCCGCCGACGATGACAATCGATTCACTAGCATCTGCATCACCGTAGACACACGGCTGGGTCTCATCGCGCCAACGGCGATTCGGCGGGAAGTATCCGACGTCCTCACCGCCTGTCGCAAGGCAGCCATCGAGGGCAGGTTCCGGCCAAAGGTCCGTGATGAAATCGGTATTCGGCTTTGTGGCTGCCTTGGGGACCTCGTACCCGTCGGTAAGCGCGAGTGCACCTGGATAGACCTCTGGATCTAGGCTGGTGGCGGAGGCGCGATCGACGCGCACCTGTTGCACGTTGACAAGGCTGGACATGCCGACCAACGCAATGACGACAACAGTGCCGACTGCCGCTAGACGACGAGCCGGGCGACGATGCTTCATTGCGTGGATTGCATCGCCAACGACGGGCTGAGTCCGGGTCGGTCGGCGAGTCGATTGAGCCAGCGGCAGCTCGACATACTTGTTGGTGAGTTTGGCCAAAATAAAGGAAACGACGATCACTGTGGTGCCAAGTTTCAGCCCCGGAGTATCGCGGTTGAGGTAGTTTATGGCCAGGATGAGAAGAGGCCAGTGCCACAGGTAGAGCGCGTAGGCGCTCTGGCCTACTTCGCGCATTGGGCGGCTGGCCAGGAACTTGGAGATCCAGCCCGCCTCAGGGCCGGCGATAATAATCAGCGCAGCACCACCGAGGGGCCATAGGGTCCAAGGGCCTGGGAACTGTGCGGCGCCGTCGAAGATGAAACCGGTGGAGACTACCAGTGCGAGGCCGATGCTGGCTAACAGCACTCGAAGTGGCTTGGGCATGGGGATGGAGCCCCGGACAAGAATCAGTCCGAGTAGTGCGCCGAGGCAGAGCTCCCAGAGGCGGCTGACAGTGGAGTAGTAGTTCCAGCCCTGGTTTTCGGAGTGCATATAGAAGGCATAGGCAAGCGAGCCGAGAGTGATAACTGCCAGCAAAGGGGTGAGGATTCGGCGGAGTTTACCGCCGGTAGCGTCGGTGCGCTTCGCCTCCACCGGTGAGGTAACCGCGCCGACAATCTGGGGTGAGCGCGTCATCCAGGCGAGTAGGGAGATGAGCAAAATGGAGCCGAGATAAAACTGGCCCTGCACCGACATTGACCACAGGTGCTGCAGTGGGGAAGTTTCGCTCTCTGCGGCAGCGTAGTCCGAGCCCTGGAGTGCCAGTTCATAATTTTGGTAGTAGAGCAGGCTGGCGCGGAGTTGCTGGGCAATGTCGATGGTGCGAAGCGATGGAATGAAGTAAATGACAAACAGGGTTGTCGCGAAGAGGACCAGCACCAGTGTCGGGATTAGGCGACGCAGCGTGCGCCAGATACTCCACCACGGATTGATGGACTGCCTGGGGTTGATGGCATTGCGGTACTGCGCGCCGAAGAAGAAAAACCCGGAGAGCAAGAGGAATACGTCCACACCACCGGAAACGCGGCCGACGTAAACGTGGAAAAGGACTACGAGGGCAATCGAAATGCCCCGTAGTCCGTCCAAGTCATACCTATATTGGGTGCCGGTGGTTTTCATAGAATGTTACGTTACCGCACTGTCAACGACGTTCAGCATTAGTGGGTATGCAGCGTTTCGAGTGCGCAGTTTTGTTAATTTCCAAAAACTGCTGGTAACATACCTCGAGTTGTCTCAATGAGAATCCTCAGCTGAGGCACGACTGCGAATTCATCGGATCCGGCCACGGCCGCCCGGTGGTCACGCGCAGTGTAAATATCCCAAGGGCAAAACCGGTCCGAGGCACTTCGTTAGTAATTACTCGTGAGCTCGGATGCATAAGTATTGTCCAGTGACATAGAAGAAAGAGGAACTCCTCATGGCAGTCAAGATTAAGCTGCAGCGCCTGGGTAAGATTCGTACCGCTCAGTACCGCGTTGTCGTTGCTGATGCTCGTACCCGTCGCAACGGTGCGGTCATTGAGAACCTGGGCATCTACCAGCCGAAGGAAGAGCCGTCGATCATCAAGATTGACTCCGAGCGCGTTCAGTACTGGCTGGGCGTCGGTGCACAGCCGACCGAGCCGGTTCTGGCTCTGCTGAAGGTCACCGGCGACTGGCAGAAGTTCAAGGGCCTCGAGGGTGCAGAGGGCACTCTGAAGGTTGCTGAGCCGAAGCCGACCAAGCTCGAGCTGTTCAACAAGGCTCTGGAAGAGGCCAACAATGGCCCGTCCGCTGAGGCCATCACCGCTAAGCGCCGCGAGGCCAAGGAAGCAGCTAAGGCTGCTAAGGAAGCTGAGGAGGCCGCAAAGGCTGCCGAGGCTGAGGCTGCTGAGTCCGAGGCTTCCGAGGACGCCGAGTAATAAGGACGCTGAGTACGCCGCTTAGCTAATCCGGGCGCTACCTTATACTTCAAGACGAAGTGTTGGGTGGCGCCTTTTTGCTTTACGCGGGGTGTTTTACAGAGCCTTTATAAGAGAGGGAGTGTGCGCGTGTCGGTAGCTGACATGGTGCTTATTGGCCGAGTGATCAAGCCCCACGGTGTGCGCGGGGAAGTCGTCGTCGATGCGACAACGGATGATCCGGAAGGGCGTTTCGCAGTCGGGGCCACGCTGTTGGGTGTACAGGCCGGCCGTGAGGAACAGCTGACTGTGAAAACGGCACGCCCGCACCAGGGGCGTTTGCTGATTCGCTTCGAGGAGATTCCGGGCCGCAATGAGGCCGAGCGTCATCGGGGTATGAAGTTTTATGCCGAGCCCGTCTTCGAAGACGAGGACTTTTATGACTTTGAACTTGAAGGCCTGCGCGTAGTCCATAACGGCACCGATATAGGCGAGGTCACTTCTATCGTCCGCGCGCCCGCTCATCGTCTCCTTGAAGTCACGCTTGACGACGGGGCCCGGGAGGTACTCATCCCTCTGGTAGAGGACATCGTTCCGGAAGTTGACCTTGAGAATTCTACTGTCACCATCACCCCGCCGGAAGGACTGTTGGAGCTGTGAGCTTACGTCTCGATGTAGTCACAATCTTCCCGGAGTACCTCGAGCCACTGCGTCATGCGCTGCTGGGCAAGGCAATTGAGCAGGGCATTTTGAGTGTCGGAGTGCACAACCTGCGCGACTGGGCGCCAGGTGTACATCAAGCCGTGGATGACTCGCCCTACGGCGGTGGCCCCGGCATGGTTATGAAGCCGGATGTCTGGGGCCCCGCCCTCGACGAGGTGGCGACGCTGAAAGCGGAGCAGTCGCTCACGTCCGCGGTGCCACATTTGGACAATGTCCGCCATGATCAGAAACTGGGCTTGGTCGAGGAATCTTCCTATGCTGCAGCGGAAGTGCCGTCGTTAAGCGAAGAAGATTCAGCGAAGCCCCTGCTGATCGTCCCGACCCCGGCGGGCGAGCCGTTTACGCAGCAGATGGCGCAGGAGTTCTCACACGAGGAGCACATTGTGTTCGCGTGCGGGCGCTACGAGGGCATCGACCAGCGAGTTATTGATGATGCCGCTAATCGTTACCGCGTGCGTGAGGTCTCTATTGGGGACTATGTGCTGATCGGCGGGGAAGTGGCGGTGCTGGTGATTGCGGAGTCCGTCGTGCGGTTGATCCCGGGTGTGTTGGGCAATCGCAAAAGCCACGAGGAGGACTCTTTCTCTGACGGTCTGCTCGAAGGGCCGTCCTACACCAAGCCGCGCGAGTGGCGTGGACTGACAGTGCCGGACGTTCTCCTCAGCGGCAATCACGCGCTGGTGGACCGTTGGCGGCGCGACCAATCGCTCATCCGCACGGCCGAACGTCGTCCCGATTTGCTTGCCGACGTCGACCTCAGCGCCCGTGACCGGGAAATAATCCAGGGAGTCATTGGGGAAGTAACCGAGGAGAACTGCTAGTGGCACGTGTTCGAATTGCGCGACCTCGGCACGTCATTGGTTGGCTAGCTGTCCTTGGGGCGCTGGCGTGGTTCACTCAGACGCAGCTGGCGGGGAGTATGGATCAGTCGTTTGCGGGTTGGGTCAGTGACCTGCATGGGGCGCGGGATGGCCGCGTCGATAGTGTGATGCTGGCTTTGAGCGAGATTATCCGGCCGATTTACGTCGCGCCGGTCACGCTTGTTGCTGCGGCACTCCTGTGGTTCCGCTTCCGTGCGTGGGCGTTGCTATTGCCGGCGTCATTCGGTTCGTCAATTGCGGTGACTTATGCCATGAAGTGGTTTTTGGACCGCGACCGACCGGGAGAGGAGTTCTCACTGGTCAACCTGCACGATGCGGCGTTTCCTTCTGCACATGTGGCAGCGGTTACCTCCAGTGGCATGGCCGCGATGCAGCTTGCCATCCCCGTATTGCGCCGCACAGCCCGCAAGCTGCTCGACCTGGCCATCATCGCGCTTATCGGCGCTGTGGCACTGTCGCGCGTGTGGGTCGGGGCGCACTGGCTCACCGATGTTATCGGCGGCCTCATCGCCGGAGTTATCGGCTTAGCAGTTGCGCTGCTAGTTCTTAGGAGATGGCCACGAGCACGGCGCTACGCGCTGCCTTAGTCTCCTCGTAGAAGGCCACGGGTTCGCGGTACCGCTGTGTCGCAGTGGCTTCGTCGATAAGCGAACCATTGTCCGTGATGCGGGCGGCAAGATCGATGCTTGCCAGCGTCTGGTGCACGTCGCCGACGCGATCGGCGCGGATGACTGCGGACAGCGGCTTGCGGCAGACGCGGTCGGCACCGAGGATGGCCTCCGCCAGCGGGTCGCCGAGTGCCTGGCCGTCGATGGGATTGCCGGTCAACGTGCGCAGCAGGGACTCCCAGTCCGTGTCGATGTCCAGGGCATCTTCGTCCGGAACGTCGACGAAGTGCTGCAGGATAATCTTCTCCGCGCCGTCGGTAACAAGCCCCGCCGTGCCGCCGTCGCTGGTCGCCGCAGGTGCTGCGACCTCAACTAACCGCGCTGCCTCCTCGTCGGAGATGCGCAGGTATTCGGCACAGAGTTTCTGCTTCATGGGGCTCCTTTTCCGGTGATTACTGCGAGCCTTCTGTGGGGCGTTCGCCAATTGGTACTTCCACGATAGTAAAGTTGCCCGGGTGATTTCATCAGTAATTGCCCGAGAACTCGCCGCCACTGGTGCGGACGTTGCCGAAAGTGCCGTCGCCGCCGCTATCAAGCTTCTCGACGAAGGCAACACCGTGCCTTTCATCGCCCGCTATCGCAAGGAAGTAACCGGCGGACTCGATGACACACAGCTGCGTTTCATCGAGGAACGCGTCGTCTACCTGCGCGAACTAGAAGATCGCAAGCAAACGATTCTCGCCGCTATCGAAGAGCAGGGAAAGCTTAACGACGACCTGAAGGCCGCCATCCTCGCCTGCGACACTAAGGCGCGGTTGGAGGATCTCTACCTGCCGTACAAGAAGAAGCGCAAGACCAAGGCCGATATTGCACGTGAGGCCGGGTACGAACCGCTGGTGGAGGAGCTGCTGGCCGACCCAGCCGCGGACCCCGAGACTCTGGCCACTAAGTACGGCGAGGCAGCTGGTAAGGATGCGAAGGACGCTCTGACCGGTGCCCGTGCCATCTTGGTCGATCGCTTCGCTACCGATGCTGATTTGGTTGGCTCTGTCCGTGAGCAGGTGTGGTCCTCCGGTTCCGCCGCCGCTGCCGTGGTGGAGGGCAAGGAGACTGCGGGTGCGAAGTACCGTGACTACTTCGAGCACAACGAACCTCTGGACACCATGCCTAGCCACCGCGTGTTGGCCGTGCTGCGCGGTGAGGCCGAGGGCATCCTGACGCTCAACATCGATGCGGGTGAGGATGAGACCTACGAGCACATGATCCGTGAGGCCTTTGAGCTTCCCGACGGCGGTACCTCCAAGTGGATTGACCAGGCCGTTCGTTTCGGTTGGCGCACCAAGTTGGAGGTGTCCGCTGCCCTCGATGCCCGCACTCGACTGAAGGAGCGCGCCGAGGCCGAAGCCGTGGATGTCTTCGCCCGTAACCTGCGTGACCTGCTGCTGGCCGCACCGGCTGGCCAGCGCGCCACTCTCGGCCTGGACCCGGGATACCGCAATGGTGTTAAGTGCGCCGTTGTCGACTCCACTGGCAAGGTGCTCGACACTGCCATCGTCTACCCGCACCAGCCGCGCAATGACTGGTCCGGCGCCAAGGAGCAACTGGCCACTCTCTGCGCCACGCACCGCGTGGAGCTCATGGCCATCGGCAACGGCACCGCTTCCCGCGAGACCGAAACCCTGGCCCGCGAAATCGCTGACCTGATAGCTCAGGCCGGTGGCAAGAAGCCGACCCCTGTGGTGGTTTCTGAGGCCGGTGCTTCCGTCTACTCCGCATCGTCCCTGGCAGCAGCTGAGTTCCCGGACATGGATGTATCTCTCCGCGGTGCCGTATCGATTGCCCGCCGCCTGCAGGACCCGCTTGCTGAGCTCGTCAAAATCGATCCGAAGTCCATCGGTGTCGGCCAGTACCAGCACGACGTTTCCCAGACCAAGCTCGAGCACTCTCTCGATGCCGTGGTCGAGGATGCCGTCAACGCTGTCGGCGTGGAGGTCAACACCGCCTCTGCGCCGCTGCTCGGTCGCGTTGCTGGCGTGTCCTCGACTGTTGCGGACAACATCGTCGCTTACCGAGACGAAAACGGCGCTTTCACCTCCCGCAAGGAGCTGCTGAAGGTTCCGCGTCTTGGCCCGAAGGCCTTCGAGCAGTGCGCCGGCTTCCTTCGCATCCACGGCGCTAACAACCCGCTGGATGCCTCCGCCGTGCACCCGGAGTCCTACCGCGTCGTCGATGCCATCGCCGCTTCGACCGGCGTTAGTGTCCAGGAGCTCATCGGCAACTCCCGTGTCCTGTCCAAGGTGCGTGCTGCAGACTTCGTCGACGAGTCCGCAGGTATCGGCCTGCCCACCGTCCAGGACATCTTGACCGAGCTGGACAAGCCCGGCCGCGATCCGCGTCCCGAGTTCGTCACCGCCACCTTCAAGGAAGGCGTGGAGAAGGTCTCCGATCTTCAGCCCGGCATGATTCTCGAGGGCACCGTCACCAACGTCGCGGCCTTCGGCGCCTTCGTCGACGTCGGAGTCCACCAGGACGGCCTCGTCCACGTCTCCAACATGGCCCGCGGTTTCGTCTCCGACCCGCACGAGGTCGTCCGCTCGGGCGAGGTGGTCAAGGTGAAGGTTCTCGACGTTGACGTCGAACGCAACCGCATCGGTCTATCGCTCAGGCTTGACGACGACGCCTCGGATGCCAAGCCAAAGCGTGACGGCGGTCGCGGAGAAGGCCGTGGAGGCGGCCGAAAGCGTGGTTCCCAGAATAAGAAGCGCGGTGGAGCCAACCGCGGTGGAGGCGGCGGTTCCATGGCTGACGCGCTGCGCAGGGCAGGCTTTTAGCTCCTGATCTGTTAGCGCTTGATTTATTAGCGCATAGCCTATTGGCGCATAGCGTCGATGCGGCTGTTGATCTCACCCGCGACAGCCGCAGCCATTCCATCCGGTACGACGATGGTGTAATCGGACCCCGAGGTCTCAATCTTGACTGCCTCGCCTGACCGTGCCGCCACGGTGATGCGGCCATCATTGCCAAGTCGAAGCCCAATACCGCCACCGTCGGCCCAGTTATAAGTGGCCGGCTTCGCATATTTGATGGTTCGAAGCTCAATGGGGTGTTTCATCTTCAGCGGTCCACAGCCGTTAAAAACGGTAATGGAATCTGTCTTCGGGTCCGTGTCTAGTGTCATGCCGGTTTCATATGCGATGAGGAATAGCGGCGTGCACAGCAGAAAAACAATGCCGAGGCTTGGCAGGAACACTGCGAGCGCTACAGACACCACGCACCAGACTGCGAGGGTGACCTTGACCCCCTTAGAGATGGCCACACTGACATCGATGGGAGTCGGGGCTCCTTCTCGATGGGGCAACTGTGGCGATGTCGGCTCGGTGACCGTGGCGTCGGTAAGCGAGGAGTAGTCCTTGAGGCGGCGCGTCACGAGCAGGGCCGCTACTAGGCCGATGATGACGCCGGCTATTGCATAGATCCAGCCGATTCGGGCGGTCGTAGGGTCCGTCGTGCCGATCTGCGGGATGATAATCGCGAATTCAATGCCGATTAAGAAGCCGCAGAGGGCGAGGTTGGTTATTGCAATTGGCTTCCGTACAACAAGCGGCGTACTGGTCTTGGCGCCGAGCCAACCGATCTGTGCACATGCGATGACGATGATGGCCATAATCAATGTGCTTTGAACTGGCGGCATGAAACCGTTGGGAGTGCCGCTACCGCTCCAATGCGTTGCTAACTGCTCCGGTAGTCGGTCGGAAATGGCAATTACCCACAGAAGCTGTGCAATCGCCAGAACGCACGGGGCGATGATTGTTCCTCGAACAATCCAGGGGTCAAAGCGTGGAATCTGCTGCATGGAGACAATCTAGCAGTTGGGGGGGGGCTTTGTAGCAACGGTCGGCAGCGGTCGTTATTGGAGTGCTGTATCAGCGTGACGTTGTAGCGAGCGGTTGTAGCGTGCCGTCTTAGTGTGCGCGGAGTTTCGCCAGAAGATGCACCTCGTGACATTTGATAACACGCTCAACAATTCACTCGAATGTACAAGCGAAAAAGTTTTATTAAAGGGGTTGCGCAATCGAATGGGTGTGCTAAAATGGAGGCATCAAGAACAAAGTACTTGAGCTTCTCTTCTTGGCGTTGGGCTAGTGGTATTCACTGGTTATCGACACTGAGCGGGGTTGGGGCTTTGGGGGAACAATGTCTGAAAAAGATAGTCCGGCCAAACAACCGTCTGATGTTTACCAAGCGGCTCTGCTGCCTGAAGCGCCGCAGTTTTTCCACGAGTCATCCACGAACCAGTTGGCGGTGGCGGGTATCCAACGCAATCGCCTGGAACTGGGTATAGCTTGCGGTTGCACGCCGAAGTCGCTTGAGATTGATGTGAATGCATACATTGCTGAAATCGCACCCGAGTTGGGTATTTCCCGCGGTAAGGCGCTCGAGTATGTAGAGGTCGGCATTCAGTTAGCGCGTATGCCCCGGCTGGGTGCCTTTATTAAAGCTCGAGCTCATTTGCCCTTTGCGCATCTGATCACCATTGCTCGCGCGACAGCGCCGCTCCACGATCCAGAGGTGCGTGCAGCTGTTGAAGAAGAAATTGCCCGCTTTGTCATTCCCCGAAAGCATGGCGAGGCACTCCGGGGAGTTCGCAGCCTACATAAATTCCTGCAACGGGTTATCGAAGAAATTGAACCTCAGCTTCGCCCCAAAAACCTTCCGGGTGATGTCGATCCGCTGCTTCCTGCAGGAGAACGCGAAATAGTAGGAGAGAGTATCGGTTTTGAAGAGAGCGACAACTTCGCGGAAGTTTTTATGGAGCTGGAAAAGACCCGCGCTCTCGAATTCAAAACCACCCTCGAGTCCATCTCCAGCTCAGCTGGCTGCACTCGAGTCGAAGCTTTGACACACCTCATCCGCGGCACCGCCGAGGCAAAAATCGTACTCAACCTATACTGTCCTGCCACAGAGGAGCGTCCCCGCACCGCCTGGCTTGGCGGCGTTGGCTGGATCTCGCAGTTAGCTACGCAGGCGTGGATTGATAAGGTCACGCATATTCGTATGCTTGCCGACGAAACCGCGGAGGGCTACGCCCCAACCGAAAGTCAGAGGGCCTTCGTTAAAGGTCGGGACGGAACGTGTCGCTTTCCGGGATGTGATGTACCCGCGGAGCTCTGCGACATTGACCATATTGAGCCGTACGACAAAGAGCACCCAGAGGAGGGCGGGGCAACGGAAACGCCGAACCTCCACTGCCTCTGCCGCCGGCACCACAACATGAAAACAGCTGGTCTGTGGAATGTTGCACGTGATCGGGATGGAGTGGAACTGTGGACGTCGTCAAGCACGGGCAAAAAGGCGGTGAGCCTGGAAGATGGGCCGCTCGCCGGGCACGGACGCTACACCTTTGACAAACGGGGACTGCGAATGGCGCAGGCACTGGCAGAATATAACGAGTATCGCCAGGAGTTGATAGAGCAATCACGGAAGCTGGTCGAAGAAGCGCGCAGGGGAGAAGACGCCGATACTCTTAAACCGCAAGACCCCCAGGACCCACAAGACCCGCAAGACCCGCCGAACATGGAAGAGTTTGGTTTCTGACCAGGGGGTGTGTAATAATTTCCAGGTTGTCTTTATAGGCAGCTTTACCTGTTTCGGGCATGAACCGGCCGAGCGTCCCTCTGTGGGAAAGCGCCGCCAGGGTCCTCTGTCTATGCAAAAAGTAAAGGAATAAGTTTCCATGAACATTCTTGACAAGGTTGATGCAGCATACCTGCGCGACGACATTCCGGAGTTCCGCGCTGGTGACACCGTCGAGGTCGACGTAAAGATTGTCGAGGGTAAGACCGAGCGTATTCAGGTCTTCAAGGGCGTCGTTATCCGTCGTCAGGGCGGCGGCGTCCGCGAGACCTTCACCGTCCGCAAGGTATCCTTCGGTATCGCTGTTGAGCGTACCTTCCCGGTGCACTCCCCGAACATCGACGAGATTCGCGTTGTCTTCAAGGGCGACGTTCGCCGTGCGAAGCTGTACTACCTGCGCAACCTGCGCGGTAAGGCTGCACGCATCAAGGAGCGCCGCTAGTCTTTTGGCGCAAAATAATCCCCATCGAGTGTTGAGCTCGGTGGGGATTTTTCTATCGCGTATAGTCTTTTCCCATGACCGACGACGATTCTCGCGAACAGACTGACGGCCAAAAAGAAGACCGTACTGAAGGCTTGAAAGGCTTCCGGAAACTTGACGAGGAGCCTGAAAAGCACACTCCGTGGTACATCGAGATTCCAATCATTATCGTGATTGCCCTGCTCATCAGTGCCGGTGTGCAGTCCTTTATCGGCCGCGTCTACGTGATTCCATCCGAGTCGATGCAGCCGACGCTCAACGGATGTGTCGGGTGCACCGGTGACCGCATTTGGGTGGATAAGGTTTCCTACCAGTTCTCAGATCCCAAGCCCGGCGATGTTGTCGTCTTTAATGGCCCGGAGTCCTGGAATAGTAACTACGTGTCACAGCGTTCAACCAACCCAGTGGCGAACTCGCTGCAGACGGTTGGTTCCTGGATTGGCCTTGTCGCCCCGGATGAAAATGCGTTGGTCAAGCGTGTGATTGCCACGGGTGGGCAGACTGTGCAGTGTCGCCCAGGAGATCCCGGCATCATGGTTGACGGCAAGATGACAGACCAGGATTTCATTAAAACTCCGGCAGACAAGCCGGTGGTGGATAATCTTGGCTCAGAGCAGTGTGGTGGCCCGTACTTCGGGCCGGTAACAGTGCCGGAGGGGCATCTGTGGGTCATGGGTGATAACCGCACCAACTCTGCGGACTCTCGCTATCACATGGGCGACGAGCTGCAGGGTACTGTGCCGCTGGATAACGTCGTCGGCAAGGTGCAGGCAATCATCCTGCCGTTTAACCGCATCGGTGGCGTCGATGATCCGGACATCCAGCACAACTAGTCAGCACAGTCTGCTCACGCCGCCGGCGCCGAAACTGCGGAGGCTGAAGCAGTCGCGCACGATAGAGGTCGCGCTGGCAAAGCGTGGCTTTGGGCCTGTAGCTGGGGTCGACGAGGCTGGCCGTGGCGCCTGTGCAGGCCCGATAGTCATCGCCGCCTGCTGCCTTCCCGAACGCCCTATCGCAGAGCTGGATAAGCTCACCGATTCTAAAAAGCTCACGCCGGCCGCACGCGAACGGCTCTTTCCGCTCATCCAACGCTTCGCCACCTCTTTTTGCGTGACGACGATTCCCGCGTCCTACATCGACCAATTCGGCATTCAGGACGCGAATGTCACTGGAATGCGCCGCGCGGTAGCCGGTTTGGGGAAGCGCCCTGGCTATGTGCTTACCGACGCACTCAAAGTGTCTGGCTTCACGGCACCCTATTTGCCCGTGATTGGTGGTGATTCCGCTTGCCGATGTATTGCTGCTGCGAGTGTCTTAGCCAAAGTCACCCGCGACCGCATTATGGTTGACCTATCGGAGAAGTATCCGGACTATGGTCTGGCGGGGCATAAGGGCTACGGCACGGCATCGCATATGGAAGCGATTTCACGCCATGGCGCAACCCCGGAGCATCGGTGGTCATACCGCAATGTGCGCTTGGCACACGCGGAGTATCTTGAGCACCCCGAATAGACCAACATGTACAAAAAGAGCAACATGTAAACACTCGAAGGAGCCGTCGCGGTCGTGAGCGCAGAAGATCTAGAAAACTACGAGGCCGACGTTGAACTATCCCTGTACAAGGAGTTCCGCGATGTCGTTAGTCAGTTTTCGTACGTTGTTGAGACGGAGCGCAGGTTCTACCTTGCTAATGCTGTGGAGCTGATTCCGCACAACAGCGAAAACGAGGTCTATTTCGAGCTGCGGATGTCGGATGCGTGGGTGTGGGATGTCCATCGCCCGGCTCGGTTTGTCCGCTACGTGCGCGTTATCACTTTCAAGGATGTCAATATCGAGGAACTGGATAAGCCGGACTTGCGACTGCCGTAGGTTATCGTCGCCTGTCATCACTTGTTATGGCTAGCTGCTAACAGTTATCCACAGTCGAAAAATTATCCACAGTTAGGGCCCTCTGAGCATTTATCGGAGGGCCTTTGTCATGCCCGCTGTGCAAGAGTGTTTCCGAACCGCCAAGGCGGCAAAAGTCTAGGCAGTAAACCGCCAAGGCACAATTCAACGGGGAACCAGGGGGACCGGGGCTATGACACAGAGCTTTGAAGAACTAACCACGAGACAGCTCGGCGCGTTTGGGGAGGATTTCGTCGCCGAGATGTTGGAGGATCAGGGGTGGGAAGTTATTGCTCGGAATGAGCGGGTGGGGCGCTATGAGCTCGATCTTATTGCTGAAGATGTTGACGGCAGGCTGCATTTTGTGGAGGTAAAAACGCGGCGCAGCTCGCGAAGTAGTCAGTTTGGGGACGGCAGAGAGTCCATCACAGCAGCCAAGCTTCGTCATTTGCGCAAGGCGGCGGCACAGTGGCTGTCAGAGAGTTCTACCTACTGGTTAGAGTCCGTAGTTATCGACTGCGCAGAAGTCACAGTGTCCAGCCCTTCGTCCGGTCCTCCAGTCGTTGCAGTTACGTACATTCCCGCAATCAGCGACGCAATCATGTGGGACTGCTAGATGACTGTCGGTACAGCTCTTGCAGTCAGCCTCAGCGGCATTGAAGGAACTATTGTGCAGGTGGAAGCCGATGTTGGGCGTGGCTTGCCGGGAATGTATATCGGTGGGCTCGGCGATGCCGCCGTCGGAGAAGCCAAACATCGCGTGCGCACGGCGGTTGCTAACTCGCAGTTGCCCTGGCCGAAGACAAAAGTCGTGGTGAGTCTGTCGCCGGCGCATATCCGCAAGCACGGCACTAGCTTTGACCTCGCCATCGTCTGCGCCATCCTTATCGCAACCAGCGATGACATGGAGGCCCGAGGTCGTCTCCGCCACACGGTTCTCATTGGCGAACTTGGGCTCGACGGTTCCATTCGCCCGGTGCGTGGAGTGCTGCCGCAGGTCCTTGCCGCCCGCGAGGCAGGTGCCCGTTGGGTTGTCGTCCCCGCCGCCAACGCCGCCGAGGCCGCGCTCGTCGACGGCATCGCAGTCTGCACCGCAGCCGACCTCACACAGCTATGGGGCTGGGTACTCACCGGCTCAGGTTTGACGACCGCGCTTAACGACGACCCCAGCGAACAAGCCTTCTCGGTAGACCTGGCCGATGTCGATGGCCAACCTGAGGCCCGCTTCGCCCTCGAGGTAGCCGCAGCAGGTGGGCACAATCTGTTCATGCAGGGTTCTCCGGGAACTGGGAAGTCCATGCTCGCTGAGCGCTTGCCCACAATTCTGCCGCCATTGCAGAAGTGGCAGCAGCTGGAGGTCACCGCGCTGCATTCGGTGGCCGGAGCGCTCGATACTGCGGACACTCTTATTCAACATCCGCCGTTTGTGGCTCCACATCACAGCGCGACTGTGGCAGCGTTAGTCGGCGGCGGTGCTGTGCCCAAGCCCGGCGCGATTAGCCTTGCCCACCATGGGGTGCTGTTCTTGGACGAAATCACCCTCATGCGCCCGGCGGTATTGGATGCGTTGCGGATGCCGATGGAAAACGGGGTGGTCGTCCACCTGCGTACGCACCATCGAGTGACCTTTCCGGCGAGAACACAACTAGTCATGGCGACCAATCCCTGTCGGTGTGGGGCGGCGTATGCCAGCGAATGCACCTGTTCTAGTACCGAGCGAGCCAAGCATGGTCGCGCATTATCGGGCCCGCTACGCGATCGCATGGATCTCAACGTCACGCTCAGTCCTGCCGGGGCCAAGCTGGGAATTAAAAACAAAGCACACAATGAGCCCTCCGCGGCCGTTCGCGATCGGGTACAGGCCGCACGTGACCGTGCCCGACATAGGTGGCAGGCCCTGGGGCTTGCCGACGAAGCAGCCGTCACCAACGCGAGTGTGCCACGCTCGCTTCTCCGTCGTCACGCGGGCTTAGACGAAGAAGCGATGGCGTTATTGGACTTCCAGTTGAGGAACGGAGAGATTACCCAGCGGGGAGTGGACAAAGTAATCGCAGTGGCGTGGACGCTCGCAGATCTCGGGGGAGTAGACGCGTTTACCTTCGAGCACGTGCAACGTGCCTGCCAGCTGCATGACCGCGAGAGCGGCTAATACAACCGAACCACTATCAAGGGGGAGAAATGGACGAAATTCACGCGTGGGCTTACCTGAATCGTGTGATAGAGGCGACGCATCCGCAGATTGTGCGGCTCGTGACGGAGTTTGGGCCGGTAGAGGTAGCAGAGAGGATCAAGGCTCGCGCCGGGCTGCCGGAAGGTCTGCTCAATACGACGCAGGCACGGGCCGACGTTGACCAGAGCGGCCACGATTTGGAGCTGGCGGCAGCGATGGGGTGGCGTCTTATTTATCCGGGGCACCCAGAGTGGCCGGGGGAGCTGCTGTCCTGCTTTACGACGCTCGAAGTCCGTGACCGCGCCGATGCACCACCACTTGCGCTGTGGGTGCGTGGCCGTGACTTGCGGGACGTGGTCAGTGAAGCGGTGGCGATTGTCGGAACGCGGATGGCCAGCAGCTACGGGACACAGGTGGCGGCCCAATTCGCGGGGCAGTTCGCGAATGCGGGGGTTAGTGTCATCAGTGGTGGTGCGTTGGGTATTGATGCCGCGGCGCATCGAGCTGCGCTCGACGCTGGCGGCACTACGGTTGTGGTCGGAGCCGGTGGTGTAGGGGTTGACTATCCGCGGGCGCATGCAGAACTCTTCGACGGGATTGCAGAGCGGGGTGCGCTGATTACGGAGTATCCACTGGGGGTGCGACCTGCGCGGCATCGGTTTTTGACTAGGAATCGTCTGGTAGCGGCCCTATCGCGAGCAACCACAATCGTCGAGGCGGGCTGGCGTTCAGGGGCGCGCAACACAGCGCACTGGGCAGTGAGGCTAAACAAGCCCTTGGGAGCAGTGCCGGGACCGGTGACGCTGCAAACTACCTCTGGCTGTCATGACCTAATCCGCAGTGGCGAGGCTGTCCTGGTGTGTAGTGCCGATAATGTGCGGTCGCTGTATCGGTCAGTTGGCACAGTGAACGAGGATGCTCAGCTTGAATTGTTGTGGGAAAAGTCGGCGGTGCAGAAGCTTTCTCGAAACGAGCTCGCTGTCTACGACTCTCTGAATTCTGCGGAGCCAACGCCGGTGGGAGAAGTCGCAGCGCAGGCGGGATTGGCCGTGGCGCTTACGACACATTTGTTGCTGGAGCTGCAGGGACAGGGGCTGACCAGTCGGGTGGAGGGTGGGTGGTTGCGCCAGGAACAGAAGCGTTAGTGAGGCGCTAATAAAGCCTTCTGCAGAGAATCTCGAAAAAATCTTGAATTAGGTATTGCAATTCTCTGTACGCTCAGTAATATAGGCAAGGCAAGCCTAAGTAACTGTTACGGAAACGGGCTTGTGACATGGGTGAGGCAATAGGGCAGTGGCTCTGGCGAAAGTCGGAGTCACTGCCTTTTTCCGCTGTCTGGTGAGGTCTCGCGGTGTGCATCTACTAAGGTCAGAACCGTGAAGCGCGCAACCAATAACGACGACAGGACTGAGCTGGATCTCGGGTTATCCGCCAATATTGAGGCCGTGCTCATGGATTTTCTCGATGAGCTGACTTATTCCCGCAGACTCTCTGACGCAACCGTCCGTGCCTATCGAGCCGATCTCATCCCCCTCCTCGCCGGCCTGGACCACATCAGTGAACTCTCCACCCCTGTCATCCGTGCGCACCTCGGCGCGAAGCATGCGGAGGGTGCTGCGCGGTCATCGCTGGCTCGCTTAACGACGTCCATTCGCCAGTTCTGTAGTTGGCTCGTAGCTCGGCAAATTCTCGATGCTGATCCGTCGCTGCGGCTGTCAACGCCGAAGAAACATCAGCATCTTCCGGAAGTGCTCTCGCCGGAGAGGGTTGAGGAGGCAATCGAGAAAGTCTCATCCGAGGACAGCGCAGTTGCGGCTCGCGACTTGGCCATTGTGGAACTGTTGTATGCCACCGGGATGCGTGTAGAAGAGCTGTGCAAGGCCGACGTCTCAGATGTGGACTTTTCCCGCCACATCATCTCGGTAGTGGGTAAGGGGAACAAGCAGCGCATCGTGCCCTTCGGTGCACCAGCGGAGGCGGCACTCAAAGGCTGGCTCCAGGTGCGTGGAAGCTTTCATGCTTCCGCACAGGCCGAACATGCGCTTTTTCTCGGTGTGCGTGGAGGTAGATTGAATCCTCGTCAGGCGCGCCGAGTTATTCATAAATGGGCTGATGTTTCACCGCATGCTCTCCGACATTCTGCGGCCACGGCCATGGTGGAAGGTGGCGCTGACTTGCGTGTGGTGCAGGAGATGCTCGGTCATTCGAGTCTGGCGACCACGCAGATTTATACCCACGTCTCAGCGGATCGTCTCCGTGAAGTACATAAGCGGGCACATCCGCGCGCTTAATTGCGCAGGGTTGTTTAATTGCGTACAGGCTTGAGCACGATTGGTCTCCGCTGTATCAAATCCAGTGGGTTGAGATAGTCTTTGCCGCGCAGTGCGCCCCAATGCAGGCCCGGTTCGGGATGTTTGGCGTTGACCACAAGATGACCAATCACCTGGCCAGCGGCCACGTGGTCTCCCTTTTCTAACGCGGTATCTATGGGCTGATAGGTTGTGCGGATGCCATCGGCGTGCATGATTGACACGGAAGTCATTCCGGCGATCGAACCGGCGAAATGCACCACACCGGGAGCTGAGGCGCGGATTGGCTGGCCCGGGGAGGCGTTCAGGTCTACTCCGCGATGTCCAGGCTGCCAGCGTTTTTCCGGTGGGGTGTAGAAGCGTAGAACTTTGCCGTGCACAGGGAAAGTATGCGTAATAGCGGATATTGGCTCGCCGGTAGCTGCAGGTGGGCTTGGGGGTGTTGTTAGCGCGACAGCGAGCACGAATAGCGCTAATGTGCGCATTAGCGAGCGCCTGAAACTCTGCTTGGTTGTCATGCGCGATAGTGTGGCGGACGCTACACCCGTCGACAAGCGGCAGTGCATTGCAAACGGTTCTAGCTGTGGATGACTTTTTGTCCTGTGGATAGCAGGGCGTGTCAGATATTGCGACCTGCGCGATGTATCAGATAAGATTACGCTCGCGGTGTCTGCCTTAATGGGCGGTCATTAGCACAAAGACTACGCGCGCGACCCATTCCGGCTGGTTCACGGGTGCTCGGCAGGATATCTGTCGGGTGTGAGGCAGCGGGGGAGCGCTAGGGCACAGGGAAAGCCTGTGCGTGAACTGTAACCACCTATATCGGATAAGAAAGGAAGGGAAGCAGCCGCAGCCCTAGTCAGGCTGGACGTGAGGATCTTCCCTGAATATGACATGGCTGTTGTATCCATGCGAGAACTGCTCGATGCAGGTGTCCACTTCGGTCACCAGACCCGTCGTTGGAACCCGAAGATGAAGCGTTTCATCTTCACCGAGCGCAATGGCATCTACATCATCGACCTGCAGCAGACCCTGACCTACATCGACGAGGCTTTCGAGTTCGTCAAGGAGACTGTCGCTCACGGTGGCAACATCCTGTTCGTCGGTACCAAGAAGCAGGCTCAGGAAGCCGTTCAGAACGAGGCAGAGCGCGTTGACATGCCGTACGTCAACCACCGCTGGCTCGGCGGTATGCTGACCAACTTCGCCACCGTTTCCAAGCGCCTGGCTCGCCTGAAGGAGCTTCAGGCAATGGACGCTGCTGAGAACGGCTACGAGGGTCGCGGCAAGAAGGAAATCCTGATGCTGACCCGTGAGCGCACCAAGCTGGAGCGCACCCTGGGCGGTATTCGCGACATGTCCAAGGTTCCGTCCGCACTGTGGATTGTTGACACCAACAAGGAGCACATCGCTGTCTCCGAGGCTAAGAAGCTGGGCATTCCGGTTGTTGCCATCCTGGACACCAACTGCGACCCGGATGACGTTGATTTCCCGATCCCGGGCAACGACGACGCAATCCGCGCTGCTTCCGTGCTGACCCGCATCATCTCCACCGCTGTTGAAGAGGGCCGCAAGGCTCGCGCTGAGCGCGAGGCCAACGCTGCTCGCGAAGCAGCAGGCGACGCTCCGATCGAGTCCGCCGCTGAGAACACCGACCAGGCTGCAGAGATGGACGCCGAGGGCTCCGCTGCAACTGAGACGGCATCCGCTGAGTAAAGCTGAACTTTCTAACCACCACAAGTTCTAACCACCACAAGGAGGAACGCCCAGCATGGCGAATTTCACTGCTGCTGACGTCAAGAAGCTCCGTGAGCTGACCGGCTCCGGCATGAAGGCTTGTAAGGACGCACTCGTCGAGACCGACGGCGATTTCGACAAGGCTGTCGAGATCCTGCGCATTAAGGGCGCAAAGGACGTCGGCAAGCGTGCAGAGCGCACCGCTGCCGAGGGCCTGATTGCTGTTTCTGGTAACACCATGGTCGAGGTCAACTCCGAGACCGACTTCGTTGCCAAGAACCAGGAGTTCATCGACTTCGCCAACAAGGTCGCCGACGCTGCCGCAGCAGTCAAGGCAAACTCCCCGGAAGAGCTCGCAGCAGCTGACCTCGACGGTCAGACCGCAGCTGAGGCTACCCAGGAGCTCTCCGCAAAGATCGGTGAGAAGCTGGAGCTGCGTCGCGCTGCTACTCTCGAGGGCGACAACATCGCTGTCTACCTGCACCGCCGTGCAGCAGACCTGCCGGCAGCTGTCGGTGTTCTGGTTGCTTACACCGGTGAGGGAGAGGGCGCTGCAGAGACTGCTCACGCAGCAGCTATGCAGGTTGCCGCTCTGAAGGCTCAGTACCTGTCCCGCGAGGATGTCCCGGCTGACCGCGTCGAGGCAGAGCGCGCTGTCTACGAGAAGATTACTCGCGAAGAGGGCAAGCCGGAGCAGGCTATCGCCAAGATCGTCGAGGGCCGTCTGAACGGCTTCTACAAGGACGTTGTTCTGCTGGAGCAGCCGTCCGTCGCTGACAGCAAGAAGACCGTTAAGCAGCTCATGGAAGAGGCTGGCGTTACCCTGACCGGTTTCGTCCGCTTCGAGGTTGGTCAGCACTAATTCGCTGTAATTTGTGCTCTAACCTCTAGCTGCTAGCTAGTGTGAATGCCCCATCCGATTGCTTCGGGTGGGGCATTTTGCTGCCATGTTGCAGACAATGCGGAGCGTCAAGTGTGCCTTGCTGTCGTGACCGGGTAGACTCGTCTGCGACTTTTTAAACGGTGTGAGAAAGGTGCATGGTCATGGCAGAATCTGTCGAGCGCAATGGCTTCAAACGTGTGATGCTCAAGCTCGGTGGTGAGATGTTCGGTGGCGGCAAGGTTGGCGTTGACCCGGACGTGGTGCAAAACGTTGCCCGACAGATTGCGGAAGTTTCCCGAAAGGGCGTCGAGGTCTGTGTCGTCATTGGCGGAGGTAACTTCTTCCGTGGCGCACAGCTTCAGCAGCGCGGCATGGACCGCGCACGCTCTGACTACATGGGCATGCTGGGCACGGTCATGAACTGCCTGGCTCTGCAGGACTTCCTCGAGCAGGAGGGCGTGGACTGCCGCGTTCAAACTGCAATCAACATGGCACAGGTCTCGGAGCCGTACCTGCCGTTGCGTGCTAAGCGCCACCTGGAGAAGGGCCGCGTGGTCATCTTTGGTGCAGGTATGGGTATGCCGTACTTCTCCACCGACACCACCGCCGCCCAGCGCGCCCTGGAGATCGGCTGCGAGGTACTGCTGATGGCCAAGGCCGTTGACGGTGTCTACACGGCCGACCCACGTGAGGTGCCGGACGCAGAGCTGTTCGATGACATCACCCACCGTGAGGTTCTGGAACGCGACCTGCGCGTTGCGGATGCCACCGCTTTCTCCCTGTGCATGGACAACAACATGCCGATTCTCGTGTTTAATCTGCTTACCGACGGAAACATTGCGCGCGCGGTAGCCGGTGAGCAAATCGGTACTCTCGTCCACAGCTGATAAATTTGTTCGTAATACGTTCTTTCCACAGAGCGCTCTAGAACTATCTAGAACCCGCGTAGAAACCCGAGGTTAAAAACACAATGATTGATGAAGTCCTGCTTGACTGTGAAGAAAAGTACGGTAACTCCGTAGAACACTGCCGCGAGGAGCTGACCCACATTCGCACTGGCCGTGCGAACCCGGCGATGTTCAACGGCGTTATTGCGGAGTACTACGGTGTTCCGACTCCGATTACCCAGATGGCTACCATTTCGGTTCCAGAGCCGCGCATGCTGCTGATTAAGCCGTATGAGCTGAGCGTCATGGGCGACATCGAAAACGCGATTCGCAACTCCGACCTGGGTGTGAACCCGACTAATGATGGCCAGGTCCTGCGCGTAACTATCCCGCAGCTGACCGAGGAGCGTCGTCGTGAGATGGTTAAGGTCGCACGTTCGAAGGGCGAAGACGCCAAGATCGCGATTCGCAATGTCCGTCGTAAGGGCATGGAAACTCTGAAGAAGATTCAGAAGGACGGCGATGCTGGCGAGGACGAGGTGCAGGCAGGCGAAAAGGAGCTGGACCAGGTCACCAAGAACTACGTCGAGCAGGTGGACTCCTTGGTTGAACGCAAGGAAGCGGAATTGATGGAGGTTTAGGCCTTCATATTCAACCGGGAGAGGGGATTTGAGGCGCCAATGCCAACGTCGAAGCCAGCGTCCAATAAGGAACGTGTTCTAGACGAACTACGGCTCATTAAGCCACGCAACTCAGCAGGTCGGAACCTGCCGGTTGCAATCACGGTGGGCGTAGCACTTGGTGCAGTCGTCATCATCGGCTTGCTACTGGGGGCGCTCGCCTGGACCGTTCTGGTCGCCGCGGCGGTTGGTCTCGCAACCTGGGAGGTCTGCGAGCGGCTCCGTGAGTCCGATTGGCAGGTCCCTCGCCCGGTATTGATTCTCGGCGGACAGCTGATGGTGTGGTTGTCTGCCTACTGGGGGATTGACGGTTTGGTCATGGGCCTGGCCGCGACTCTGATGCTCTTGCTGGTCGTTCGTCTGTTCTTACACGGGATGGCCGAAGCACCACGGAACTGGCTGCGGGATGTCGCAGTCGGTGTTTTCGTGATGATGTGGATTCCGTTCTTTGCCGCGCTAGCAGTGCAGCTGGTACGCATGGACAATCCCTGGGGAGTTGATCCGCGTCTGGTCATTGTGACCTTCATGATTGGGGTTATTTCAAATGACGTCGGAGGCTATGCCGCTGGTGTAATGTTCGGAAAGCATCCGATGGCCCCAAAGGTAAGCCCTAAAAAATCCTGGGAAGGGTTCGGCGGCTCTCTTGTACTCGCCACCATTACTGGAGCGCTCTGTGCGATCTTTATGTTGCACGCGCCGTGGTGGCAGGGCATCGTGCTGGGCATCGCCCTGGTTATCTCGGCTACGCTTGGTGACCTGATGGAGTCCCAGTTCAAACGAGATCTGGGGATTAAAGATATGTCCTCGATTTTGCCGGGCCACGGCGGTCTGATGGACCGCCTGGATGGCATGCTGCCATCAGCCGCGATGACGTGGCTGATATTGCAGCTATTCAGCCTAGTTTAATTCGGCTGGTTCAATCGGCCTTTAGTTGCCGCCCTTACGAATCTGGCGGCGCAGATCAAACATTCGCCAGCCACCGATGAGTGCGGTGATGAGGGCGCCGAGGATGGCAGCGAACAGCATTCCGACGCCGACTGGGAAGTTCCAGGTCCAGCCGAACAGGTTTAGTGCGGTCTCCTGCTGATTCTGCAGAATGAACACCAGCAGTACGATCAGCAAAACTGCACTGATGACCAGGCCAATCCACATAGAGCCCGCAGTGGTCTTTTGCACCTTACGCTGGCCAGGGGCGGGCGCTGGCTCCGGTGCGGAGTCCTTCTCTGTCGGCGCGTCAACGACTGGCTCTGGAAGGTTGTCCTGCTCAGGTGCAGGAGCCACGGAATCATTTGGGGAGTACGACGGAACGTCGTCGAAAAGCGGACTGTCGTTATTCGGCTGATTAGCGTTAGTCATACCTATCATTCAACACGTTTTGGCAGGTATGTACCACTTATAAAGGTTCACTTAGTTGCGGCTGCCGAGTCACTCATTAGGCCAAAACCGTCATTACATGCGAAAATGGGTGTCATCATGGCATCTTCACTTCCAATCGTTCTTAAAGCTCCACGTCGCGGCATGCCCGCGACCCATTTTGCGGACCTCGATGTTGAGGAACGGAAGGCTGCGGTCAAGGAACTGGGCCTGCCGGCCTTCCGTGCCGATCAGATTGCCCGGCACTATTACGGTCGGCTTGAGGCTGACCCTATGACGATGACTGACCTGCCAGAAGCAGATCGTCAAAAGGTCAAGGACAGTCTCTTCCCACCTCTGTTGACTCCCGTTCGCCACATCACCTGTGATGACGGCGAGACTCGTAAGACTCTGTGGCGTGCAGGTGACGGTACGCTGCTGGAATCCGTGCTGATGAAGTACCCGGGGCGTGCGACCCTCTGTATTTCCTCACAGGCCGGTTGCGGTATGGCATGCCCATTCTGCGCGACGGGGCAAGGCGGTCTGCAGCGTAATCTCTCCACCGCGGAGATTGTCGACCAGGTGCGTGAGGCCGCTGCCACTATGGCAGCTGAGGGCGGTCGTCTGACCAACATCGTATTCATGGGCATGGGCGAGCCGCTCGCGAACTACAATCGTGTTCTCGCCGCCGTCCATCGCATCACGCGGCCCTCGCCGGAGGGATTTGGCATCTCGATGCGCAATGTCACCGTCTCTACGGTTGGTTTCGCGCCGAATATCCGACGGCTTGCCGACGAGTACCTGTCAGTAACTCTCGCGGTGTCTCTGCATACTCCGGATGACGAGCTTCGCGACGAGCTGGTACCGATCAACAATCGCTTTACAGTGGCCGAGGTACTCGATGCAGCTCGCTACTACGCAGACAAGACAGGCCGTCGCGTATCTATTGAGTACGCTTTGATTCGCGATATTAACGACCAGGATTGGCGTGCAGACCTGTTGGGTAAGAAGCTCCACAATGCTCTGGGCTCACGTGTCCACGTCAACCTAATCCCGCTCAACCCAACTCCGGGTTCGATGTGGGACGCCTCCCCGAAGAAGCAGCAGGAGGAGTTCGTCCGCCGCGTACAGGCCCAGGGGGTACCGTGCACGGTCCGCGATACCCGTGGCAACGAGATTGCGGCAGCGTGTGGTCAGCTGGCGGCTGAAGAAGTTTAGTCGCTGAATAGCAAAAATCCGCACCGAATTCGGTGCGGATCTTTTTGTGCGCTGTAGCGCTATAGAGCTGTCGCTATAGAGCTGTTAGGCCAGACTTTCTGCAAAAGTGGCTAACTCTACTGGTTCTGTCCTTCCGGCAGGCGGTTCCAGGAGCGCAGCTGAGAGTCGGTCAGGTTAGCGTAGACACCAGTGCCGTTAACCTGGTCACGTGCCCACTCCGGCTCAATGTGGCCTTCCGGCTTGTTGTGACCGGTAACGGTGCGGACCTGAGAACCCTGCGGGGCGAACAACTGCAGCAGCAGGCCAATAGCAATCAGGGCGGCGATGGCGACCAGCCACCAGTTCTCGACGTTGCCCTTGTGGTTACCAATGGTCATACCCAGCAGGAAAATCACGGAAATCCAGCCGGCCTTCTGCATAGCGCTCTTGCTAATGCCGTGCCAGCCCCACTTCGCCGACGGCTCGTCGAGGGTGCTGACGCCGCGGTAAATCTCTTCCTTTGGCTCGTGGTTGCTCACTTGAAAGTCCTCCTGTAAACACTTTCGGCGAATTGCACTCTATATGCACTTCAGTCTATCTGCGATTTTGCTGAAAGCGACTGAGCGCATTTTCAGACAATCTTGAGTATCGGGTGTAAGGATACCTTAGAACTTGCTGAAATTGGGACTTCGCCCGGCCGGAAACTCTCCGCCGGTGTGCTCGTTTGCCCAAAGTGGGGGTAGGGTGAGCACTCGTGACATTTCTTCTTGGAGTTTTACTCTTCGCAATCGGCATCGCGGTGACAATCGCCCTTCACGAATGGGGCCATCTCACCGCAGCTCGACTGTGTGGAATGCAAGTGCGTCGGTACTTCATTGGTTTCGGCCCAACGCTGTTTTCCTTCAAGCGGCATCACGCTGCGGCAGGAGGGCATGACACCGAGTATGGAGTAAAGGCAGTTCCGTTTGGCGGATTCTGCGACATCGCAGGTATGACCGCTATGGATCCAATCGATCCTGCCGAAGAACCCTACGCCATGTACAAGAAGCCGTGGTGGCAGCGCATTATCGTGATGCTCGGTGGGGTGGCAATGAACCTCATCGTTGGATTCATCATTCTTTACTTCATTGCCGTGACGTGGGGTTTGCCCAACATGGGTAAGGAAATGGCGCCACGCATTCAGGCGGTGCAGTGCGTCTCGCCGGCACAGCGTGCCGACGGCACGCTGGAGCCCTGCACTGGTTCCGGTCCTGCAGAGCGCGCAGGGCTACGTGCCGGAGATGTGATTGAGAAGATCAATGGCACCAAGATCACGTCCTACCCCGAGGCTGTGTCTCTCATCGGTAGCTCTGCAGGTGGCGACATCAAAATGACCATCGACCGCAATGGCAGCACCCAGACGGTCACGGTCACCCCGGAAGTCGTCAAACGCAAGACTAACGACGGGCAGGACATCGACCAGCCAGCAATTGGTATCGCCTTCCAGCGACCAGAGACCATCCTTCACGAGTACAACGCAGTGACTGCCATCGGCGGTGCGGCCAGCTTCACAGGCAGCCTTTTCGGGGCGGTTTGGAACGGGCTGCTCTCCATTCCGGAGAAGGTTCCCGGCGTGGTCGCCTCTATCTTTGGTGCTCAGCGTGACCCGGCCAGCCCAATGAGTGTCGTCGGCGCGTCGCGTGCCGGTGGTGAATTGGTGGAGATGAACCAGTGGCCTTCATTCTTTCTGTTGCTGGCTAACCTCAATTATTTCCTGGCCGTGTTCAACCTCGTGCCGTTGCCGCCACTCGACGGTGGCCACATCGCCGTTGTTATTTATGAGCGCATCCGCGACCTGATTCGCAAGGCGTTCGGTAAGCCTGCGCTTGGGCCTGCCGATTACACCAAACTCATGCCAATTACTATGGCCTTTACCGCAGTTTTGCTGGTCTTCGGCGTTCTGGTTATGGCTGCTGACGTGGTCAATCCAATTGTGCTGAACCGCTGATAGCAGGTTGCGGCGCGCCAGCGTCGTCGTAAAGCAAAGCGGTGCTAACGTCAGCCCACATGGAACAAACTTCGCGCCGCAAGCCCCTGCTTCGCAGTATCTCGGCTGTGGCAATCACGGGTCTGGTGTTGTCATCCGCCGCGTGTACGCCGCGGCCTGACACCGGGCGCGAGGTGCTTGAGGAATTCCTTGGGGCGCTGGCGGGAGGGGATGTCGCTAAGGCGGCGGCGCTGACCGATCATCCGGATTCCGCTGAGGGGGATCTGAATGCGGCCACCGACGGCCTTCAGCCGGAGGGGCTTGACTATGAAATCGAGGGTATCGATACCAGCTCGAATCAGTCCTCGGCCGAAGTCACCATGAATTGGCAGCTGCCGCATCAGCGACGCTGGGGATATGACACCACTTTCACGCTGACCAAGACTGAGGCTGGGCAACGGGATTGGGCGTTGCGCTGGTCGCCAGCATCCCTGCATCCACAGCTGGGGCGTAATCAGCACCCAGAATTGCGCACTATCGCAGCTCCACGTCCGTCTGTGGTTGGTTCGGACGGTGCGGCCTTGCTTGAGCCGGGGACTGTGCACCGGGTAATTCTCAATCGTGATGGGGCGGAGAATGTGCAGTCGTCGATTAACCGGGCGGCGACGGTCATCAATAATGAAATGCCGGAAGATGGTCCGAAGCTTGACGCGCGCGCTATAGGGGAGCAGGCAGCTGGTGGGAAGGGTAACTTTTCACTGATTGTGCTGCCGGCATCCACGCCGCAGCGAGTCAAGGATGAGCTCGCGGACATTGACGGAATTTCTGTTAACGATGAAGCAGCGATGGTGCGACCCGACCCGGGGTTTGCGCCTGATTTGATGAGCCGTGTGGAAAGGCTAGTGGACACTGGTGATCACGGTGCCGATGGCTGGAATATCGTGGCGGCCAACGAGGGCGGAGCAGTCGTCGGCACGCTCTATGAGGTGTCTCCGGATGTAGCCCCGGCGGTGCAGGCATCGATTAGTAAAAAGGTGCAGGACGCAGCGCAAAAGGCCGTCGATACGCGGCAAGATGCTAAGGCAATGCTGGTGGCTGTGCAGCCGTCTACGGGCAAGATTCTGGCGGTAGCACAGACAGCGGAAGCAGATAAGGACGGCGACCTTGCGCTGATGGGACAGTTCCCGCCGGGATCGACGTACAAGATTGTTACTGCCGCCGCAGGTGTGCAGCACGAGGGGCTAAATGCGGGATCGACTGTGCCGTGCCCAGGTTCGATGGAGATCGGGCCGCGTATTGTCACCAACTACAACGGAAGTGGTGTCGGGAATACCTCGCTGAGCGATGCGTTCGCGCGGTCTTGTAACACCACGTTTGGCAACATCTCTCACAAGTTGGAGCCAGGGCAGTTCAAGGAGGAGTCCAAGAACTTCGGCATCGGCATCAACTATCACATCGCGGGCCTCGACACTATTACCGGCAGCGTGTCTGATGGCAGTGATGAAGTCGAGCGTATCGATGCGGGCTATGGACAGGGCAATGACTTGGCCAGCCCGTTTGGCATGGCACTGGTTTCCGCGACGGTGGCGGCCGGGCGCACTCCGACGCCGTCACTCGTGCCAAGCGCGGGAACGTGGCAGTCGCAGACATCGAAGCCACTTCCACCTGAGGTTTTGAATGAGATTCGCTCACTCATGCGGGCGGTGGTGACCTCCGGTACCGGTTCGGCCATTGCCGGACGCGGTGAGGTCTACGCCAAGACCGGTGAGGCCGAGTATGGAGGCGGCTCGCACGCTTGGTTCACTGGCTATCGAGATGACTTGGCCTTCGCCACGCTCATCGTCGGTGGTGGTGGATCCGAACATGCGGTGGCGATTACCGATGCCTTCTTCGCCAATATGGATGAAGGTTCAGGAGACGAGGGCTAGAGCATTTCTGGCTTCGAAACCGGCACAGGCCGAAAGGCTAATCCGGGGGTAGGGGTAGAGTATGTTCCATGACTCAGCGTTCTCCACTTACTCAGCAAAAGTCCACGCCAATTCGCACTGTTCCGGCACATATTGAACGGCCGGAGTACGCCTGGAAGGACGAGGTTCAGGAAGGCGTCGGCGAGCCGCTGGTACAGACTCCGGAAGATATTGAAAATATGCGAGAGGTCTCTCGCATTGCTGCCAACGCGTTGGTGGAGGCCGGCAAGGCCGTAACTCCGGGCGTGACCACGGATGAGATTGACCGGGTGGTGCACGAGTACCTGTTGGATCACGACACCTACCCGTCCACGCTGGGGTACCGCGGTTTCGAGAAGTCGTGCTGTGTGTCTCTCAATGAGATTGTCTGCCACGGTATTCCGGACACTCAGGTTATTGAAGACGGCGATATCGTCAATGTCGACGTCACCGGATACAAGAACGGCGTCCACGGTGACACCAACGCGACTTTCCTCGCGGGCAATGTCTCGGAGGAGCACCTCCAGCTAGTGGAGCGCACTTACAACGCCACCATGCGCGGCATTAAGGTCATCAAGCCGGGCCGTGAGATTAATGTCATCGGCCGCGTAATCGAGTCTTACGCTAAGCGTTTTGGATACAACACCGTTCGGGACTTCACCGGTCACGGTGTCGGTACCACGTTCCACAATGGTTTAATCGTTCTCCACTACGATGAGCCGAGCCAGGACACCATTTTCGAGCCGGGCATGACCTTGACTGTTGAGCCGATGATTAACCTTGGTGAGCTGCCGTACCACATCTGGGATAATGGCTGGACTGTGCAGAATGATGACTTCAAGTTCACCGCCCAGTTCGAGCACACGGTGCTGGTGACCTCCGACGGCTATGAAATCCTCACTCTGCCGGATGAGCAGAACGTGCCAGGCCAGTTCCAGACTGGTTGGAAGCCCGAGGCCTAAACCGTGCAGGCCCCTGCAGCTCTGATTGCCGGCTGCACCTCAGATGCCGGTAAGTCGGTTCTGGTCGCCGGCATGTGTCGGCTACTCGCGCGCCGCGGCGTGAAGGTCGCGCCCTTCAAGGCGCAGAACATGTCCAACAATTGCGCTGTCACGCTCGACGGCGGCGAGATTGGGCGCGCGCAGGCTCTACAGGCGTTGGCCTGTGGGCTGGAGCCGGATGTCTCCTTTAACCCGGTGCTTCTCAAGCCGGGCTCGGACCACACCAGTCAGGTGGTGGTCAAGGGCAAAGCCGATGGGCATGTGAGCGCTCTGACGTACCGGTCGCGGAGAAAAGCGCTGCGCGGAGTAGTTGCGGAGACATTGGAAGAGTTGCGGGGGCAGTTCGATGTCGTCCTGTGTGAAGGCGCTGGTAGTCCTGCCGAGGTCAATCTGCGAGAGTCAGACATCGCCAACATGGGGTTGGCAGAGCTCGCTGATCTGCCGGTTGTGGTCGCCGGTGACATTGACCGCGGTGGGGTGCTTGCACATTTCGTCGGCACGCATGCAATTTTGAGCCGCGAAGACCGCGCGCGGATTACCGGTTTTATCGTCAACAAGTTCCGGGGCGATGTTTCGCTGTTGACACCGGGATTGGACGTGGTGCGCGAGCACACCGGCGTGCCCGTACTCGGCGTAGTGCCTTTTATTCCGGGGCTGTGGATCGATGCGGAGGATTCGCTCGGTACAGTCGCTGGTGCGTCGGTAGGGCCGGCGAACGCACCGCTGGGTACGGAAACGTTGTCCGTGGCCGCCATTCGCTTGCCGCGCGTGTCCAACGCCACCGATATCGAAGCGCTTGCCTGTGAACCAGGGGTACACGTGCAGTGGACGGTCGATCCGTCGGTCGTTGCTCGCGCCGACCTGGTCGTGTTGCCCGGGACGAAGTCGACGGTCGCCGATCTCAAGTGGTTGCGCGAGCGTGGGCTTGACGACGTGCTGGAGAACCGAGCTGCCCGGGGGTTGCCGCTGATTGGCATCTGCGGTGGGTTCCAAATGCTCTGCACCACCATCACTGACTCGGTGGAGTCGGTAGCCGGGACAGTGAACGGGCTTGGAGTGTTCGATACCGACATTGAATTCGCGGGGACGAAGACGCTGGTGAGCCACCCGGATGGCTCTTACGAAGTCCACAATGGACAGGTTGTGCGAAGCAGCGAGGCGCCCTTTATCACTGAGCCTGAAGAAGGGGCGCGGCGTGGCATGGTGATGGGTACGCACCGCCACGGCTACCTGGAAAATGATCAGGCGCGCCGTCAGTTGCTGAGCGAAGTCGCAGTTGCCGTCGGTCGAGACGGCTTTGAGGTCAGCTCTAATACTTCGTTTGCCGAAGAACGGCTGCGGCAGATCGACCTGTTGGCCGATGCAGTCGAGGAGTACCTGGCTGGGCCCGCATTGGCCCAGGCCACAGGTATTGAACAGCTGGGCTAGTTATCGAACTCCAGGCCCAGGATTGCGTTTTCAATCAGCTCTGGCAGTGCTGGGTGAATCCAGTGCTGGCCCTTGACAACTTCGCGCACATCCATCTCGAAGCTCATCATCTGGATGCACTGCTGCACTAGAGTGGCAGCCTGCTCGCCGATGAAGTGCGCACCCAGCAGGCGGCCGGTGGCGCGGTCCGCAATCAACTTGGCAAAGCCATCGCGATCCTCCAGCGCCCAGCCGTAGGCGACATCGCCGTAGTTCTGTACCTTCACGGTAATGTCCGTGCCATTTTCCGCAGCCCAGGCGCGAGCTTCATCCTCGGTCATACCGACCTGACCAATCTGCGGATGTGAGAAGACTGCCGACGGAATGTAGCGGTGGTCAAATTCGCGCAGGTCCGACGGATTCAGCACGTTGTGGAAGACAACCTTGGCCTCATGGTTGGCAATATGCTTCAGCTGGTACGGGCTAGAGACATCGCCCAGCGCCCACACACCTTCGGCAGAGGTGCGGCCGTACTGGTCAACCTTGATGCGACCATCGTCGTGCATCGCCACACCACCGGCTGCAAGGTCCATACGGTCACCGTTGGGGATGCGTCCGGTTGCCACGAGCAGGGCATCGGCTGCGAGCTCCGTGCCGTCGTCAAGCGTGACCGTGACGATCTCGCCCTCCTGGGAGAGCTCAGTGATGGAGGTGTTCATACGGATGTCAATGTCGCGGGAGGCAACCTCGTGGAAGCGCTCGGAGATAGCGGCGTCTGAGCCACGCAGCATGACATCGGAGCGCACCAGCATGTGCACCTTCGTGCCGAAGGATGCGAAGACATGCGCGAACTCGCTAGCGATGTAGCCGCCGCCGACGACGATCATTTCGCGCGGAAGCTTGTCGACGCGCATGATGTTCTCGTTGGTGTAGTAATCGACCCCGGAGTCTGCGATGAGGCCCGGAACGTGAGGGCGGGAGCCTGCAGCGATGATGATGTTGTCGGCTGTGATGTCGACGGTTTCCTCGCCGATGCCGGTGCGAATAGTGCGAGGGCCGACGAACGTTGCGTGGCGGTCGTAGACATCGATATTGGGAGTCTCGTCCCCGCGGCGGTATGCCTCGCCGCCGTCGGCAATCTGGTCGACGCGCTGGGCAAAAACGCGATCCTGGATTTGCTTGAGATCAACGGAGTCGAAGGTGCCGTGCACGCCCAGGCGGCTGGCCTCGCGGATGTTGCGGGCGGCATCAGCGGCCAGAACGAACATCTTGGTGGGAATACACCCAACGTTGAGGCAAGTACCGCCGAAACGTCCTTCCTCCACCAGAGCGATACGGACATTGTCGTAGGCCGGGGCTGGAATGGAATTGCCGGACCCGGTTCCGATAATGATGACGTCGTAGTGGCGTGGGGTAGTCTCAGGCGAATTCTCAGTGGTCACAAGCACTCCTAGCATTCTGGTCAAACTAGTTTGGTTCAACCGTACTGAATGCTGATTTATTCCGAGTTCCTATTCTGTGCTCCTATTTTGAGCTGTCTCCTGGATTGACTGTGGCAAGGAACTGGAATGTCTCATTAAAAGCGCGGTCTAGTGCTTCGGGTGCGGAGAGATACACGTCGTGGAGAGCACCCGGAATCGCGACGTTGCGAGCCTGCGGTCCCAAGTGGGCAGTGGCATCGGCAATTTGCTCAGTGTTGAGGACAGAGTCAACGCGGCTGAGTTCCGGTGTGTAGTCGGAACCGAGAAGGTAGTTGTCCGAGTGGAGAACGAGCGTCGGCACGCCGGTATCGATACCGCGGCTGACACGTTGCTGGCCGACGATGATGGCATTGAGCCAACGCCAGTTCTTGTCATGGCCAGCCAGCGGCTTGAAAGTGCGGTTGTACTCCCAGCGTCCCTGGTGGTCGGCGCTAATGGATTTGCCATAGCCGCCCGCAGACTGCACCGGAATGAGACTGTTAGGGCGAATCCGCGACATAACGCGAGTCACCAGCGAGTACACGGGAGCCTTTGCCCGGGAAACGTGCAGAGTCAGCCACGGTGAGTTCAAGACGGCAGCTGTGACGGAAATATTGGGTGCTTGCGGGCAATGGCCGCCTGTGCTTCGTAACCAATCGAGCCAGAGCACGGCAATGAGACCACCAGTGGAGTGCGCATTAACAGTGACAGTTGTATGACCGGCGTGGTCTAACACTGCGAGTGCCCTGTTGAGATCCTCGAAGTAATTCGTTAGATCGCTGCAGCCATGCCAAGTCTGCCCCGGTTGGTGTGCGCGCCCGCACTTACGCAGGTCAATAGCGTAAAAGGCGTAGCCTTCGGCGTGGTACCGCTCCGCCACGTGCTTCTGGAAGAAATAGTCCGACATCCCGTGAATCCATAGAACCGCCGGACGTTTTTGGAAGTCGCTTGCCGACGAGTCGGGGCAGTAGCGGACCAATACCGCGTGTACGGATCCCTCACCGTCGGGATCCTGGCCGAGTTCGATGACATGTTGGCTGTAGTCTTCGCCTAGGTTATCGGGGTTAAAGGTGGGGGTAACGAAATCGGGAATATCGGTAGTCACAGGGTCAAGCCTAGCGCCGATTACCGGGGGTAGTGGGAATGTGTGCCACAATAGATTATGGACTGAGACGGTAGCTCTCTTTTGCGTCTTTAGTTGTGTGCGCGCATGTGAGCGAGCGCTAGTTTGAATCACTAATCAAGTTAGTAAGGATGTTGACAGCAAAATGGCTGATAACAAGCTTCCTGCTTCCAGTGGCGACGAGGTAGACGTCGTCCTCATCGGTGCAGGTGTAATGAGTGCGACGCTGGGTGTGCTGCTCAAGGAGCTCGAGCCATCCTGGTCACAGGTTCTGTTCGAGCGTCTCGATCAGCCCGCCAAGGAGTCTTCCTCCCCGTGGAACAACGCTGGTACCGGCCACTCTGCTCTGTGCGAGCTGAACTACACGCCGGAGAAGAACGGCAAGGTCGATGTCACCAAGGCTAAGCTCATTAATGAGCAGTTCCAGGTTTCCCGCCAGCTGTGGACCTCGCTGATTGAAAACGGCACCCTGACTGACCCGAAGGAATTCATCAACCCAGTTGATCACACCACCTTCGCTCAGGGGCCGGAGCAGATGGCGTTCATGCGTCGTCGCTACGAGGCACTTGAGAAGGAGCCGCTGTTCCACGGTCAGGAGCTCATTGAAGATCCGGACCGTTTCGCTGAGTACCTTCCGCTGATGTCCGAGGGCCGTGACTTCTCCAAGCCGGTCTCCGCTATTCGTAACCCGAATGGTACGGACGTTAACTTCGGTGCACTGACCAAGCAGTACCTGGCCGCACTGTCCGATATGGGTACTGAGATTCGCTACGGACACGAGGTCACCGGTCTGAAGCGCGACGGTTCCAAGTGGATCGTCACCGTGAAGAACCTGCACACCAAGGACGTTCGCACCCTGGTTGCCAACTTCGTATTCGTCGGTGCCGGCGGTGACGCACTGCCGCTGCTGCAGAAGGCTCGTATTAACGAGATTCGTGGTTTCGGTGGCTTCCCGGTCTCCGGCCAGTGGCTGCGCTGCACCAACGAGGAAGTCATTGCTAAGCATGACGCCAAGGTCTACGGTAAGGCTTCCGTCGGCACGCCGCCGATGTCCGTTCCGCACCTGGACACCCGTGTTATCGACGGCAAGCGCGGCCTGCTCTTTGGCCCGTACGCCGGTTGGAACATGAAGTTCCTCAAGAACGGTAACAACCTGGACCTGATTAAGTCTCTGCGTCCGGCCAACCTGCCGTCCATGATGGGTGTTGGTGTCCAGGAGATGGGGCTGACCAAGTACCTGATTACTGAGGTTCTGAAGGACTTCGACGCACGTATTGAGTCCCTGCGTGAGTACGTCCCGAACGCTCGCCCAGAGGACTGGGAGCTGATCGTCGCTGGTCAGCGCGTCCAGGTCATTAAGCCGATGAAGGCTCCGGTCTTCGGTACCCTCGAGTTCGGTACCGCGGTCATCAACTCGTGGGACGGCACCATTGCCGGCCTGATGGGTGCATCCCCGGGCGCTTCCATCGCTCCGGCTGTGATGATTAGCCTGATTGAGCGCTGCTTCGGCCGTCACATGGGCAAGTGGGCTCCGAAGCTGAAGGAGCTCGTCCCGTCCTACGGTACGCACCTGGCTGATGACCCGGCTCTGTTCAAGGAGGTCTGGGAGGCTTCCCAGAAGACCCTGAAGCTGGAGCGCTAGTAACTCGCTGAAGAGCTTCAAAGAGTTCAATTAAGCCAACATTGTTCTACCCCGCTGTGAGCCATCCGTTCGCAGTGGGGTAGAACTGTGCTTATGGAAAAAATCACGTCAGCGACCACTGCACAAACAGAGCCCACTTTTCCTTTTACTGCGATCGTCGGGCAGCAGCGACTACAGCTTGCGTTGATTCTGACCGCGCTATCCCCGGAGATTGGTGGTGTCGTCATCCGCGGTGAGAAGGGCACAGCCAAGACCACTACGGTCCGCGCGTTGGCGCCATTTCTCAGCGGATCGTTGGTAAACCTGCCACTCGGCGCTACGGAAGATCGAGTCGTAGGCTCCATCGATGTGGAGACCGTCCTGACTACCGGACACGCACAGTTCAATCCGGGACTACTCAGCGCGGCTGACGGTGGCATTCTCTATGTCGACGAGATTAACCTGCTGCCGGATCATCTCGTTGACTCCGTGCTCGATGCCGCAGCCACCGGTCGCGTGGTTGTTGAACGCGATGGTATCTCGCACTCCGCAACCTCCAGGTTCGTGTTGGTCGGCACGATGAACCCGGAAGAGGGCGAATTGCGTCCCCAGCTTCTCGACCGCTTTGGGCTCGCCATCGACGTCACCGCATCCAAGGATCCGGCTGTCCGCGCGGAAATCGTCGCCCGCCGCCTCGACTTTGACGCCGACCCGGAGAGCTTTGTCACGCGGTTCGCCGCCGACGACGATGCGCTACACGCTCGCATCGATCGCGCGCGCGCACTGCTTGACGACGTCGAATTGACCCCCAACATTCTTGGTCAAATTGCCACAGTGTGCGCTGCTTTTGATGTGGACGGGATGCGTGCCGACATCGTCATTGCACGTACCGCCCGCGCTCACGCTGCCTGGCGAGTAGCCGGGGACGAGTCGGCGCAGCCGGCACCCGGCAATCCAATTGAGATCACTGCGGAAGACATTAAGGTAGCTGCGGAAATGGCACTGCCGCACCGTCGTCGCCGTGACCCCTTTGATGAACCAGGACTGGACCAGGAACAGCTCGACGATGCTCTGCAGGATGCAGAGGAGCAGTTCCGAGATGACCAGAATCAGCCAGAGTCGAGTCCGGAGTCGGATCCAGAGCCCGATGCTGAGCAGGTCTCCCAGTTCGACTCCAACTCCGAACCTCAGGAGCCACAACAGTCGAATTCCTCGGGATCGAAGGGAGGTCGCGCCGCTGAAGGCGCCCCCTTTCGCCGTTCGTAAAATCAGCGTTGACGGTGTCGGCCAAGGGGATTCCGGTCGGCGTTCCAAGGCCATTGGCCCGCGGGGCAGCACCATTGGTGCCGAGCGGGGAGGCCATGGTCTCCACGTGCCGGCGACAGTGCTGGCGGCGGCCAATCGTGGCGCCCGCATGGGCGACTCCATGATTCCCCTGGAACCGGAGGACGTTCACGGCGCTATTCGACAGGGAACTGAGTCCAATCTGGTCGTCTTTGTCGTGGACACCTCGGGTTCCATGGCAGCACGCGACCGTCTGGCAGCCGTCACCGGCGCGGTCACATCGCTGCTGCGTGATGCCTACCAAAGCCGCGATAAAGTCGCTGTCGTTACTTTCCGCGGAAATAACGCCGAATTAGTTTTACCGCCGACGAAGTCTATCGACACCGCAGTACGTCGCCTCGCAGATGTCCGCACTGGTGGCCGAACTCCATTGGCCGAAGGATTGCTGAAGGCACACGAAGTGGTAGTTCGGGAAGCCCATAGGGAGCCCACACGGCGCGCAATCATGGTCTTGCTCTCCGACGGCCGAGCAACGGGTAAAAATGGCCTGCAGCAGGCGAGGGCTGTGGCCGCAAAGATCCGTCGTCAAGCGTTGGCGGCGACGGTGGTTATCGACTGTGAGCGCTCTCGCGTGCGGCTGGGGCTGGCACAGGAACTCAGCGTGGAATTGGGTGCGACCTGCATAAATCTCTCCGAACTCAATGCCGAAGCCGTGGCGGGCGTGGTCCATGCCTATCATCGAGACCATGGCACAAGGAAAGCTTGACCCCAAATCAATTCCCAACGATGGACTGACCACCAGGCAGCGTCGCATGATTCCGATTACTGCGGTGCATACGGGCCCAGGTAAGGGCAAGTCCACCGCGGCATTCGGTATGGCGATGCGCGCGTGGAATCAGGGGATGAATATCGGTGTCTTCCAGTTTGTAAAGTCGGCAAAGTGGAAGGTTGGCGAGGAAGCTGTCATGCGCCGGTTGGGCGAGCTTCACGACGACACGGGGGAAGGCGGCCCGGTCGAATGGCACAAGATGGGCGAAGGTTGGTCTTGGTCGCGTAAGCAGGGCACTGAGGAGGACCATGCGGCAGCTGCTGCCGAGGGATGGCAGGAGATTAAACGGCGCCTGGAAAATGAGGTGCACGACTTCTACGTCCTCGACGAGTTCACCTACCCAATCAAGTGGGGTTGGATTGATGTCGACGATGTGGTGGAGACATTGAGGAACCGTCCCGGCCGCCAGCATGTGGTGATGACTGGCCGCGATGCGGATCCGAAGCTCGTGGAGGTCGCGGATCTGGTGACGGAGATGACCAAGATTAAGCACCCGATGGATGTCGGACGTAAGGGACAAAAGGGCATCGAGTGGTAGCGCCTGGAATTGTCATCGCGGCGACAGCTTCAGGCACGGGAAAGACGACAATCTCCACGGGGCTGATGCGTGCACTGTCGCGTCGTCACGCGGTGGCACCTTTCAAAGTCGGACCCGATTATATTGATCCTGGCTATCACGGGGTAGCCGCTGGTCGTCCCGGGCGCAATCTGGATTCCTTTATGTGCGCGCCTGAGATGATTGGGCCGCTCTACGCACATGGAGCTGCCGACAGCGATATTGCGGTGGTCGAAGGGGTTATGGGGCTTTTCGACGGCCGCATTGGTGACGACCCGCTATCGGTGGAGGGCTCGACGGCTGAGATTGCCTCACTGTTGGGCCTTCCGGTGGTGTTGGTGATTGATGCCCGGCATATGTCGCAGTCGGCGGCGGCTGTTGTCCACGGTTTCTCCACGCTTCGCACTGACGTCCGTGTCAGTGGCGTGATTATTAATCAGGTGGGCAGCCCGCGGCATGCGGACATCATTACCCGTTCTGTGGAGGCCATGGGGGTCGAGGTGCTCGGCGCTATTCCGCGAGTGACTGATATTGAGGTGCCCAGCAGGCATTTGGGGCTGGTCACTGCAGTCGAGCAGGGTGAGCAGCTAGAAGCGGTCATTGAATCGATGGCCAACTTGGTGGAAACCTACATCGACATCGACCGGATTATCCAGCTTGCCCGGCAGCCCTATCCAGCTGAACCATGGGCCCCTGCACAGTTCGTTGCACCGCTGGCTCTTAATCGCCGCGTGCGCGTGGCGGTCGCGGCGGGTCCTGCGTTCTCGTTTACCTATGCAGAGCACCGTGAGCTATTGCAGGCCGCTGGAGCCGAGGTCGTGGATTTCGACCCATTGGTTGACGAACTGCCGGAAGCCGAAGGCTACATCGTGCCCGGTGGATTCCCAGAAGAGCATGCCGACGCGCTATCTATTCGTGATGACATTCGCCGCGATCTACGTCAGGCTGCCGACGATGGTGCGCTGATCCACGGCGAATGCGCGGGGCTGCTCTGGCTGCTTGAAGATCTCGGTGG
>NZ_KV796529.1:0-75447 GCF_001809225.1 Corynebacterium sp. HMSC077G07 | reverse complement strand
GGAAAAGACACACTTTTCTTTACTTAACCCTGGCCCGCTTCCGCCAGGTACACCCGAAACAAAAATCCCTCAAGCAACCAGGCGAATCTAATCGAACCTAACCGCTTAAGGGATAAGACGTGCCCCCGAGAGGAGTCGAACCTCCGACCTTCGGTACCGGAAACCGGCGCTCTATCCACTGAGCTACGGGGGCGTGTGGCACAAGCACAACAAGTGCAACGAGAAAAGATGTTACCACTTGGCTGGGGCGATTAGCGAAATGCCCCGCACCCCAGCCAAATCCGCACTATGCGGCCTCAGAAACCTGGTCTTCCTCAATAGGACACACCACAGGAACGCCTCCATCATTAAGCACGCGGGCTCGAATTCCATAGACGCGGGCCAAAAGATCCGGTGTGAGAACGTCAGCAGGACTCCCCTGGGCAACCACGTGGCCGTCGTGAAGCATGACAAGCTCATCGCAGTAGCGGGCTGCGAGATTGAGATCGTGGATTGCCACGAGCGCCAAGGAGCTCCGTGAGGCGACTTCCGCGCGGACGAGCTGTAGGAGTTCCACCTGGTGGCGCAGGTCGAGGGCGGAGGTGGGTTCGTCGAGAAGCATGACCTCGGGATCGCGGACAAACATCTGCGCGACGGCGACGAGCTGACGCTGACCGCCGGAGAGCTCGCCGACGAAGCGGTCGGCAAGGTGCTCAATACCAACCTTCCGGAGAACCGCCGCAGTATGCTCAATCTCGGAGCCGCGCACGCGCAGACGCCCGGCGCGCCGGCCAGAGACCAGTACCGATTCGAATGCGGTCAGCGAGGCACTTGCTGGCAAATCCTGGGGCACGTAGCCGACGACATCGCGCAGTTCGGAGCCGATGACCCGCTCAGTGTCACGGGTCAGCACAATCTCCCCGGACATGGGCTTTCGAATCCCCGCCAGGGTGGTCATCAGTGTGGACTTACCCGCAGCGTTTGGCCCGAGCAAACCCGTCACCGTACCCGGCTTCAGCGTGCGCATCGACGCCCCGCGCAGCACCTTCCGCTTGCCATAGCCTGCAGCTACTTCGTTGACATCGAGAAATACGCCCATTAGTTCCACACCGTCCTCTTACGCAGGAAAACCAAACCGACAAAGAATGGGACACCGACGATTGCGGTAATGATGCCAATCGGCACTGCCACACCCGGCACCACCGTGATGGATACCGCATGAGCTGCCGCAAGCAGCGCCGCACCTGCTGCCATCGATGCCGGGGCAAAGAAGCGCTGTTCTTCACCGACCAGCATGCGCGCAATGTGTGGGCCGACCAGTCCGATGAAGCCGATGATGCCGGCAAAGGCCACTGCGGTTGCCGCCAGCAGCGAGGCTACAATCAGCGTCGCAATGCGCAGCCTATCCACATTGATGCCCACGGCTTTTGCGCGGGCATCGCCAAGCCGCAACACCGTCAGCGCCCACGCATAGCGAATGGTGAACGGAATGGCGATCAGCAGCGCCGCCGCAATAATGCCGTTGGCCACCCAGTTCGCGCGCTGTAGCGAGCCCATCGTCCAGAACACAATCTGCTGGAGCGCCTCGGTAGTCGCGCGGTATTGCAACAGCGCCAACAGCGCTTGGAATAGAAACACCAGACCAATACCCAGCAGAATCATCGATTCCTTACCCGAGCCGCGCCATACCGACGCCGCCGCCACAATCGCCACCGCGATGACGGATGATACCCAGGCCACGGCCGCCAGGTTGAACTGCGCATGCGGAATAATCACCCAGCCCAGCACAATCGATGCCGCCCCACCGAACGCCGCTGCAGCCGAAATACCGAGGGTAAACGGCTCCGCCAGTGGGTTGTCGAGGATTGTCTGCATCTGTGCACCGGCAAGCGACAGCGCTGCACCAATCAGCACTGCCATCACTGATGCAGGAAGGCGCAGCTTCCACAGCACCGTACGAGTGGTTTCATCAACGTCATTCGGGCTCACGATACCCCGCACGACATCCCCCACACTCAGTGACATCGGCCCCACGATCGTCGCTACTACAAACGCGCACACGGCCAGCCCCACCAGCACCGCAATAACGGCAATCTTCCGGGCGGAGCGTCGTCGGTACTGTCGCGCAGAGTCGTAGGTCGTGCTTGACGACGGACACTCGTGCTGTTCGGTGGCGGGCTGCGACTCTTGACCTCCACTGCCGTTGGTGGAGGTGGACTCGCGGGGTTCGTCGTCAAGCCCTGACGCGGGAGCGTGCAGATTGGTGTAAGTCATCGGATTCCTTCTTCGATGGTGGAAGATGGGTTACTTGGTCGGCTCCAGCGCGGTGAAGAAGGTGCCGCTGAGTTCGAAGGGCAGGTAGTCCTTGTGGAACTTGGCGAAGTCAGCGACCGGGTCGAGGTCAGCGAACTCCTCTGGGTGAATCCACTTGGCGAATTGCTCGAGCGCGAAGACGTTGTACGGCGAGTCGTAGAACTGGTGGAAGGCGGCGTACAGATCACCCTTCTTCGGCGCGGTCAGGGTGTCAAAACCCGGAGTCTTCAGCAGGCCTTCCAGAGTGCGCTGTGCGGTCTCTGGGGTGGCGGTGTAGCCGAGTTCGACGTGTGGCAGCACTTCCGGCTTCTTCGGATCGAGCGCCCAAGAACCACCGGTGGCGATGATCTTCTCCGGCTGGACGGACAGGACCTTCTCTGCGGTCACGTCGCCCGATTCGGTGTCGAGGAGGCTGTCTCCGAGGTTCTCACCGCCGGCTGCTGTGACAAGGTCACCGAGGTTGGACTTGTTGACGGTCGAGCAGCAATCCTTGAGACCGGCTGCTCGCCAGACGAAGGTCTTTGGCTTGTCTTCGAGCTTGGCGGCACGTTCGGTGATCTCGTTGACGCGCTTTGTGTAGAAGTCGGTGAACTTCTTGGCATTGTCCTGCTCATCGACGATCTGGCCGAGGAGCTCGACGGACTTGGCGGTATTCTCCAGGGGCTTTTGCCGGAAGTCGGTGAATACGTACTTCAGACCTGCCTGATCGAGCTTGGTGAGGAAACCGGACTGCTCCGCGGCCTTCTTGTGGTCAAGGGTCATGACGACCACGTCTGGGTCGTGGGAGATGAGGTTTTCAACTGTGACATCGCCCTTGGCGATATTGCCGATGGTCGGCATGTCTTTCAGCTCGGGGTTCGTCTCGAAAAGCTTGGTTTCAAACGACGGTGCGCCCGAATGCAAATCGCTGCCCATGGCGACAACGTGGTCACCCGGGTTTTCTTGGTCAAGCATCGCGGTGACAAACATGGCGCGGCCTTCACCGAGCACGACTCGTTCTGGCTGCTTGTCGAAGGTCACAGTGCGACCTGCGACATCAGTGACAGTGAGTTCTCCTTTGTTGTCGGCAGCCTCGTTCGACTCTGCGTCCGCACCGCATGCTGTAGCGACGAAGCTCAGCGCTGCACACCCGATTGCGGCCAGAGTTTTGGTCTTTGGCGCGGTTTTAGCCTTGGCGAAAATATTGACTCTCATGCGTTTCAGTTTCTGCCTTGTTTATTTCTGCGTAATTTTTGGTACTTAGGGTGCACAAAGAGAAGTGAACAGTCACCCCTTTGCTTTAGGCACGCCTTACCTTACAGCTTGAAACGTAGAGAAAAAAGCGCCCTGCTAGTGGTTGTTTTACTAGCAGGGCGTGGAAGCCTTACTTCCTTTCGAGAACCGACTGGAAGCACCTCAGCATCACTTCGCGGTCTTCATTAGCAAGTGGTGAAATAACTTCCTGGCGAACGGTGTCTACGTAATCCGGCGCCGCTTCGGCAAACACGTGTCGACCAACACCTGTTAGGACGACGACATAATCCGAGTCCGGGTCTTCGCCGTGATCTTCGGTGTGAATAAATCCGCGCTTTTCCAATCTGTTGGTATGCAGCAGCGCGCGGGGGTGGTTCCACTTCAGTCGATCACAAATATTGTCAACATGCAGAATCCCATCCTCCACCTCATGCAAAGCGATGAGCAGGGTAAAGTCAGCGAACGTCAGCCCGGTGCGAGTGCGTAGGCTCCGCTCAATATTGCGCTCTACCTCGCGAAAAGCAGCTACCATCGACTGCCAAAAGAGCTGTTCATCATCACTCAGCCATTCAAATGAGTTCATACTGCTCTAGGCTAATGGTGAGAGCCTCGAAGCGGAGACAAATGAGAAAACACTCACAGAAAAACTTTTGACTACTCTGCTTTTCCGTCGACGGAATCGGTGACCGCAGCATTGGCGGTCGCTGCAATCTTATCGAGCACAGCGGAAATCCCCTGATAGTCGATATTTTCACCGAGCACGTCAAACAAGACATGACGTACAAGCTTCACATGGTTCGGCGCCGCCTTCTCAATCACGGTTCGACCGTGTTCAGTAAGCGTGACATCGATACCACGGTTATCGCAGGCGCAGCGTTCCTTAGTTACTAGTCCACGTCGCTCCATGCGAGTAATTTGGTGCGACATTCGGCTGCGGTCCCATTCCAGGGACTCACACAGGGTGCGCATGCGCACAACATTGTCTTCAGCCTCGGAGAGAACAACCAGAACCGAAAAATCTGCAGTGGAAATATCGAGAGAATCTTGCAGCTGAAGGTCAATTGACCTGTCAACGGCCCGTTTAGCGTTCAGAATTGAGCGCCATAACCGCTGCTCTTCATCACTTAACCACGGAACATCTTGCATATGTACAGAGCCTACTATCTTGAAACCAAATCCTGAATTTTCATAAATTCCGCTCCTGTCACGCGATCAAAACGGGCTTCATCGCACGTCAGGACTAATACCTGCATATCGCGCCCCGCTTTGGCAAGAGCATTATTCATCCGCCGCAAACGGTGTTCGTCTGAATAACCTAACGCATCATCAATAATCACCGGAGCGCCTTGGCCGCCCTCCAGGACACCGGCAACGGCCAAGCGCAGCAGAATGTCCAGCTGCTCCTGCGCTCCACCAGATAGTTCATCGACATCGAACTTGCCATCGGCATTAGACCGTGACTCAATCTGCAAGTCCTCATTCATCGTGAACTGGGTTCCCGCACCGAACACACCGCCGCCGTACTCTTCGAGCTTGCGGAGCAAGGGGTCAGCCAGCGCATTCCGCGATGCCGCACGTGCCTGTGTCATTACCTCCATAAGAGTCTTGGCGGCGGCTGCACGGCGACGCATCGAGTCCCGATCTCGCTGTGTTCGCTCCACTACCCCCTCAGCAGCTGCCAGCTTCTCATTCGCGCTGTCGAAATAGTCCAAGTGCACCCGAATCTCTTGCCGGCGCTTTTCCAGCTCAGCCAGGCGATTCTCAACTGCATCCCGTCGCTGCTTAGCGCCCGCGAGCGATGCTTCCACGTCGTCGGCATCCCGCTGCGCCAGCTCTTTCAGAGCCGTAGCCAGCTGCTCTTCTGCCGCCTCATAGTCCTTGCCTCGGTTTTCCACCGCAGCAAAGATCTCGGCATCCGAGGCTTTTTCTCGCGCCGTCGTGAGCGAATCTTCGCGGACCTTCAGGACGGACCGAGCCCCTTCAAGCTCGCTGCTGGCCTTCGTATAGTTGGCGTGTGCAGGACGCTTTTCCAGCTTCGACAAGCGCATATCGGCATTGTCACGCTTCGACTCGGCATCCCTACGCCCCGCTGCAGCTTCTTCCAACCGAGCCTTCGCCGCTACCAAGTCAATCTCCGTCGGCGCATCCTCGCCCGCAAGTGCCCGATACCGCTCGCCCTGTACTCGTGCTTCTTCCTTCGCATCGTCCAACTCTGCGGTGAGCTGGTGATACTCCACACCGTCGGACACCGCAGTTATGGATGTCTCCACCTGGAATCTTGCTTTTTCCGCTTCACGACGTCGTGTGTGTGCCTCTTGTGCTTCCGCGACGGAATCAGCGCCTGCCGCCTCAAGCTGTTCCTTGAGCGATATCTCTGCTTTTTCTAGCTTGCGCTGCTGCGAATCTGAGCCGTCTCCGGGCTGAACAGCAACCGTGACGTCGCCAACTTCGATGGCCAACGGCTTAGTAACCGCACGTTGAACTGTCTCAGCCTCCGGAGCTAGCCCCACTTTCTCGCCGTCGACTGTGACCTCCTGCGCACTACTAGCCGAGAGCTGCACACTCGGGCTCGACGCCTCCAGCACAGCGGTGGCTGTTGCAACTTCGCGTTCGCAGGTCAACAGTTTTTCCAGTACCTCCTCGGTAACGGAATTTCGTGCAATTACCTCCTTGTGCTCTGCCAATTGTGCACGGAGCTCATCGAGCTTCTCCACTCGCTTCGACAGAGCTTCGACCAAGCTGCGCTTCTCCCCCAATGCGACTTCAGCTGCAGCCAGCTCTTCTGCTTTTCGAGCTTCGCGGTACGCGGTCACAACCGCATCGCGATTTTCCTGCGCCTTCTTTAAAGCTGCGACCTCCTTATCGAACGCTTCCTTAAGTTCAGCAACTTTCTTCTCTGTGGCGGAATGCTGATCCCTGGCATCTTGTGCCTGCTGAATGAAGGTTTCGCGCTCTTGCTGAGCCTGTTTAGCTAAGTCCAGCTTCTGCTTCGCCGCTGCAGAGACCTCCTGTGCCTGGGACACGGCAACCCTGAACTTTTCGAGTTCTTCGAGTGCCTGCGCCCAATGCTCGACTTCGTTTTTGGCTTCTGGCAACGATGCCCGCTGCGTGTGTTGGCTTTCTTCATTACGAGCAGCTTCCTCATTGAGCGCTTCGAATTCCCGGACCTTTTTCGCCGCTTCGTCGCGCACCCGCTGGGCTTCCGCCAGCTCCTTGTCTACGTCGGTAAGCTGCTTGCGCTCTTTGCCATTTTTTTGGAAATAGTTGCCGTATTCAGCTTCAACGGCTTCAAACAGACCTACCTCTTCTGCGGTTTCCGCGCGCTGCCCCGATGCCGACTGCAGTGCGCTTGTGACCTGCGCATAACCGCCCAAGGAGAGTGTCTTTTGCGCTTGTCCCTGTTCAGCAACGAAAACCTGCCACAGGTTCTTGGTGTCCGCATTGTGCATTCGGGCGGCCAGCCACTCTTCCGCCTGGTCATCTTTAAGAACCTCGGCTGTCGGCGAGTGGACGGTGACGATTGTGCCGGTGTCCTTGGTGCTACCAAAGATCTTGTCCAGCGTAAATTCGTAGCCGTCAAGCTCCAGACGGAGCTTAACCTGCGGCTTTTCCTGGCTGGAGTGACTGTTCAGACTAAGCGCTTCGCTTGACCTGGACTTCCATTTTGTCGTCAGCGCAACGTGAATAGCTTTGGCGATTGTCGTCTTACCCGACTCGTTTTCACCGGAAATCACTACCACGCCCCGCTCGGCTAGCCCTGTGATTGAGAGTGAATCAATCGCACGTACATTGTGTAATTCGATGTCGTGAAAACGCATGATTTATTCCTTCTCTCCTGCCAGGCGGGCCAGCAAGCGAAGCGCATCGGCTGCTGCGGTGGTTTCAGATTCTGATAGGGGGCTACCGCTCTCGGTTCGTCCCTTACTCAAGACCGTTAGTTTTTCTGCAGCTATGAGCGGATAACCGGTGAGATTGAGATTAGAGATATCCCCCTCGGACGGAACCACCGTCAAATCGGAGCCACTTTCCCGGCGATAAAGTGCAGCGAAAAGCTGTTGATACTGCTCAAGTCGGTTTTCAAAGGTAGTCGACTCTGACAGTGTCACGGTTCCTCGCAATGAATACTTCACCGCTGTGTCTGTCTTCGCCTCGATACCGTCCAGTTCAGCAAAGAACTCATCGAGGTCTTCCGCGCCAGTGATATCCATGTCTATGGCATGAAAAGCCCACTGCCCCACTCGGTGGGAGGCCACGGTAACTGAGCCTTTTTCGGGGCCGCTCTCTACAATGTCGACGACGAGTGCATTGCCGGAATCCCGTTCTTTGTCGTCGTACGCTGTGGTTTCGTGTGCGCCGGAGAAATAAACTCTGCCAGCATGATCGAGTTGGCTCGTGGAGTGGGAATCCCCCAGCGCAACATAGTGCAACGCCCCGCGGTCAATAGCTTGTTCCAAGCTGGTCAGATCAATGGTGGCTCCTGCATCAGCACCAAAGCCTTCTACTTGGCCGTGTGCGACCATCACTCGGATTCCATCGGCGGGCTCAAGCTCCGTGGCTATTTCCGCCACGATGTCGTCTGCCGAATACTTGCCGCGCACTGGCACACCGATGAGTTCCACCCCGTCACGGATTGCAATGGGCGCGCTGTCGCGAATTACGTAAACTCCTCGGTCTTCCAAAGATTCGAAAGCACTACGTCGATAAATGGAAGAAGCATCAAGCGCATCATGGTTGCCGGGTAGGAAATACACCGGCACGGGTAGCTTGGCGATTCGCTCAAGAGCCCGCAAAAACACCTTGTCCGGCAATGTGTTGGAATCGAACACGTCTCCAGCGACGACAATGAACTCAGCGCCTTCGCTAATCGCCAACTCGCCGATGCGATCGATGGCGTTGAGTCGACTTTCGTGGAACCTAGCTTGGGCTTCACCGCCGTCGAGCTCTAGGAACCACCGAGTCATTCCCAGTTGCCAATCTGAGGTGTGAATGAATTTCATGACTAGCGCTCCTTTTGTCCCAGGCTCAGCGATTCCTGCAGATGTTGCCAACAATCTTCCAAATCAGCGACTGCACGAATGGTCTCTCTCGAAATTACGCAGGTTGGCTGCAATGCTTCATGCAGCAAACTGCGGTCGGTAACTGTTAGTGGGTCAATAACCTCGAGCGAAGGAACACTGACTCGTTCCAAATCATTGCCCCAGTAGTCGGCTTCGACAGCGAAAAGTTCGGCAACCTTCTTCTGCTCGTTGTCACCGCTATCTTTTCCACCAGCGTCATTCGACTTCTGGGCGGTTTTATTGGGATTCTCCCGAACCGCGCCACCAAGCCCGAGGCGCTTCGGCGCAGTCCGGTTTCGCAGCTGTGTTAGTTCCTGAAGCCGGCGTTGCAATTCGCGCTGCGGATAATCGCGCAGCTGTAGTAGCGACAGCGGATCGCGGTCGATATCAGCGACAAGTTGAGCGGCAACTGCAACGGTGTGCTTACACACAGGTGCCGGGTCCGGGCAGGTGCATTCGCTGTAAATGTGCTCTTCGCCATCGCACAACAGCATTTCCATCTGCTCATACGGCAACTCGCCGTGCTCAAACTCTGTGAAGGCCGACGGATTGTTCACCAACCACCGCAGTACGTCGTCAGTTTGTTTCTGCTCCCGCCGTGGGAACCGAATAAAGACTGAAAATGGTTCCGGCTGGCTGCCCTGCACTTCACCGATGATGTAGCCATCCGCGATTCGAAGCCCCAGCACATTGCCGTCGAACCTGTACTTCTCACCTCTGTGAACACGACCCGAATCAGCGCCACGGATGATGAACTCCCACACCCACCGGGCAAAAGTAGTACGTGGCTCGACCGCCACGCGCGCTGCGGTTCCACGTCGCTGCTGTCCGGTAAATGCACCAGCCCAGTCCTGGGTGGCCAGGAGCTTTTCAATCGTCGAGCTGGTTGCTGGCGCGCTTCGCGCCGTAGTCCTTTTACGACCACGCTTTCCAGAGGGCCCCTTGCCAAACTCGGCAAAGATGACATTGTCGCCCCATGTCACGTCTCCGTCACCGGCCATCAGTACCACCTCTTCTGGCCCCTAAACGGGGTCACATTGTTGGGAATCGAATCGTCATCCGAGATTGTGGAGTCCGATGCCGTGCCCTCCGGGTTCACCCCATCGGTCACCGTCCCACCGGACTTTGACTCCGCTGCGTCCATCGATTCACGCAGTGACTGAATCTTGTCCTTGTCCAATTGCCACAGAGACCGCAAACGGTGAAAGTCCATCTCCGTCAGCTTGGTTTCACCAGCGCGCACAACCGCATCCGCCAATTCTGCCTTCTCGAAAATCAGCTCGTCGATACGCTCTTCAAGCGTTCCCACACTGACCAGCTTGTGCACGTGTACGTCTTTACGCTGACCGATGCGGTAAGAGCGGTCCGTGGCCTGGTTTTCAACTGCTGGATTCCACCACCTGTCAATGTGAATGACGTGGTTGGCGGCAACCAGGTTGATGCCAACACCTGCCGCGAGAGTAGACAGCAAAATGATTGGTGGGCCGTCCGGGGCATTAAACTCTGCCACTACTTTCTCGCGCTGTGCCGGAGTCATTGCCCCTTGGATAAACGGAATGTCCACGCCCAGGCGCTTGCTGAAATGAGGGGCGAGCATCTTGCCGAACTCCACGAACTGCGTGAACACAAGCGCGCGTTCACCGTTTTGGACAATCTCATCGACGAGCTCTTCCAGCCGTGCAACCTTGCCCGAGCGATGCTGCCCATGATTAAGCAGCCCTGAGCCGTCGTGCTGGTAGTGCGCTGGGTGGTTGCAAATCTGCTTCAACTTCATGATGCCGCCGAGGATGATGCTCTTTCGCCCGAAGTTGCCAGAGCGATTCCGCTTCGAGCGCTTGAGCTTGTCCTCGATGTCCTTCACAGCTTCCTGATACAAGAAAGCCTGCTCCGTCGTGAGAGGAACCATCTCCACCTGCTCATTCTTCTTGGGCAGGTCCGGCGCAATAGCTGGATCCGACTTGAGTCGGCGCAGAATAAAAGGTGCTGTAATCGACTGCAATTGCAGTAGCATTTCCGCATTCCCATCACGCTCGATGGGAATCGCAAACTTGTTGCGAAATGCATTCGCCGACCCCAGCATGCCTGGATTACAGAAATCCATGATGGTGCGCAGCTCGCCCAAGTCGTTTTCCACCGGAGTACCAGTCATGGCGATGTTGTGCCGCGAGCCCAGGCTCCGCAGCGCTCTGGATACCTGGGCGTTGGGGTTCTTAATTGCCTGTGCTTCGTCAGCAATCACATGATCCCACTGCACTTGGGCGAGTTCGTTCACATCGCGGGTAGCAACACCATAGGTCGTCACAACAACATCGTGTTTTCCGATAAATTCTTGTAGTTCCCCACCATGAGGGCGGTTTGAACCATGCAGCAGCCCAACCTTAAGCTCTGGAGTGAACTTTGCCGCTTCTGCTGCCCAGTTGCGCAACACACCTGTCGGAACCACCAGCAGCGAAGTCTTGTGCCCTTGAGCCGTAGCATCTGCTTTCCGACGGCAGCGCTCATACTCCAACAGCGCCAGAATTTGCACAGTCTTACCGAGCCCCATGTCATCCGCGAGAATGACACCAAAGCCGCGGTTGGACATATCCGCCAGCCACTCCACACCGCGCTGTTGATACTCCCGCAGCTCACCGACAAAACTCGGTGGCACCTCGACCGACTCTGCGAGGGCCGTGGAACCGTCTGAGTACTTCGACACCAACGCCTTGAGCCAAGAGGGGTCCCTGGGGGCGACTGGCACTGCTGCTGGAGCTTGCGACTCTAAGCCACCGTCGAAGACCAGCTCTTTCAGGGTGGCTTGCCCCTTACCGGTTTCCTCCCCGGCCTTGGTCTGCTCCACCAAAAACTTCAGGGCTTCCCTAGCTACCTCTGGGTTCGCGTGCACCCAATGGTCTCGCAGATGCACTAGCCCCGTACTCGATGCAGCGAGCTCACGCATTTCCGCTTCCGTCAGTACGGCATCCCCCACGGCCAGCTTCCACTCGTAATCAACCAGTTGGTCAAATCCGAGTTTCGGTTCCGAACGGCGCCCAGCAGGCCCCGTCGGATCTAACTGGACGACTTCAGTGTGCAACTGCAGGGTGGTCTCCACTGACTTCCAGTTCGGCGGCAGCATCACATCGATATCAACCTTTGCCAGCTGCGAGATGCCATCAGTCATAAGCTCTATCAGCTGCTCTGAGGTCAGCAGCAGATCCAAGCCCGGGTGTCCCGCTGCTTTCGCATATTTGAGCGTTGGGAATGCCTCCTGTGCCGCCAATAGCTGCGGGCGAAGCAGCGACAGCACGGACCGGCGACACATTTCTGGATTCAGGCGCTCCGGAGCTGCGACGCCGATGCGGTAGTACATCCGCAATGGCCATAGAGTCTCATGTTCCACCGCAGCTGAACGAGGATTGAAGCGAGTTACTGAGCCGCCTTCTTCATCCGCTCGATTCCGCAACTCCAACAGCTGCGGAAGATCCACATCCGGCAAGTCTTCCAGCTGGCCTTCAAAACCAACAGGTTCCTGCACCATTAGCTGCAGACGAACATCCTCACCATCGGCCGACAGCCTCCACTTTGCCAGTGACTGCGCCACCCCCGGCGTCGCACGCCCCAGGGACTGAGACTGCAACAACGACCGCACGAAACTCTGCCGCTGTTCTGCCGGTTCATCCAGATCGGCCAGAAGCGCGTTGGTGACCCAATGAAACATCCGATTGATGAAATCCTCAGCCACCGTGGCGCCTCCGTTATCAATCAATACCGGTGGTGTACGAGAAATGACCTGACTCTGCCAAGCAATCTCACTCAGCCCCTCCGACATCCGCCACGTCGGCCACCACTCATTGTCTTCCCACGTCAGCGCCACCAATGCCCGCCCAGAGCGTGCGAAAGCATCCAATCCCTGTACAACATCCACAAAGAACCGAAGATCCGGTGCCATCGCCGCCGAGGAAACTTCCTCCTGCAATTGCACCAGTGCCGTCACCGCAGCCCATGGCGGGAACACCCATGTGGGTACCGCTTTCTCTACTGCCCGCCCCTTCGGTGTGCGCAGTTTTAGCGTCAGTTGCGCTCGACTCCCCTGGTCCAGCACTGCAAAAAGCCGACGCTGATGCGCCGGGACTTCCAGCAAATCCACGTCCGCAATAATCCGGTGCCCCTCTGGCCGCTCCACCCATAGGTGAAGACCCGAATCATCTTTCCAGACCGCGTGCAGCAGCAACGGCACCGCTGACTTAGCAACTTGGTCCATTACTTCCTCCCCACTGCTTGCTCAGTCATCACCGTCTAATCACCCGGCGACTTCGCCACCAGATATTTGTTCAATGAAGATTCTGCCACGCACCCCGGATCAGCTTTTCCACCACACCACAACATTAGCACGCATGTTCGAATTATGTATCTTGCAAAAATTACTCCTCCTCTACCCAAATACCCCTTTTCCCAGGTAATTTGTCGCACTTAACCGATTTTTAAAAGCTTTTTCAACGCTTCTTATCTTGCAATGCAGCGCATCACATGAAAACGTCGTATAGGCCACAAGAATTAAAAATGTGTGACTCGTGCAATAGTTCTGCCATGGTTCGCATGTGCCAGTAGGCTCCGATGACTGTCGAAGATAGTCCGGAAGCTGAAGCTGTGCTGAATCGCGAACCGCAGGTTCCACCGTGGACGTCGGCCACTTTTTGGCTCGATGCTGCCGCGTCGCTGTGAACGTCGTCAAGCAGACTTGATTAAGCGAAATTGAGTTGTGCGCCGAAAATGCTTTTTGGTGCGCTAGGTAGTGCGCGAGTCCGACTGTACGACTAATAAATAATGAGGAGTTGCCCTGTGGACCAACACACATGGTTCATCATCGCACTAGTCATTTATCTGCTGTTGATGGTCTACATCGGTTGGACCGGATGGAAAAAGACTGCAGAGTATGACGAATACATGATTGGCGGCCGCGGCCTACATCCGTTCGTCGCGGCACTGTCAGCGGGTGCATCGGACATGTCCGGCTGGCTGCTGATGGGTCTGCCCGGCGCGATTTACCTTTCGGGTCTGAACCAGACCTGGATTGCAATCGGCCTGGTCGCAGGCGCATGGCTGAACTGGAAGTTCACCGCACCACGCCTGCGTAGTTACACCAAGATTGCTCGTAACTCGATTACCGTGCCGTCGTTCCTGGAGAATCGTCTGCACGATACGTCGAAGGTGCTGCGCGTTGCCGCAGGCCTGATTATTTTGCTGTTCTTCACCTTCTACGTCTCCTCGGGCATGGTGGCAGGTGGCCGTTACTGGGAGTCGACGTTCGGTGGCAACTACCTCGTCGGCATGCTGTTGGTAGCGGCTATCACTGTCGCGTACACCCTGTTCGGTGGCTTCCTGGCGGTGTCTTACACAGACACGGTGCAGGGCATCATTATGTTCATCGCACTGCTGGCGGTTCCGACTGTCGGCATCATCTACCTAATCAACAATGGCAACTCCGCCTCGGACATCTTCAGCTTTGCTGCTAACAACCCCTACCCGGGCAGCGAGGGACAGCCGGTTGAGGCCTTCTTCGATCCGTTCGCTGGCATTCCGCTAATCACGATTATCGGTCTGCTCGGCTGGGGTCTGGGCTACTTCGGCCAGCCGCACATTATCGTTCGCTTCATGGCTCTGCGTAGTGCAAAGGACGCAACCGAGGGCCGCCGCTGGGGCGTTGGCTGGCAGGCACTGTGCATGCTCGGCTCCGTCCTCGTGGCGCTGACCGCAACTGTTTTCTTCGCTACGAACCCAGATGCTTCGGTCACTGATGCGTCTTCCTACGAGACCATCTTCCTGGACATGACCCGCATCCTGTTCCACCCGCTGATTGCAGGCCTGATTCTGACTGCAGTACTGGCAGCAATCATGTCCACCATTTCCTCGCAGCTGCTGGTGTCTTCCTCCGCGCTAATCGAGGACCTGTTCAAGGCAACGGTCAACAAGTCCCTGCGTCCGAAGACCTACATGGCTCTCTCCCGCGTCGCCGTCGCGCTGATCGCCATCATCGCCGCAATCATCGCTGCTAACCCGAACAGCTCCATTCTGGATCTGGTTGGCTTCGCGTGGGCTGGCTTCGGCTCGGCATTCGGCCCGGTGCTGCTGGCTGCCCTCTACTGGTCGCGCCTGAACACGCCAGGTGCTGCTGCCGGCATGATCACCGGTGCGGTTGTCTCCTTCGCATGGGGCATGAGCTCGCTCAGCGACACTCTCTACGAGATCGTCCCGGGCTTCGCCGCTGCAACTGTCGTGATGATCATTGTCACGCTGCTTACCAAGGAGCCGAACGAGAAAATCAAGGAAGAGTTCGACCACGCAGCAAAGCAGGCTCTGGTCTAACGCTTTGATCTAGGCTTGGCCTCCGCTAGCCCCGCAGGCTAGCCCCGGCGCATACCTACAAGGGAACCGAAAAAGTATTTTTCGCGCCCAACTAGGTATGCGCCCTTTTTTATTTGCCATCCTGGCCGCCTCCCTGACTGCCGCCTTTGTCTCATCCTTTGCGCTTACGCGAGTTCTCGTCACCTCCTCCCCCGCGGGCTCGGAGACGGAAGCCGTCGTCAAGCAACTGCGCACCGTACGCGTCGTCGCCGACCGCCCCACCGTCACCGGATACAAGCGCGAGCGCTTCGACGTCTGGGCAGGTTCTGCCGATTGCAATACACGCCATAAAGTGTTGGCGGCGTGGTTCGGGGGCTCTGCGTGTTCGCTTGACGACGGCTCCCCGCGCGAAATCCCTGACCCTTACACGGGTGACCCGGTTGGTGCGCATGAGGTCGATATCGACCACATTTATCCGTTGGCAGCGGCGTGGGATTTCGGAGCCTACGCCTGGGATCCCGAGAGGCGTCGGCAATTTGCCAACGATATCGAGACCAACCTCGTGCCCACGCGAAGCGCGGTCAACCGGGATAAAGGAGATGCCAGCCCGGCGGAATGGCTTCCCGAGGATGCGAAGGCGTGTGACTACTCGCATCGTTACTTAGCGGTGGCCATTAAATGGGACCTGCCCGTATCGTCGGCAGACTGGAAGGCGATGGCCACTGCGTGTGGAATCCGCGCGAGGAAAGGCACGAAATAGAGAAAATAGTGCGAGCACGTTAAGTTAAGGACTGGTCTTAATAAAGAAATATCCAGGCCACTCCTCGCTTGAACGCGAGGCCTACATTCAGTCGTGGAAAGGTAATACGTGCAAAACGTAGTTCTTATGGTTCACGTCCTGGCGGCAATTCTGCTGCTTGGACCGGTGACTGTCGCAATTTCGATGTTCCCGAAGCTCGCGCTTGCAGCCCGCGGCGGAGAGGCTGGAACGGTCGGCGCCGCGCGCACCATGCACGCCATTTCGCGCACCTACGGCATGTGGTCGCTGCTCGTGCCGCTGCTCGGCTTCGGTGTCATGTTCACCGATGTGTCGACCTACATGAAGTCCGGGGCAATGCACGCCGCAATTCTGCTGGCTATCATCGCCTGGGCACTGTTGTTCTTCCTGGTCATTCCGCGTCAGCGTCTGATGATGGCCGGCCTCGGCATCGCTGACGAAGACGAGGATGCTGACGATCCGGAGTTCATCGAGCGTCGCAAGAAGGCTGAAGAGCTCGACTGGGACAAGCAGAAGGGCCAGCTGGCTATGTTCTCCGGCATCTTCTCCCTGCTGTGGGTTGTCGCCGGCATCCTGATGTTCTTCATCTAGAGCTCACGCTCAGACACAATAAAACTGCCGGTGCGCCTGTACGTTTCGGCCCGACTTTTAGGGCTTGGAAGTACATGCGCACCGGCAGTTTTTTTATTTTCTAGGTCAGCGCCAAGGGCGGTCGTCGGTTGTCGCCTGACGACGCCCCCCCCCCCAGCTCACCTCACCTAGCAGGTTTAGCGGCGTCCGCCTCGGTAACCACCGCGACGGTCATCACGGCCACCACGGTAGCCACCGCGACCGCGACCGCCACCACGACGGTCATCGCGACCGCGACCACGGCCACCGAAATCGTCACCGTCATCGAAGTTTCCACGGTAGCCACCACGGCCACGGCCACCACCACGACGGTCATCGCGACCGCGACCACCACGGTATCCTCCGCGACCGCGGCCGCCATCACGACGATCGCCACGGTAGCCACCACGGCCACCGCGGTAGTCATCGCTGTCGTCGACCGAGGTGCCGTCGTCAAGCTTCAGCCCAATGAGCTGGCCGGAGATGCGAGTATCGGAGAGGTTGTTGATGACTTCTTGCGGCAGGTTGGCCGGCAGTTCGACCAGTGTGTGGTCGCCACGGATGTCGATGTGTCCGAAGTCCTTGGAGGACAGGCCACCCTCGTTGGCGATGGCGCCGACGATGGCACCCGGGCGGACGTGCTGGCGACGACCGACGCTGATGCGGTAGGTTGCGGTGCCCTCGCGGTCGAATTCGACCAGGTCAGCGCGCTTGCCCTGACCGCGCTCACCGCGGGAGCGACCATCGCGGCCACGGTTGCGGTCGCGGTCGAAACGATCACGGTCACGGTCGTTACGACGGCCACGCGGCGGTTCCTTCATTAGGAAGTCGCCCGACTGTGCCTGCGCAGCGATAGCGGCGGCGATATCAACCAGTGGGGTGTCGTGCTCTTCTGCGTACTCCTCGATGAGCTCACGGAAGACCGGAACCTGCGAATCAGCAAGCGCCTCGGTCAAGTCATCAGCGAACTTCTGCTTGCGAGAGTCGTTGACCTCATCGACGGTCGGCAGCTTCATCTCGTGCAGCTGCGACTTGGTTGCACGCTCAATCGAGCGCAGCAGGCGTCCCTCACGCGGGGTGACAAAGAGCAGCGCCTCGCCGGAGCGGCCAGCGCGGCCGGTACGACCGATGCGGTGGACGTAGGACTCGGTGTCGTGCGGAATGTCGTAGTTGACCACGTGGGAAATGCGGTCAACGTCCAGGCCACGAGCAGCCACATCGGTTGCCACCAGGATGTCCAGGCGGCCGTCCTTGAGCTGATCAATCGTGCGCTCACGGAGAGTCTGCGGGATGTCGCCGTTGATGGCAGCAGCGGAGAATCCGCGGGCACGCAGCTTCTCGGCGAGCTCCTCGGTCTCGTGCTTGGTGCGCACGAACATGATCATCGCTTCGAATTCCTCGACTTCGAGGATGCGGGTCAGCGCGTCCAGCTTGTTGCGGTGGCTGACCATCAGGAAGCGCTGGCGAATGTTGTCCGCAGTGCGAGTCTGGGACTTGACGGTAATCTCTTCCGGCTCCGTCAGGTACTGCTTGGACAGGCGACGAATCGCAGCCGGCATGGTAGCCGAGAACAGCGCGACCTGCTTGTCATCCGGGGTGTCGGCAAGAATGCGCTCGACATCCTCCTGGAAGCCCATCTGCAGCATCTCATCGGCCTCGTCCAGCACCAGGAAACGCAGGTCGGAAATGTCCAGCGAGCCCTTCTCCAGGTGGTCGATGACACGACCAGGCGTGCCGACGATAATCTGCGCACCTCGGCGCAGACCCGACAGCTGCACTCCATAGGACTGACCACCGTAGATTGGCAGGACCTGAATCTTGCCCAGGTGATCAGCAAACGACTGGAAGGAGTCCGCAACCTGCAGCGCCAGCTCACGGGTCGGAGCAAGCACCAGAGCCTGAGGTGCGCGGACGGAGCGATCAATGCGAGCCAGAATCGGCAGCGCAAACGCCGCGGTCTTACCGGTACCAGTCTGAGCCAGGCCGACGACGTCGCGGCCGCTCATCAGAGTCGGGATAGTAGCAGCCTGAATTGGGGACGGAGTCTCAAACCCAACCTTGCGAACTGCATTGACAATGTCATCCGGCAGCTCAAGCTCATCGAAGCCGACGGTGTCGTCGCCGTTGTCGTCTTTGTTCTTTTCGGCCTTCTTCTCGGCCTTTTCCTTGACCTCAGCCTTTTCGGTCTTTTCCTCAGCGGCCTTCTCTTCGACCACCGGTGCTTCCTCGGCCACTACATCCTCGGCCTTCACAATTGCGTCCTCGCGCTGGTTTTCGCGCTGATCCTCGCGATTTTCCTCGACGCTGCCATTCATTTCATTATTAGCCATTTGGGGCTCTTCCTGGGCCTTTTCGCCCGCACACTCAATATTCAACAGTTGATTACTCACAGTTGGGTCGCACATACATGACCCGCCCAATTTACGTTCTTGTTTTCAGTGCTCTCACGTCGGAATTGCGATGACATCGCTTCTCTTGCACATACTTCGAAAAATTGCGCCCAAACCCAATTCAGCTTTTACTTCCGAGGAGGGGCGCCCATCATGCACTATGCACTCTCAAGCGTTTCACCAGCGAATTTATACCGCTGCCAGATTCTCTGCGACATTGTCGTCAGGATTTCACACCGACTGCCCAGACTACGCCACCGTCGGTCAAAAAACCATTTCCCGTTAGCAAGGCCACAACACTAGGTGGTCGATTTCTTGGATGAGGCCCGGCGCTGGGGCCGACGTCAAGCGAGCACATTGCACCCACTTCGGGGTACCTATTTTGCAATTTCCTGGGGTGAGGTAGTTAACATTTTCCCTACACGTTTGTACACATATCAGCTATTTTCCGCCGTGGAACACCCACCGTTCGGCGGATTTTTGCAATTTCACAACGTATAAACCCAAGGTCACTAGAGAATGTCCAGCAATAACAACGCACCAGAAACGCAGCCGTCTTCGCCCCGGCAGTCCCCGCTAAAACCACATTCTCCCGAGGAGATTTCTGGGAATGGCAAGCAGGAAAATAAGGCACCGTCGAAGCTCTCGGCGATAATTGAGGTTCTCGGATTTCCGGGCTTTATTTTGGCGGGTTCGGCGCTGGCATTCTTCTTCCCCGCCCCGTTTACTCCGCTGACGGATTACATCACGTACTTCCTGATGATCATCATGTTCGCGATGGGCCTCACCCTGACCATCCCGGACTTTAAGCAGGTCGCTAAGCGCCCGTTGGCGATTCTCTTCGGCGTTATTGCGCAGTTTGTCATCATGCCGCTGCTGGCGATTGCCGTGGCTAAAGTCCTCGGACTCAACCCGGCACTCGCTGTTGGTCTGCTCATGCTGGGCTCTGTTCCGGGCGGCACTTCGTCGAATGTCATCGCATACCTGTCGCGTGGCGATGTCGCGCTGTCCGTCGCCATGACCAGTGTGTCGACACTGGTCTCGCCGATTATGACGCCGTTTCTTATGCTCGTGCTTGCCGACGCGCACACGGATGTCGACGGCCTCGGGATGGCCTGGAGCCTCTGCCAGACAGTCCTCCTGCCTGTGGTTGGTGGCCTGGTTATTCGCGTTGTGGCCGACTCGTTTATTAATAAGATCCTGCCGATTCTGCCGTGGATTTCCATTCTCGGTATCGGTGGCGTGGTCTTCGGTGCCGTGGCCAAGAACGCTGAGAGCCTGGCGAACATTGGCCTGATTGTGTTTGTGGCTGTGATCATCCACAACGTCCTGGGCTACGTGCTCGGCTTCTTTGCAGGCCAGCTGGTGGGGATGCCGACTGCGGGCAAGCGCACGGTGGCCGTGGAGGTCGGTACACAGTCCGCTGGCCTGTCCTCCGGTATGGCAGCGAAGTTCTTTACCCCGGAGGCAGCGCTTCCCGGCGCGGTGGCCGCTGTGGTGCATAACACTACTGGCGCTATCTACGTGGCTATTTGCCGAAAGCTCGATGAAGGCAAGGAAACTAGCAAATCCGCCTCTGCTTAAGCTGTTTTCGCTTCGGCTTCTTTGGCTCCGCTGTTCGACGAGTGGGCTGGTAGAGTCTCGCGCCCGAAGATCCAGCCCACCATTGCGACCAGCGAAATGACACCGCAAACAAAGAAACCGGCCTTGAACCCTGCGGCATCCACGATTGCGCCGACAATCAGCGGGCCGGAAATCGCTCCGAAGTCCTGAGCCATCTGGAAATTGGCGAGCACCTTTCCACCTTGGCGGTTGGCGCCGATGACGTCGGCAAGCACAGCCTGCTGCGATGGATTGATCATGCCAGCGCCGAAACCCGCGAGGACGGAGAGAATCAGTAGCGGAATGGCGCCGCTGCTAAATCCGATAGCGCCAGTGAATACGCCGTTGATAAACAGCCCTGTGATGAGCAGTGGGCGACGGCCAATGCGGTCGGAGAGACGGCCGGAAAACTGCAGTGCCGTAACATTGCCGAGTGCGAAGGCCGTCAGCGCAAAACCAGCTGTGGCAGTGGCGGCTACTGCCCCATCGCTGCCCGGTTCTGGTGCGCCGACATGGGAAAACGTTGCCGCGGCGAACAACGGGACAATCGCGACGCGCACGCCGAAGTTCGACCAGCCGTTGGCGAAAGCTCCGACTAGTGCGCTTCGATATGCCGAGTCGCGGATTGCCTCGGAGAACCTCAGCACCGGGGTTGTGCGCTTGGGCACTACGTGGCGAAGATGCTCTGCACTCAGCGACATACCGACCACAATCGTTGCCACAATCAGCGCGCCACCGTAAATGAAAAACGGCACCCTCATGCCCCATGCGCCCATTGCAGCACCAATGATTGGTCCAAAGACATTGCCCAACAGGAAGGCTGTGCCGTAGGCGGCCGAGCTCTTACCGCGGATCTCCGGCGGTGAAATCCGCACAATCAGCCCCATTGCCGAGACCGTAAACATCGTCGAACCGATGCCTCCGAGCGCACGAAACGCCAGCAGTTGCCAATATGTCTGCGCAACACCGACAAGCAAAGTCGAGAACGCGACAATACTGATGCCGGTTAGGTACGTGCGTCGATATCCGAGCTTCTCTACCAGTGAGCCCGATGCCGGCGCGAAGATTAGCCGGAAAATGGAGAACGAACTGACCACGAAGCTGGCCGCGAACACCCCCACATCGAAGCTGCGCGCGTACTGCGGCAAGATCGGTGCAATCAGACCGAAGCCCAGCGCAATGATGAACGCAGCGCTGACCAGAATCCAAATCTCTCGCGGAATCGGCTGTTTAGTCCCGTCTAATTCACCCTGCCAAGAATCCCGACCTTGTGGTTTGCTTCCCACCTCCGATGCGATATCCGGCTGAGATTCGCACTTTGCTTTACGACGAAGCAGGTCGCGCGAACGGGAAGCTGACAAGGTAACGGTCCTTTCTACTGTGCAAAAGAGAAAATAAGAAGCCCAAGAGTTCACCATAGCCCGATCTGCAAACAGTGACGATTACTAGAATGAGGCGCAATGACAGAACGCGGAGTTGAGATGAAAAAACGAATCGAAGTTGTAGGTGCGGTTCTTACCTATGAAGGAAAAATCTTCGCCGCCCAACGCGGCCCAGGTCGCTCGATGGAAAACTATTGGGAATTTCCCGGTGGAAAGATCGAAGAAGGCGAGTCCCCTCGTGAGGCTCTAGCCCGTGAACTAAGAGAAGAGCTAAAACTTGACGCTGAGATTGGGAACCACATTCTCACTGTCGACCATGAGTATGACTTCGCCGTTATCTCACTTGCGACATACTTTTGTTCCGTTTCTTCTCCCGAAATCAAGCTAACGGAGCACACTGAATATCGTTGGTTAGAACCGGCCGAACTTTATTCCGTTGATTGGGCGCCAGCAGACATCCCTACAGTCGATATTCTTGTAAACGAACAGTAATCAATACAATCGACGCAGCGTGCATTTAGTATGCTAAAACAATGATGAATTCCCTGGTCGGAGACCTACGCTACGGCTTCATCGATAAAAACATCGTTGCCGACAAAAAATACAATCCCCGACTCATTCGCAACGATGAGTCGGCCACTATGTACAATGCGCTCCGCGAGGAGCTACGCACCGCTACGAGTTTCATATTTTCAGTAGCATTTATTTCTCCGGCCGCTCTTGCCATGTTGAAGGAGGATCTCCTTCAGTTTTCTGGCCAAATGACGATCATCACGTCGAACTACCTTGATTTCAATTCACCATCGATGTTCAGAGAGCTTCTTGAAATTAAGGGACTGAACGTCTACATCTACCCCGAGGATCATCACCGGGGTTTTCATCCAAAGGGATACCTCTTTTACAAAGAGGTTGAGCTTTCAGCCATCGTCGGCAGCGCAAATTTGACGCAAAAGGCGCTCCAGGAAAACGAAGAGTGGAATCTACACTTTTCCAGTCACCAGAATGGTGATATCACGTTCCAAATTGAGACGGCCATCGATATGCAACGTAACCGTTGCATCCCACTAACTCACAAGTGGGTCGATGAGTACGAACAGAACCGCGTACCTCCAGTTTCGAAAAACACGCACACAAAGTTGCTGCCCGAGGGTCCAGTTATCGCCAATCAAATGCAGCAGGTAGCGCTGTCGAATATCGCTGACTTGAGGCAGTCAGGCGAGCGGAAAGGCCTCATAATTTCCGCTACCGGCACGGGGAAGACGATCCTTGCTGCGCTAGCAGTTAAAGAAGCAGAGGCCAAGCGCGTCTTGTTCGTCGCCCACCGGGAACAGATTCTGGAAAAGACTAAGAGTGAGTTCCAAAAGGTGCTTGCTTATTCCGGTTCTGAGCTTACGGACGCCGACTTTGGACTCTTGGTTGGTGGGAAAAAAGAAACTGATGCACGATACCTTTTTGCCTCAGTTCAATCCTTGTATTCCCAATCGACTTACAAAACCTTTTCTCCAGATGCCTTTGACTTCATCATTATCGATGAGGTTCATCGTGGCGCTGCTAATTCCTACAAGCCAGTTTTTGAATACTTCAACAGTGAGTTTGTCCTCGGGTTGACCGCAACTCCCGAGCGTCCAGATTCAGGGGACATCTTTCGCCTCTTTGATTTCAACGTTCCTTACGAAATCCGACTGCAAGCCGCTCTTGAAGCCGACATGCTCGCACCATTCCATTATTTCGGTGTCACCGATTTTGATGATGGAGTTCGAGCGATCGGTGATAAGACTGCATCCATCGATGCTCTCGTCGCTGAAGATCGTATCGACTATCTCCTGGAGAAGCTCCGTGTCTACGGGTTTCCTGAGAGAGTTAAGGGGCTCATGTTTTGCAGTCGGAAAGACGAAGCGAAAGCGCTGTCGGAGCAGCTCAACCAAAAGCAGCTCTTTGGCCGGCAGCTACGGACGAAGGTGCTTCTAGGTGAAGACTCAATATCGACACGAAATGCTGTCGTTGCGGAGTTATCTGCAGGCGAACTCGACTACATCATCACCGTTGATATTTTCAACGAGGGCATCGACATTCCGGCAGTAAATCAAGTAGTGATGCTGCGCGGCACCGAGTCAAACATCATTTTTACCCAGCAGCTGGGCCGTGGTCTTCGCAAAGCCCCAGGAAAAGACCACCTCCGAGTAATTGATTTTATTGGAAACTACAAGAACAATTACATGATCCCGATGGCTCTTTTCGGCGATTCATCTAGAAATAAGTCGAAGCTCAAGAGCAAAGTCGTTGATCCCTCCAATATCCCATCGGGCTCCACTGTGAGCTTTGATGAAATTGCTAAGGAGAAGATCCTTAAAGCCATCGATACAGCCTCGGTAGACACGATTGCTGAATTTAAAAAGGATATTCAACTTCTCCAGTACCGACTGAATCGTGTACCACGACTAATGGATTTTGCTCGGTTCAACCTCGTTGACCCTGCAGTGATCTCGACCAGGCGTACCAAGAATTATTGGGAACTCCTCCACCGAGTAGACAAAGCAGCAACAGGACCAACGGATAAGCAGAGTGAATACTTGAAGTTTTTGTCCCGCGAGCTACTTCCCGGAAAGCAACCCCAAGAGTTACTTCTACTTGACCAGCTTATTAAGCACGGTTCCATCACACGTGAAGAGTTTTCTGGCTTTCTCGACACAAGAGCTGTTTCTCACAGCGAGCTGGATCTCTCTGTTGTCGAACGAGTGCTCAACCTCGAGTTTTACCCGAAGCGGGCCTACGAAGAAATTAGATTGGTCCGGTACGATGACGAAACCTCACGTTACAGTCTGACTGAGGAATTTTTGACTTTGTACAACAAGTGGGATTCGACATATCCAAATAGCTTTCGAGAGCATGTGGATGACATCATTCAAACTGGTCTTTTCCTGTCCCTCGAAAATGATTATTTCGCGGGTGTGCTTCGCCGCAATCAACGCTATTCCAGAAAGGATGTTTCTCGTCTTTTGAGGCTTCGGTCGGATCAAACAGGCACGCTAAATGGCTACAAGATTGATTCCCACTCGCAGACGATCCCAATCTTCGTGAACTACCGTAAGCACAAGGGGCTTGCTCCGAGCATTGCCTACGAAGATGAATTCATTGACCGTTCGACGATACGCTGGTTTACACGTTCAAATAGGACCCTCAAGAGCCAAGAGGTCCAGAGCATCATCCAACACAAGTTCCCAATCCATTTGTTTGTGCGTAGGGATGATTTACCAGATGAAGGATTCACCTACCTTGGCGAAGTGACTCCCAGCGATCCACAACAAACGACAATGAAGGGGCTAAAAGACAAAGAATTAAATGTTGTCACAATGAAGCTTCACCTTGAACATCCCGTTCCCGACACATTCTTCGAGTACCTTCACGCAAAGCCGATTGACTAACGAAAGCAAAACCCCCTACCCCGCCACCATGGCGGAATAGGGGGTTAAACGGAGCGTCGTAAAGCGAACGCTCTATCTACGAGACTGCAGTGACCTGATTAGAACAGGCTCGGCAGGTTCGCCTGCGAGGAAATGCTGTCGGCTGCCTGTGTTGCCTGAGCGGTCGCACCAGACAGCTCCGGGATCGGCAGCTCCGGGAGAGCTGGGCTCTCCGAGATGATGTCAGCAATTTCCGGTGGGACCTCAACGCCCTCTGGGAGCAGCTCGCCAATCGGCCCCAGATCCGGCTCTTCCTGCGGGACGTGCTGGTTGGTGTACTGGACGTCCTCGTCAATCGTGCGGAACTCAGACTGCGGTTCAGTGGAGGTCTCTACCTTGAAGCGCTCGTTAACCTGGCCGTCCGGGATGTCGTACTGCTCTTCAAGAGCAACGTCAATCGGCTGGAAGCGGCTCAGCGGGCCAATACCCATGGAGTTAACGCCGATGGCCTCGCGAGTCTCTGGGTTGTAGGCGTTTCCGCCCGAATCGCCGTGGTCAATCGGAGCGATGGCCCAGACACCGTTGCGGACACGGAAGACCTGGAAGCCGCAACCGCGGCCAGTACGGGAACCGTCAGTGCACACGGGCTCACCGAAGTTGTCGACGGAGATCTCCATCGGGTCGAGAGTGCGCTTGTCCTCGATACCGACGATTTGAACCGGCTCGCCATGGACGTTGCCGAACTCATCCACAGAGTGGGACATAGAGGTGGTCTTGATGTCGTCCTGAACCTCAATGATGCCGTAGTCACCGCTATTGAAGAGCTCGTTGAAGAACTCCGGCATAGTGGTGTTTTCGTCGAAGTCGCTCTCTTCCGGCATGACATCGGTGCCCATGTAGTCCTTGTTGACCAGCTTGTCGCCATCCTTGGTTGGGATGAAGAACTGGCCGGTGACCTCTTCACCAGTATCCAGATCCTTCGCCACAACACAGTGACCGGCAGTCATGATGACACGATGCGAAACGCCATTCTGATCCACAACGGTGCCAGGAACTCCCAGAGAACACATCGGGGACTGAACATGACGTCCGTCGATGTTCTTGCTGCTCGGGAACGGCATTCGCAACGGCGAACCCGGGCCGATGACAACATCCGAGTTTGCCGGTGCAGCCTCAGCTACCGCGATTCCGGGCACAAAGCCACCTACAGCTACCGACAGTGCAGCCGTGAGTGTGGCGACCTTCTTCGAACTGGCCATAGTGTGCGCTACTCCATTTCTGTACAGAAAACTTGTCCCACTCAGTGTATTAGGGACACCTTTACAAAGCTCTCCAAAAATGAAACCTAGGGTGAAATTCTCAGTCGAGGAACCGGTGATTCGCCTTCATTTCACACTCATTAGACATCAAAAAGTTTGCTCAACAGCAATGCAAGAGCCAGAACCATCCGCCTTGGATGATTCTGGCTCTCTTAACGGTTCGGGGGTGATTTTTGTCAGATTCTCAGACTGGTGCTAGCTCTCAAAGCTTGGAAGCTGAATTTCTGCCAACTGAGGCGACTCAGACAGATGTGACAATTGTGGTAATTGGGGCGATTGTGGCAGCTCAGGGACTTGCGGTAACTGTGGCAGCTGGTCCACGAGATCGACTAGCTGCGGTACAGAACCTTCCTGTGAATCCTGCGAATCCTGCGCCCGGGCATACTCCTGATCCGCCGCCATATCCTCGTTGAGGGTGCGATAGGTGGAGTCGCGCTGAGCCGTGGAATCCGATACCTCAAAGTGGTCGCTTACTTGACCGTCGGGAATACCGTAGGCCTCCTGGATGGCAATATCCGCGGGCATCACACGCGAGACCGGACCGAAGGTCATCGAATTCACGCCAATAACTTCATTTGTGGTCGGGTCGTAGGCATTTCCGCCAGAGTCACCGTGATCAACGCCAATACCAACCGTCCAGATGCCGTTTCGAGCTCGGAATACCTGGTATCCACAGGCCCGTCCGGTGCGCATACCGTCCTTGCAGACAGGCTTGCCAAGATTATCGAAGGAGACTTCGCCACGCGGCAGGTCTTCATTGTCCTGAATGCCAGTCATCACTACCGGCTCCCCGTAGCTCTGACCATTTTCATCAATGGAATAACTTGCCCCGGTAGTCTCTACGTCCGGATCCAGGTTGATTATTCCGTAGTCCGCGCCATTAAAGCCTGCCGGCAACGACTCCAATCCGGCATCTTCCTGCGGCAATTCCCAACGATGGGCACCTGCGGTACCAATGCGCTTATCACCTTCAGTGGTTGGCACATACACCTCACCAGTGACGATTGGCAGACCCACATCCGGAGCATCATTCAGGCAGTGCCCTGCGGTCAACATGACCCGATGCTTCTCCCCGTTGCGGTCCGTCACCGTCCCCGGAACACCCGCCGAACACATCGGCGAGTTGATATTTCGATACCCATCCCACGGACTTCCCTCCATGGGAGTTCGAATCGGGTCACCCGGACCAACCACGACAGCATGTGCAGCGACCGGGGCCACCAAGGACAAAAGTGCTGCGAAAGCCGCTACCGCCAGTCGACTTCTTGCGTGCTTCATTGAGACGAATCTTTCAAATGTTTAGTTTTTCTTTAGGGCCACCACTCACACTAATCCACCACCCCACCCCCAGAAATAGTGTTTTCTCAGACTCTTGGGCTTTTACAAAAGTCGTTATCGAATCGTTTCCACAACCCCACATGTCCCTGCAATAACACCAGGCACCTAGCCAATTGACTACCCCCACTTGGGTAGCCAATTGATGCTAAACATATCTCGAACATTAGTTCTATATGTTCGAAAATGTGAGTCCGGGGTGTTCGATAACTTGTGAGCCATGAACACAGCAGACGAGTTTCCCATTCATCGCCGCCTAGCTCTTCCCCGACTATCCGCTACCTACCGTGCAGAATGTTTCGAAGACCTCGACCTCATCCGCACAATCCTCTGCCACCCCACCATCGGCCGTAGGCATTCGCCCGGCGCGCTAGATCACACCTTCTCGCTTCCCGACGGGCCTGTGGTCACCGTCCGCGCGTCACGGATAGCGCTTCCTCGCGCACTGGTCTCTCAGCTTGCCGACGTGCACGCGGAATACTTCATCCTGAAGGATGAGCCCATGTTCATGTACTCCGTTTCCGTCAAGGTGGAATCCTCATCGGAGGTAGTCCTCCGCGGAATTGGCGGTTCGAATCGGACGCGGGAAGAAAACCGCCGACGTACTCGGGCTGTGGCTGAGGCACTCCATCGTGCGCAGGACTGCAGCAAGATACACGAAAACGGCACTGACCTCGCACTCCCCGGGCGCCGTTATAGCTGGATTGGCACCAGGGACGCGCGGCCACTGCCGTGTCCTAACGAGCTCTTTTCTTCTCGCCCATCAGCGGCTTAGCACTGTTCACAGTGCTGCCACAGTACGGCTACTCGCTGTCGTCGCCTTCTTCGTCGTCCTCGTCGTCATAGTCGCCATCGTCATAGAGGTCATCATCGTCGTCATCGTCATCATCATCCCCGTCCAAGGAGGCAACGTGATCAGAGTAGATATACTCCGCGTACCCGTCATCGACGGGTGCCAGCTGATCTTCCCATTCCTCTGCGCGGTCTACCACGAGCGCAAGGACATCCATCAGCTTGTCAAAGTCCTTGAAGGTGCCCAGCGTCAGAACCTCATTGCGCAAGGTCTGGATGTCAGAGTAGAGGTCAGCGAACATCTTGCGACGGTCATCATCGGTGAGAACCGTTTCGGTGTCCGAGTCCCAAAACTCTGCGATGGCCTGGTCGACAATGTCGTCCAAGTTCGCGTCCTGAGAGATGAAGCGGACGTGTGCGCTGGGCTCGTTGTTGTGGGCAGTTACCAAAACCTGAACCAACGAGGAGGTACCAACTTCGGAGGTGACCAAGGTTGCCTCTTCGGGGTCCTGTTCAAACTCCAGGTCAGCAATGCGGTCATCATCACCATCGAGCAGAGTGCGCAGCAGGCCAACAACCTGGTCAGTAGCTACATGGTGGGCGACTGCCGCGACGGCGTCTTCGACGGAGAATACAGCGGAGACCAGAACAGCTTCGAACTCGTCGTCCTCATCATCCACATCGGCAGCGGCTACGTAAACTTCGGCAGCCGGGATGTCCTCATCAATGGTGACGAACTGAACCTCCAGGTCAGAGGTAATGGGAACGAAGAGGGTGTCATCGTTGACACGACTTTCAATGCCCTCGCGGTCCAGTGCCGCAGCAATCTGCTCGAAAAAGCTCATGGGTGGAATCCTCCCTTGAAAGATAATTGGCCTCTACCCGCAGCCAATCGTAGCGACAAACGCGCAATCATGGGGTGGCTCATGCCCCCGGCAATTGCTGCGAAAGATCGCGCCGGCAGAGTGCGTGCTACATCAAAGCCGCCAACGCGGTCGGTTGAGGAGCAGGCCGCCAGCTGTCGATTCTCGAAAACAGAGCGCTCAGTAGCGTGCCCAGAGCTGATGGCGTTCCTCACGAGAACGTTTTGGACAGGAGACACACAGATCGGCATCTGGGCTGTGATAAATCATGCAGCAAGTAGCTCTCTCCAGGTGAGTAACTACATCGAAGTCCGGTTCTTCTCCCGCCTCAGCAGCAGCTTCATCCCAGGGGAGCACCTCGCCTCCGCAGGAATCCATGAAACGAGGAAGAGGGACCCGATGTACTCGCTGTATTCCCTCAACGACATGTTTGCCAATAAGCGCTCCGCGCCAGGGCTCCATCAGCTCATTACCGGCGGATATTGCGGCGTTAGCTACGGCATCGGCAGCCACGGCCCAAAGAGGGGCAGGCTTGATTTCCCCGACTTCTCCAACAACCTGAGCCAACGGATCCAAGAAATGAGCCAGTGCTTCGCCGGAATCCTTCAGCTCATCCGCATCCTCAGCGGAAATGCTTTCAAACTGTTGAGCTTGGAACCCAACCCAATAGTCATCTCGGAGAAAGGCGAACCAAGAAGACCACTGCCACACCGGAACTCGATCGGACACCAACACGCATGCCAGCGATGGCCCTACCAATGCTCCGCACATGGACCACCACCACAACTGGGCCTGGAAACGGGTATCCCCCGCAACCTCGGGCATGGGAAACAGCTTTCTCCCAGCCTCAATTCCGGCGGCTACAGCTTCGGTAGAAAGGTGCCACTCGGCAGCGCCGTCGTGAGGCATAACATCTGCGGAAAACCGAGGAAAGTCCGCCAAAAGCTGGGAGTACTCGGGAGGCAATGCGGCACCCCGCGTGACATCGTTCACCAGTCTCATCCTTCTATCGACTGTGTTAATCGCCGTACACCTGTCTATTTTTCCACCGACTACGGAATTTCCCCACAGCTCAGTAGTGTTTATATGGGCATATGGCTCTCAACGGACCCGTTTAGGAGGTCTACTACTTTGTTCCAAAAGACGAAGAAGGATTCAACTCGCACAGTAACTGATGCGGTGAACTCAACCCCCGAAGCGATCGAACGTGATGCCGGAAAACTGGGAACCCTTCTTATCCAAACCCTGGATAAGACCATGAGCTGGCAGTCGTCTGCCATCACCGGGTACGTCAGTTCCCTACACAAGCGCAAAAAAGATGAAACTCCGGCGCAGGTACAGGAACGTATTGATTCCCACTACCTCAACCTGGTCACCGGCACCGGTGGTGCCGCCGGCGGCAGCGCGGTTCTCCCCGGCGTCGGCATGATTACGGGCTTGGCTGCGGTTACCGGTGAATCACTGCTGTTCCTGGAAGCATCAGCCTGGTACACACTGGCCTCAGCGACCCTGCGCAATATTGACATCACCGATCCACAACGCCGTCGCACGCTGATTCTTGCGGCCATGAGTGGTTCTGAAGGGACAGCTATTATGGCCTCTCTTCTTGGCGAGGAATCGCTGCGGAAGCAGACCAAAACTTCCGTGAATTCCCTACTGCCACGGCTTGGCGTTCCGCAGCTGGGTGCAGCAAACCGCCTGCTGATTCGCGAGGCACGCAAGCGCTTGATGAAGAACGCTCGTCTGGCCATCATCGGTAAGATTTTGCCATTTGGAATTGGCGCCGTGGTTGGGGCCTCCGCAAACCGCAAGCTCGGTGGCATTCTTATCAGCTCCACTCGCGCATCTCTGGGCCCGCTTCCCCAGGATTGGTCGGACTTTGAACGAAAGCTACCGGCTAAATCCAACACCTCTGAGGACTCGAAGAAGGGCTCAAGGTCATCGAGGTTCTCTATCCCCTCGGCGCTGAAGTGGCCGAAGAAAAAGAAGAATAAGTAGTTCCTCTTACCCGATTACCCTTCAGCGACTTACCCTTCAGCGACGTTTTTCAATGGAAGAGCGGTACCCACCATGGCCCAGAGCAAACCCCTCAGAACCTCTCCCATGAAGTTCTTGTGGAAACAGTCTCTTCACAGGCCACTACCGCTCTATGGTGTCGTTGTCGCAGCGCTAATCGTTGTCGGGCTGGAGTCCGTACTTCCACTTCTCACTAGAGATGCCATTGATGTGGCAACGGGCACTTCCGATGGCGGTGTCCCCGCACGCCTACTGCCTTCCCTAACTCCCCTGCAGGCAGTCATTTCTGTATTTCTGACCATCGCGTTAGTACGCTTCGTCGCCCAGATGGGGCGCAGATTCTTCTCCGGCAAACTCTCCATTGATGTTCAGCACGACCTGCGACTAAAGATCCTTCGCTCCCTACAAAACCTCGATGGTCCAGCACAAGACCGAGTCAACACCGGCCAGGTTGTGTCACGGTCAATTTCTGACCTCCAGGCAGTGTCCGGACTACTGGCGATGTTGCCGTTGACGCTGGGATCCGTCGTCAAGCTGTTCATCACAATCGGCATCATGCTCGCCCTCTCGCTGCCCCTGACACTGGTCGGCCTCGCCGTGGTGCCAGCGATTGTCTACATTGCAGTGAATTCGCGTGACAAACTCCATGCCGCAACCTGGGCTGCCCAACAGCAAGCAGGCGAGATCGCCGGACAAGTCGAGGAAACCGTTTCCGGCATCCGCGTTGTCAAGGCGTTTGCGCAGGGTGACAACGAAGTTGCGAAGATGGAGCGTAACTCGTCGCTGCTCTTTTCCCTACGCCTGCGAGCGGCAAAACTCAGCGCTCGATTCCAACCGGCGCTGCAGTCGTTGCCGCAACTGTCCCTCGTCGGAAATATCGCGGTCGGTGGCTGGCTCGCGATTAACGGACACATCACCCTAGGCACATTCGTGGCTTTTGCCACGTATCTCACCAGCCTGACTGCCCTGTCGCGTCTGGTCTCCAACATGGTCATCTCGATACAGCTGACGTCGGCAAGCATCGACCGCATTTCCGATGTCATCGACGCCCGACCAGACAACCCCGAACCCACCGACGCGCTCCCCCTCCCCGACGGCCCCGTTGGCATCAGCTTCAACCGCGTCACCCACAGCCGTGGCGGACGCACGCTTATCGACGATGTCTCATTCTCCGTCGCACCAGGGGCGACCTTAGCGTTGATTGGCCCACCGGGGTCCGGAAAGACTATCGCCACGGAGTTGCTCGGCCGTCACTATCTGCCGGATTCGGGAACTATCACTATCGATGCGCCCAGCCACGGCACATCCACAGATACCGCGCGCATTCTCTCCAGCGACGTATATGACGCTATTACTGTCGTTCCGGACACTCCTTATCTATTTGCGGGCACATTGCGTGAGAACATCGCATTCGCCAATCCCGCGGCGTCCCAGGAAGAGATTGTCGCCGCAGCGACCGCCGCCCAGGTCAACTTCGTCGACGACCTGCCTCAGGGGTGGGACACAGCCATCGGCGAGCGCGGGCATAATCTCTCCGGCGGACAAGCTCAACGCGTCGCGTTAGCACGGGCATTCCTCGCCCGTCCTCGAGTTTTGGTTCTCGACGACGCGACCTCAGCAATCGATGCTGCAACAGAGTTAGAAATCTTCAACGCGCTGACCTCGCAGCTGGCGGAAACGACTATCGTCATCGTGGCGCATCGATCTTCCACTCTCGAGCAGGCGGACCACATCGCCATTTTCGAAGACGGTGCCATCACCGGCATTGGCACCAAGGCCGAACTGATTACTTCTCATCCGCGCTTCACCGAGCTGATGGACATCGACCAGAGCGCCTACCCCGAAATCGAAAACCTTGTTCTCGACCCCATCGACAGCGAAGACCCCAGCCCCGAGGAACTCTGGCCCGACGAATCCGCGCCAACCTCCGACAACTCCACGCCAGACACCGCTGCGCGGCTTCCCGGAGGTGCCACTTCTCAAATGAGCCGCGGGGTTGGCCGAGCCGGAGGAGGTCCAGGCGGCCGCGGCGGCGGTCGTGGTGGCATGGGGGCGGCTCTCGCCAATGCGCCTGCGACGCCGGAGCTACTCGAGCGCGTGCGAAACCTCCCACCCGCTACCGAAAAACCGCGTGTGCCCGCTGCGGCACTCGACAACTCCGAGACTTTCTCTCTGCGCCGACTGCTCTCCTATGTCCGCGGCCTATTTATAAGTGTCATTGCGCTGCTCGCCCTCATTGCCGTTGCCGATCTGGCGTTCCCCATGCTCGTGCGCTACGCCATTGACCACGGCATCAGTGAGCACAATGAGGCCGTGCTGTGGGGCTGCGCCGCAGGTGGCTTGGCGACAGTCCTCATCAGTTGGATTGCCGTAGCCACAAATGCTGTTATTACTGCGCGCACTGGTGAGCGGCTGCTCTATGCCCTGCGTGTGCGCTGCTACCGTCACCTGCAGTCGCTTGGCATTAACTACTTCGAGGCCAATCGCTCGGGCGCCATCATGACGAGGATGACAACCGACATCGATGCGCTCTCCTCTTTCCTGCAAACGGGACTGGCAGAGGGGGCAATCGCCGCGTTTACTCTGCTCGGTGTCACGGCGCTGTTGCTTGCCACACAGGTGTCACTCGCCGCGGTGGCGTTGGCATCGCTTCCCATCATTGTGGTGTCCACTCTGGTATTCCGCCGGATCTCCTCGCGCCTATACAAGGCTGCACGCGAGCAACTCTCCTTGGTCAACGCTGATTTTCAGGAGACTATTGGTGGGCTTCGCGAGATTCAGATGTACCACCGCGTCGCCGATATCGAATCTTCCTTTGCCGAGGAATCCAACAAGTACCGCGCAATTCGTCAGCGAGCACAGCTGGCCGTGGCTCTATTCTTCCCCGGCATCAACTTCGTCTCTGAGTTGGCAACAGCCGCGGTATTGGCTGTCGGTGCCCAACAGGTTGCTTCGGGAACCACGACGCCCGGCGTACTCGTCGCCTTCACGCTGTACCTAGGAATGCTCTTTGGCCCGATTCAGCAGCTGTCCCATGTTTTCGACGGCTACCAGCAGGCGAAGGTCGGCCTCAATCGCATTGATGACCTCCTACAGACCGCCCCCATGCCAGATCACGGCACTACTGACAGCGCGTCCCGCGCAGCTGCTGGCGACCTGCGCTTAGACAAGGTAACTTTCTCCTACTCCGCCGCCGACTCTGAGCACGAACGCCCGCAGGTTCTCGATGCTCTCGATTTGCAGATTCCTGCCGGAGAAACAGTCGCAATTGTCGGATCCACGGGCGCCGGAAAATCAACAATCATTAAGTTGTTTGCTCGGTTCTACGATCCAGTTGACGGTGTGGTGCGAGCCTCCGAAACTGACATCCGCGACTTCCCTCTTAACGATTGGCGACGCACCCTCGGCTATGTCCCCCAAGAATCACACCTGTTTTCGGGGACAGTAGCAACAAATATTTCCTACGGTCTACCGGACAGCAGTCATGCTGAAATTCAGCAGGCCGCGAAAAACGTCGGTGCCCTCAGCACCATTGCCAGCCTGCCCGGTGGCTTCCACCACCCCGTCGGCCCAGATGGCCGAGGGCTCTCCTCCGGACAGCGTCAGCTCATCGCACTCGCTCGTGCCGAAATGATGCGTCCTGAACTGCTGCTTCTCGACGAAGCCACCGCGACACTCGACCCTGCAACAGAGTCGGCAATCCTTGAAGCCACTGACCGTGCGTCGCGTCAACGCTCGGCAATTATTGTGGCCCACCGCCTGGCTACAGCGGCTCGGGCCAACCGGATTTTGGTACTTGACCACGGGCGTATTGTCGAGGACGGCTCCCATGACGAGCTCCTAGCGGCGGGTGGCCAATACGCAGAGCTTTGGAGCAAGTACCATATGGGGAGCGCGACGGTGTAGTAATTCAGAATTTTCGTTATCCTTGAATGACACTTTGACACTTGCGCTAATTAGAATAAACGTGAGTTAGTAAAACTAAGACGAAAAGAGGCGAGTACCTGCCGTGAGCAGCGACATGAGCTTCGGCCAGAACGAATGGCTGGTCGACGAGATGTACCAGCAATTCCAGAAGGATCCACAATCTGTGGGTCAGGAATGGCGCGAATTCTTCGCAACCCACACCCCGTCCCAAAAGGGCGAGGACCTTTCCAATATGGCAAAGCCAGCAGCAGCCACGAAGGAGGAAGCTAAGGCAACCGGACGTCGTGAATCCAAGGGGGTCGAACCAACTAAGACCCCGAACAAGCCGGCGTCCCCGAAGCCAAAGAAGTCCCCAATGGATGCAGCAGCCAAGGTTTCGGCTGTTGAATCCGGCGAGGAGCCTCTGAAGGGCGTCGCACGGGCTATCGCTAAGAACATGGATGTCTCCCTGGAGATGCCGACCGCTACGTCGGTTCGCGATATGCCGGCACGTCTGATGTTTGAAAACCGCACCCTGGTTAACAATCATCTGGCACGCGCCCGCGGTGGCAAGATTTCCTTCACCCACATCATTGGTTACGCCATGGTGAAGGCTGTCATGCTCCACCCGGACATGAACAACAACTACAAGGTGGTTGACGGCAAGCCAGTTCTGGTTACCCCGGAGCACATTAACCTCGGCCTGGCTATTGATATGCCAGCTAAGGACGGCTCTCGCTCGCTCGTAGTTGCCGCTATCCGCGAGTGTGAGACCCTGACCTTCAAGCAGTTCGTCGACGCCTACGAGGACATCGTCGTTCGTGCTCGCCACGGCAAGCTGACCGGTAAGGACTTCCAGGGTGTCACCATTTCCCTGACCAACCCGGGCGGCATCGGTACCCGCCACTCCGTCCCGCGCCTGACCAAGGGCCAGGGCGCGATTATCGGTGTCGGTTCCATGGATTACCCGGCTGAGTTCGCTGGTGCTTCCGCTGACCGTCTGGCAGAGATGGGCATCGGCAAGCTGGTGACCATCACCTCTACTTACGATCACCGCATTATCCAGGGTGCAGAGTCCGGTGAGTTCCTGCGCACGATGAGCAACCTGCTCGTCGACGACAAGTTCTGGGACCACATCTTCCAGACCATGCGCGTCCCCTACACCCCAATCCGTTGGGCACAGGATCTGCCGAACACGGGTATCGACAAGAACACCCGCGTTATGCGTCTGATTGAGGCCTACCGCTCCCGCGGTCACTTGCTGGCTGATATCGACCCGCTGCGTTCTGACCAGCCGAATGATTCCGCTCCGAACCACGCTGACCTCGATATTGAGGAGCACGGTCTGACCCTGTGGGATCTGGACCGTACCTTCAACGTCGGTGGTTTCGGCGGCAAGGAGACGATGACGCTGCGCGAGGTTCTCTCGCGCCTGCAGAACGCATACTGCCTCAAGGTCGGTTCCGAGTACGCTCACATCCTCGACCGCGAAGAGCGCGAGTGGCTGGAAGAGCGCATTGAGGGCGGCCAGCCAAAGCCGTCCCACGCTGAGCAGAAGTACATCCTGCAGAAGCTGAACGCCGCTGAGGCATTCGAGAACTTCCTGCAGACCAAGTACGTCGGCCAGAAGCGCTTCTCCCTTGAGGGCGCAGAGTCGCTGATTCCGCTGATGGACTCCGCCATTGACACCGCTGCTGGCGCTGGCCTGGATGAGGTCGTCATCGGTATGCCACACCGCGGTCGACTGAATGTGCTCGCAAACATCGTCGGCAAGCCACTGCGCCAGATCTTCACCGAGTTCGAAGGCAACATCGACCCGGCACAGGTCGGCGGTTCTGGTGACGTCAAGTACCACCTGGGTACTACTGGCCGTCACATCCAGATGTTCGGCGAGGGCGAGATTGACGTCACCCTGACTGCGAACCCGTCCCACCTCGAGGCCGTCAACCCGGTCGTTGAGGGTCTTGCTCGTGCACGCCAGGACAAGATCAACAAGGGCGAAGAGGGCTACTCCGTCATGCCGCTGCTGCTGCACGGTGACGCATCCTTCGCCGGCCTGGGCATTGTCCAGGAGACCCTGAACCTCATGTCCCTGCGTGGTTACAAGGTCGGCGGTACCGTCCACATCGTGGTGAACAATCAGATTGGCTTCACCACTTCGCCGGACTCCGGTCGTTCCTCCTACTACGCAACCGACATCGCCAAGGCATACGGCTGCCCGGTCTTCCACGTCAACGGTGACGACCCGGAGGCTGTCGTCTGGGTCGGCCAGCTGGCTGTTGAGTACCGTAACCGCTACGGCAAGGACGTCTTCATCGACCTGGTCTGCTACCGCAAGCGCGGCCACAACGAGGCCGATGACCCGTCCATGACTCAGCCGCTGATGTACAAGATCATCGACGAGAAGGAAAGCGTTCGTGCTCAGTACACCGAGGACCTCATCGGTCGCGGTGACATCTCCGAGGAAGAGTACGAAGCAGTACGCCGAGACTTCCACGACCAGATGGAAGCGGTCTTCAACGAGGTTCGCGCAGCTCAGGACGCAAAGCCGGGCGAGCAGACCGGTATCGCCGGTTCTCAGCCGCTGCCGCACGGTCTCAAGACCGGCATCGACAAGGCTGAAATCGTCGAGATTGGTCAGTCCTACGTCAACCTCCCTGAGGGCTTCAAGATTCACCCGCGTGTTGCGCCGGTCGCTAAGAAGCGCGCGGAGATGACTCAGGAAGGTGGCATCGACTGGGGTATGGCCGAGCTGCTGGCAATCGGCTCCTTCACCGGTGCTGGCATCGACGTCCGCTTCGCAGGTGAGGATGTCCGCCGCGGTACCTTTACCTCTCGCCATGCAGTTCTGATTGACTCCGAGGACGGTTCGGAATACAACCCGATCGACGCCTACGGTAAGTCCAAGAACGGCGGCCGCTTCATGATCTACAACTCGGCTCTGACCGAGTACGCAGGCATGGGCTTCGAGTACGGCTACACCCTGGGTAACCCGGACGCAGCAGTGTTCTGGGAAGCACAGTTCGGTGACTTCGCCAACGGCGCTCAGACCACCATTGACCAGTACGTTTCCTCCGGCGAGGCCAAGTGGGGTCAGACCTCCAAGCTGATCCTGCTGCTACCGCACGGCTACGAGGGCATGGGCCCGGACCACTCTTCGGCACGTATCGAGCGCTTCCTGCAGCTGGCAGCCGAGGGCTCCTACACCGTTGCTCAGCCGTCCGAGCCGGCTAACTACTTCCACCTGCTGCGTCGCCACGTCCTGTCCGACCTGCACCGTCCGCTGGTTGTGTTCTCGCCGAAGTCGATGCTGCGCAACAAGATGGCAGCGTCTGCTGTCGAGGACTTCACCAACCCGAACAAGTTCCGCTCAGTCATCGATGACCCGAACTTCGAGTCCAAGGACAAGTCCGGCATCAAGACCCTGCTGCTCTGCTCCGGCAAGATCTACTGGGAGCTGGAGAAGAAGCGTAAGAAGGACAAGCGCGACGATCTTGCAATCGCTCGCCTGGAGATGCTGCACCCGCTGCCGCACAACCGCCTCCGCGACATCTTCGAGTCCTACCCGGATCTTGAGGAAGTCCGCTGGGTTCAGGATGAGCCGGCTAACCAGGGTCCATGGCCGTTCCTGGCACTGAACCTCCCAGAGGTTCTGCCGGATATGCCGAAGCTGACCCGCGTTTCCCGCCGTGCACAGTCCTCCACCGCAACTGGTGTGGCTAAGGTACACCAGATTGAGGAGAAGGCTCTGCTGGAAGAGGCTCTCAAGTAGGTCTCATTGACTGGTCTTCACCAGTTAGCGTGTGAACGCTAAGGGGCTCCAACCGTTCGGTTGGAGCCCCTTTCCTGTTGCTTGGGCGATCGTTGCCAGGCATCAAGGGCGAATAGTCAAAAAGCGTGTCCGGTCGGCGTGCCACCGGGTCGGCACCATTTACTACTTAGTCCTCAATGCGAGTTACTGACTACGTTTATGACAAAAATGTCCCGAAAAATGGCATGAAAGTGTCATAAACTCGCACAGTTTCACATTTGCAGCCCGCATTCATGGGTTATTCAACAAACTTGGCGGCAGCCAACAGCAGATACGCGTCAGATACCGCCACAACTAGCCCCCGCCGCCCCGACTACGCCTTGTCCAGCCACTCCTGAGCGACCAACTCAGGGCTGGCGCCACCAGCCACAGCCCGGGTCATCAGCTTCAAGTCCTCAGTGCTCAGCGAACCCGCAATCTCATTGAGCACGCGGACTCGATCATCTCGGTCCAACGCTGGCTTGACGTAGAAAGGCACAAGCCATTGCGGCAAGTCAGCCCCAGCATTGTCAGCTGACACATCCGCGCAGCCCTGTGCCATGCCCGCGTCGGTGGCCATAACTTCACCCGGCAGCGACCGCGAAAATGCGTCGTACACACGGTCGCGCCACTCGCCGCTGAACTGCTTGTCCGGGGTGGAGTCGTCCGCGTATTCCTCCGCCAGTGAAGCCGCCGACGCAGGGTCGCTCAGGCCGAGTAGCTCACCTGTGCATCCGAAGGAGACCAGGACCGCTTCATTGCGTACGGCCCGCAACCGGTCGTCAGCATCGCGAATGCCGACGACCTCCGCTTGCCGCCCTATCCTCTCAAAGCTCTGCGCATACACGTACGCAAGAGCTGCTTGCTCAGGGTTGCGTAGGTCTGCCCCGACAGTCACCACCGCCTCCTGCTCGGGAGGAACGGGCATCTGCGGATCCAAATCAGAACATGCGGCAAGACCGAACCCCGTCGCCCCAGTGACCAATGCCAGGGCGGTAAAAGTGCACGCAGTAGCCGTGGAGCTACCCTTGCACCCCATTGAGCGGATGCGAAAGTGGAACCCGGCGTTCGCACGTCTAAAATCAATCATCGACACCAGCGTAACCTACGAACGGATTGTGAGGTCACCCAGAATGGGCGAAGAGAAAAGCCGCAACATCAGCGCTTCGGCGAAGGCTCGCAATCCGCGAACTAGCTCGGCCAGTCAAAGCCAAAAACCGTCGGCCACAGGAAAACCCGGTAAAACCGCTCGGGCGACGAATGCGGCTAAATCCGCAGCGAAGTCGGCTGTCTCGAAGGTGACGCGCACCAACGGCTCGTCGTCAAGCACAGGAACAGGACAGTCGAGGGCGGTGCGCGATGCCCTGCGCGATTGCGGCGTCTACATCGGCGGCAAGCGGTTGCCCGGCACCTACGACCACTTCTCCGGGCTGTCCGAGGTACGGAATTTTGGCGAGGGCTTCACGTGGCTGTCGTTGTCGCGCCCCAACGCGACACAGATGGATGCCATCGCTGAGCTTTACGGGCTGGATGAGCTGACGGTGGAGGACGCACTGACTAACCGCCAGCGCCCCAAGATTGAGATCCACGATGATCACGTTGTTTTTGTTATTCGCTCGATTCACTACTCCCCGGAAGGTCTCGCGGATGACGAAAATGAGATTATTCGCTCCGGCCAGCTGATGATTGTTATCGGCCCGGAGTACGTCATCACCATTCGCATGGGCATGCCTAGCTCGGATATGCAGCGCATTAGCGCACGCGTGGAGAACACCACCGACGCCATCGACTACGGCCCCGCGGGCGTGCTGTGGGCACTGACGGACAACCTCGTCGATGCGTACCTGCGCATCGCTATGCAGCTGGAAGATCGCGTGGAGATCATGGAAGACGAAGTCTTCGAGCCGAACTTGGATTCGGATATTGAGGACATTTACATCCTCAAACGAGAGATTCTGGAAATGCGCCACGCGATCGATCCGCTGACACCGGCACTGCGCTCCCTGATGAATCTGCGGGAAGACATCATGCCTAAGGACGTCAGCCGTTATCTTTCCGATGTTCTCGACCACCAGCTCGCCGCCGCGGACCTCGTCTCCGGACTCGACGAACGACTCTCCGCCCTCATCGACGCCGCCGCCGTGAAAATCCAGCTGCAGCAGAACCAGGATATGCGTACCATCTCGGCGTACGCGGCTATTCTCGCCGTGCCAACCGCCCTGGCCGGTATCTACGGCATGAACTTCGACCGCATGCCTGAACTGCACTGGGAATACGGCTACTTCTTCGTCCTCGCCATCATGTTCATCATCGTGGCGTTTTTGGTGTGGCTCCTGCGCCGCAACAAGTGGCTGTAGTTTCCGCTTCTGGCAGGCAACGCTTTACGACGAGTACAACAACCTACCCGCGGTTCCCACCGAGAGCCCGCTGCGCCAACAGGTCGCGGGCGCGCTCGGCATTGCGGGGATTGCACAAGACGTCGTAGCGACGAGCAACAATCTCCGTGGTGGTGGAGAAATCCCGCTTGCCGTTTTGCATGGCGTATGGGACTGCGGCCAGCACGATGCCAAAGATGGCGCCCATCCCGAGGCCAACAATCAACGGGCTAACCCAATCTTCCTGGAAAAGCCCCAGAATCAGGCCGAAGAACAGGCCCATCCATAGGCCGTACAGCGCGCCACCACCGAGCACTTTCGGCCAGGTCAACCGACCTACGACGCGCTCCACCTGCATCAGGTCAACGCCGACGATGGTGAGGTCGGAAACCGGGAACTCATCGCGATCGCTGAGCGAATCCACCGCGGCCTGGGCATCGGCGTAGTTGGTGAAGCTCCCCCCCGGCCCCCCCTCGGGCACCTGCCGCTGAGGCAACCGGGACTTCATGCTCCGCTCCCGGCCGCTCCCCCAGCCGCTGTTCGCTTCCCCATTTGCCATCGGTACTTTCACCGTTCCCTTGCAGTTGTTGTCACAGCAATTGGTGACTCAGTTGCTGAAAATATTGCTAAAACTATCGCTAAAAAGCGTTCTATCAAGGACAACGCCTGACAGTTTCCAATTGTTCCGCCGTCTGGCCCGCCACCAGTTCCACTGCCACCGCGCTTGTCGGAAGGGTTGGGCGCTGTAACCGTCGTAAAGCGGAAAACTGCTGATTTTGTCAGTAGTTCTTTGTCTTACGGGGTCTCACGATAAGATTCACTACATAATGTCTACGATTACTGAAGCTGAAGTTCGCACCGCCCTGGCGCAGGTCGAAGATCCTGAGGTACGTCGCCCGATTACCGAGATTGGCATGGTCAAGTCCATCTCGGTGGCGGACAACAACGACGTGGCCGTGGAGATTTACCTCACCATCGCCGGTTGCCCCATGAAAAACACCATCATCGAGCGCACCGAAGACGCGCTCAACGGTCTCGAGGGCGTTGGCAACGTCACCGTCACCACCGATGTGATGAATGACGAGCAGCGCCGCGAGTTCCGCAACGCCGTCCGCGGTACCGCCTCCGAGCCGGTGATCCCATTCGCCCAGCCGGACTCCCGCACCCGCGTGTTCGCCGTCGCCTCCGGTAAGGGTGGCGTTGGTAAGTCCTCTGTGACCGTGAACCTCGCTGCCGCGCTGGCTGCGAAGGGTCTATCTGTCGGTGTGCTCGACGCCGATGTCTATGGACACTCCATTCCGCACATGATGGGCTCCGAGGACAAGCCGCACCAGGTCGACGACATGATTATGCCTCCGCAGGCACACGGCGTGTCACTGATTTCGATCGGACACTTCGTCGACGACAACGCACCGGTTGTCTGGCGTGGGCCAATGCTGCACCGCGCTATCCAGCAGTTCCTCGCGGACGTGTTCTGGGGCGACTTGGACGTCCTGCTATTCGACCTACCTCCGGGAACCGGCGACATCGCCATCTCCGTGGCGCAGCTCGTACCGAACGCTGAGCTACTGATTGTTACTACCCCGCAGATGGCCGCCGCCGAAGTTGCCGAGCGCGCCGGCACCATTTCGCTGCAGACCCGCCAGCGGATCGCCGGTGTCATTGAGAACATGAGCTGGATGGAAATGCCCGACGGTTCCAAGATGGAGGTCTTCGGCACAGGCGGCGGCGAGACCGTTGCCCGTCGTCTTACCCAGATCACCGGCGGTAAGGTCGAGCTGCTCGGCCAGGTGCCGCTGGACACCGAGCTCCGCGAGGGCGGCGACAAGGGCACCCCGATTGTCCTATCCAAGCCGGATTCGGGCGCGGGCGAGGCCCTGAACGCTATCGCCGACAAGCTGGTTGTTCGTCGCGAGTCGCTCGCAGGCAAGTCGCTAGGCTTGGGCGTGACGCCGAAGTAGTCCTTCGCTTTACGACGATCATAGCGACGCCCCCTCCCCGGTATTTTCAGTGCCGGGAAGGGGGCCTTTGCTCATTGTGGCTGCAGTGTCTGGGGCGTATGTGGTTTGGGTGTTTTCGGCGGTGTAGGTGTTTTCGGTGGTGTAGGTGTTTTCGGTGGTCCGGGGTTTGCGGGCGGTGCGGGCGGTGTATCCGCCGACGCGGCTGCGTGCACTTACTGACTAGGTTTATGACAGTTTGAGCAAAATTTTTGCCATGAAAGTGTCATAAACCTAGTCAGTAACTTGCGATCGGGAACGGTTTGCCACCTCTATAGGTTGTCGTCGTCGACCCAGGCCTGCACCCCACGGGGCTGCTGAGGTTGTTGCGGCTGTTGCGACTGCTGTGGTGTTTGCTGTGCCTGCTGTTGGCGGGCCTGGGCAACTGGATCCTGCCACGTTCCTGGCTGCTGGGCGGGCTGCTGAGCCGACTGCTGCGACGGAGCCGGCTGCTGCGACGGAGCCGGCTGCACTGGCTGGCTCATGTTGGGCTGCTGGTACTGCTGGCCTGTGACACCAGTTGCTCCAGCCGCACCAGCTACTCCAGAGGATCCACCGGCTCCGGCAGCTCCGGCTGCACCAGTTCCGCCACCACCCGCTGCGGGCTTACCGGAGAGCATGTCCAGGTAGGTGTCATCGCCGTCGAAAAGCGTCCTGGTGATGGCGGTCTTCGGGTTGAGACGACGGAGATCGTTGAGCTCCTGCAGCGGCTTGCGAAGATCATCGAAGTCTTCACCGAACTCGTCCGAGAGGTTATCGCGTGCGTCATTGATTGCGGTGCGCGCAGCCAGAAGCAATGCGCGGACGTCCTCAATTACCTTCGGCAACCGCTCAGGTCCGATGAGAATTAGTCCGAGGATAAAGAGGACAAGAATCTCGCCCCAGCCAACATTAGAAAACACGTTATACCACCTTAGTTACAGTGCACCTCGCATGCAGCATTGCGTGGCCAAATCCACCAAATCTGCTAAGTCCGCAGAAACCAGCCGAAACCGGCCGAAACCAGCGCCCCCTACTCCGGCGTGATCTTCGCCTCCAGCTCGGCTCCGTGACGAACGATCTTCAATACCGCCTCATTACCAGCGCCAACAGTCCACAGCGCCACCGTGAGCTCATCTGCGGACGATACCGCGCGGTCTCCCACAGCCGTAATCACATCGCCTTCCTGCAGGCCTTCCCGGTCGGCAACGCCTCCCGGCAGGATGCTGGCAATCTCGGCACCAGTCAGTGCGCCATTGGAAACCGTGCGCACTGTCACGCCAATCCCAGGATGAACCGGCTGCTCACCGGCAATGAGCTGCTCAGCGATGGCAACGGCTGAATTGATTGGAATCGCAAAGCCCAACCCCTGTGAGCCACCCGAGCTACTGAAAATCACCGTATTAATACCGATAATGGCACCGCGGATATCCACCAGCGGACCACCGGAGTTACCCGGGTTGATGGAGGCATCGGTCTGAATCGCATCGGCGTAGCCGTCCGTGTCGGTCCCCTCAGCGGCCAGGCGCACCGGCCGATTAAGCGCGGAGACAATTCCCGAGGTCACCGTGCCGCCGAGCCCCTGCGGCGAGCCCATCGCAATCACGGTGTCACCGACCGCAACCGCGTTGGAATCACCAAGCTGCGCCACGGTCAGCCCCGCAACATCTTCGACCTTAATTACGGCGAGGTCGGTCTTCGGGTCGCGGCCAATAATCTTGGCCGGCACTTCCTTCAGCTTGCCGCCGTCCCAAAACGTTACGGAGACCTGCATATCCTGCCGGTCCGCCACCGCCGAAACGACGTGGTTATTCGTCAAAATATGACCGTCACCATCAATGACAAACCCCGAGCCCACGCCCGAGACCTCACCGGCACTGACCGCAATCGACACCACCGCGGGACGAAGAGCCTCCGCCACCTTGCCGATTTCAGTCAAATCACCGTTGCCCGGCCGCCCCTCGATCTGCTGCAGCTCCACACGCTGGTAGTCCGAGCGGAAAGTCTTGCCAGCCCAACCGCCAACAAAGCCGCCAACACCGCCAATGAGCAGCACCACGGCCGACGACGCCGCGATCACACGCCACGGCACCTCGCGGCCAAAAATCACTTCCCGCGCGCTGACGCGGGGAGCCGTCTTCGGGCGAGGCTTCTTTTTCGCTTCGGGTTTGCGGGCTGGACGCCCCGTCGTCATGCGTGACGACGAATCCTGCCACGGCGAATACTCTTGGGCGGTGGCACTGGTGTCGTCGTCAAGCTTCTGCCCTGGAGCACGCTGTAACCCGCCAGTTGCGGCGGCACGATCGGAGTCCGGGGCAAACGCGGAATCATCGAAAGAGCGATGTTTGCCCACTAGTGACTACCACCTTTACGAAAACCGCGAACAATCTGCTCCAACGCGGCACTCAGCGACTCCGGCGGACGGTGCGCGAGATGCCGCGCCGACCGATGGGGCTCTGAGTCCTCGCAACTGCCTGCGAAATCAGCAATACGAGCGCGCAGCTCAGCTGGAATGTGCAAGGGCGCGCTATCACGCAGACGCTTGGCCGCCTGCCGCTGCTTCGCGACCTCCCGGCGACATTCCGGGCATGCCATCAGGTGCGCCTGCGCACGACGCTCAGCTACGACCGACAACTCGCCGTCAACAAAAGCGGCAATTGCCTCGGTGCCGAGATGCTCCGTTGACAAAAAACGCTTGTCATCGCCCTGCTGAATCACAGACTGCAGCACCTCCAGAAATCGCACCTATTTAACTAGCCCCACAATAGCCGCTCCCGCGGATTGAGTGCGGGAAATCTAGCCTGCGGTGACCGACTCCGGCAGCTCCTGTCGTTCCTTCTCCAGGCGCTCCAACGTCGCCCGCAAGCTGGAACGTGCCCGGTGAATACGCGAACGGACGGTGCCCATCTTGAGCCCAAGGGTGCTGGCAATTTCCTCGTAGGTCAGCCCCACCACATCACAGAGGACAACCACCGCGCGATAGTCCGGCTGCAGCTCAGCCAGCGCGATTTCCAAATCCGGGTCGAGCATCGCGTCATCGACGGCCTGCTCCGGGGTCTTCAGCGTACCCGGGACGCGGTCGTAGTTCTCCGGCAATGCCTCCATCCGGATGACCTGCCGGTGCCGGACCATATCCAAAAACAGGTTAGTGGTAATCCGATGCAGCCAGCCTTCAAAAGTGCCGGGACGGTATGACTTCAGCGAGCGGAACACACGCATGAATGTCTCCTGCGTCAGGTCTTCCGCGTCCTGCTGGTTACCAGTCAACCGATATGCGAGCCCATAAACACTATCCGCGTGGGCCTGAACCAGCTCCGACCACGACGGCATCTCCCCCACACCTGCGTCAAAAGCCGCGGTGCCGGACAGTTGCTCAGTTACGTCAGCGGACGCGGCGTCCTCGCGGCTGGCGCCTACGCTGACTCGTTCGGACTTGACTCGTTCGGGCATGAGGTTCAGTGTTCCTTACCAACCTTAGGTTTGTAGTGACCTTACCCTGAAAATAGTTTGAGAGTCCAGACAAACTTGAGGCTTGTTTACCCACCTAGTCCGGCACTGACCGGCGCGCCCCGCTACCCTGCCCGAAGTTTTTTCCTACGCTATAGAACGTGTCCGAAACGAGTTCTTCTGCTACCCCGCTATCCGCACGTGACGCTATTGCACAGCACGTCAACAACACGACCGTAGTCTCCGAGGCCCTTGAAAGCGCCCGAGAGAGCGCTCGCGAATACGGAGTTGCCGTCCCCGATACGATGACCGGCGCCGCTTTGACCTCGCTCATGGCTCTGACCAGTGCCCGCCGCGACGGTCACCCCGCCGCTGTCATCGCATCGCCTGCGGCAGGCGTAGTCGGTTTGCACCTGGCCGCCGGCCTCGGCGATGACGGCGTTCTCACCTGCATCGACCCGGAGCTCGAGCACCAGTCTCTGGCAAAGTCCGCTTTCCGAGCCGCAGGCATCCGCCCCAACCGACAGCGCTTCCTGCCCTCGCAGCCGCTGGAGGTCATGGATCGACTGGCCGCCGACTCCTACGACTTGGTCTACTTGGACGTCGCCCCGGCGATCCTCCGCGCCGCCCAGGAAAAGGCCTGGCCGCTGCTTCGCTCCGGTGGCGCGCTCGTCCTGACCGGCGCGCTCCTCGACGGCACTGTCGCTGACTCGTCACGCACTGACCGTGACACCGTCGCTGCCCGCGAAGCCGACGAATATATGCTCCAGCTTGACGACGCTTACGTGATGCGCCTACCTCTAGCAGCTGGCACCACTGTGCTGGTGAAGAAGTAGTTTTCTACTGTTGGCCGGCCGGCTAGCGGCAGCGGTGGGCCACTGCGACTTACTGACTGCGTTTATGACAAAAATGGCCCGAAAAATGGCTTGAAAGTGTCATAAACTCACACAGTTTCACATTTGCAGCCCATGCCCGTATTCACATGCGCACCCCATATTCACAGGTGCAGCCCGCAACTTTTAGGGCTGCCAGTTTTGGGGCTAGGTAGCAACTAGGTAGCAAAAAGGGTTAAAGGCAAAAGGCACGTACCCCACGGTACGTGCCTTTTCAGCCGGTCGGACTCAGACAGTCTAGATAACCTGGTTCTTACCAACGGCCACAACGCCACCAGCGCTGACCTTGAAGCGCTCTGCGTCCTTCTCCGGATCGACACCGATAATGGCGCCGTCGGAAACTACAACGTTCTTGTCCAAAATCGCATGGCGAACCACTGCTCCGCGGCCGACGCGAACGCCTGGGAAGAGAACCGAGCCCTCCACCGTCGCGCCATCCTCGACCACAACGTTGGTGCTAATCACCGAGTTGCGGACCGTACCACCGGAGACAATCGAACCAGCACCGACCATCGAAGCCTGAGCAATACCGCCCTGGACAAACTTGGCCGGAGGCAGGTTCTCCTCTGAGAAGGTGTGGATTGGCCACTTCTTGTTGTAGAGGTTAAACACCGGGTGGACGGAAATCAGGTCCATGTTGGCCTCGTAGAAGGCATCGATGGTACCGACATCACGCCAGTAGCCCTTGTCACGTTCGGTCTCACCCGGAACGTAGCTGTCCTTGAAGTCCCAGACGAAAGCTTCGCCCTCCTCTACCAGCATCGGAATAATGTTTCCGCCCATATCATGGTCGGAGTTTTCATCTTCCGAGTCACGCTTAATAGCGTCGATAAGCGCGGAGGTAGTGAAGATGTAGTTACCCATCGACGCGAACGTCGAGTTCGGGTCATCCGGGGTGCCGGGCGGATCAGCCGGCTTCTCCAGGAACTCGGTGATTCGGTTGTTGTCATCGGCATCGATGACACCGAATGCGCTGGCCTCAGAACGCGGGACGCGGATACCAGCGACCGTCACGCCAGCGCCAGACTCGATGTGGGCCTCCAGCATCTGCTGCGGATCCATGCGATAGACGTGGTCGGCACCGAAGACGATGACGTACTCCGGATCCTCGTCGTAAACCAAGTTCAGCGACTGCAGAATCGCGTCCGCCGAACCGGTGAACCAGCGCTTACCCAGACGCTGCTGAGCCGGCACCGGGGTGACGTACTGGCCGGTGATGCCAGACAGCTGCCACGCCTGCGAAATGTGACGGTCGAGCGAGTGGGACTTGTACTGGGTCAGCACACAGATCTTCAAGAAACCTGCGTTGACCAGGTTCGACAGCACGAAGTCGATAAGCCGATAGCTACCGCCGAAAGGCACGGCGGGCTTAGCGCGGTCTTCCGTCAGCGGGAAGAGACGCTTGCCTTCGCCACCGGCAAGGACAATGGACAAAACATGTGGTTGACTCCTCACACCAACCAACCTATATGCGATTTACGTTCCTCGCTGCCAGTCTCCCCTCCCCGCTACCCACACCCAGGCATATCAAGCGACGGAAATTGTCAAATCTGGTTACGCTGGAACTATGCGTGTTGCCATGATGACCAAGGAATACCCTCCGGAGATTTACGGCGGAGCAGGTGTTCACGTAACTGAACTGACTCGTTTCATGCGCGGCCTCGACGGCGTTGACGTCGATGTGCACTGCATGGGTGCTCCTCGCGATGAGGCGGATGTATATGTCCACGGCGTTGACCCGGAGTTGAAGGATGCCAACGCCTCGATTAAGACGCTGTCCACGGGGTTGCGCATGGCAAATGCCGCCGCGGCAACCGACATTGATGTCGTCCACTCTCACACGTGGTACTCGGGCCTGGGCGGTCACCTCACTGGTCTGCTCAAGGGCATTCCGCATGTGGCAACCGCGCACTCACTGGAGCCGCACCGCCCATGGAAGCGCGAGCAGCTTGGCGGCGGTTACGACGTTTCCAGCTGGTCCGAGCGCAATGCTATGGAGTACGCAGACGCTGTCATTGCTGTTTCCGCGCGCATGAAGGACGCCATCCTGGATGCCTACCCGCGTATCTCCCCCGACAAGGTCCACGTTGTCCTGAACGGTATCGACACCGAGCTGTGGTACCCGCGCCCGACGTGGGAAGAGTCCAAGGAACAGAACGGCTGGTCTGTCCTGGAGGAGCTCGGCGTTGACCCGTCTCGCCCGATGGTCGCGTTCGTCGGCCGCATCACCCGTCAGAAGGGTGTCGCTCATTTGGTCAAGGCCGCATCGCTTTTCGACGACGGTGTGCAGCTCGTTCTGTGCGCCGGCGCTCCGGACACCCCGGAAATCGCGAAGGAGACTGAGCAGCTCGTCCATGACCTCCAGGAGAAGCGCGATGGCATTTTCTGGGTGCAGGACATGCTGCCGAAGGAGAAGATCCAGGAGATCCTGACAGCCGCGGATTCGTTCGTCTGTCCGTCCATCTACGAGCCGCTGGGCATCGTTAACCTTGAGGCTATGGCCTGTGGCACCGCCGTTGTCGCCTCTGATGTCGGCGGCATTCCGGAGGTTGTCGTCGATGGCGAAACCGGCACTTTGGTTCACTACGACGAGTCTGATCCGGAGGGCTTCGAGCGTGGAATCGCTGCCGCGGTTAACAACATGGTCGCCGACCGCGACCGCGCTACCAAGATTGGCCAGGCGGGTAAGAGGCGTGCTGAAGATGTGTTTAGCTGGGAGAACATCGCTCAGCAGACCGTTGAGGTTTATAAGTCTTTGATGTAGCTGGCTGTCTGCGAGACGCCACGGATGCGCGGTGGACGGAGTCTCCTCATAAGGCCCATCGCTTCCGAGAAGGAAGCGGTGGGCCTTTCTTAGCCTTTTTACTAACCCCGTTCAGGACATTTACTTATGCCCTTGCCCACTTTTCTAAACCTAATTTGAGTTTTGGCTGAATTTATCATTACTGGTCAATAGCATCCTGAGTATGAGATTCACTAAGAAGGTGGCAGCAGCTGGTGCCGCCATTGCCATAGCGCTAGCGGGTGCAGTACCGCATCAGGCGCTCGCTACAGAAGTAGCACCATCCCCTAGTACCGCTACCATCACCGAGCGTGGTCCCCTTGGGCAGTCCGGTCGCTGGTTTACCGATGGTGACGGCCGAGCTTTCCTCACTCAGGGGTCGAACATCGTCTACAAGCACGATCCTTACACCCCAGAGGCCGGAGGCTTTAACGAGGACGATGCTGACTGGCTCGTGCAGCAGGGCTTCGACTCCATGCGAGTCGGCATTATCTGGAAAGCAGTAGAGCCAGAGCCCGGCGAGTACAACGACAAATACCTGGATTCCATTGCCCGCACTATCTCCATGCTCACTGAGCGTGGAATCGCGGTCTTGGTCGATGCCCACCAGGACATGTACAACGAGAAGTTCGAAGGCGAATTTGCCCCGGATTGGGCTGTCATTGACGACGGCGTTCCCAGCCTCTTGAAGGTTGGCTTCCCCGCTAACCAGGCCCTCAATATCGGCCTCATTAGGGCATACGACAATTTCCTGAATAACCGCGAAGGGCCGGGCGGTGTTGGGTTGCAGGAGCGTTACGCAGCCATGTGGGGCCATGTCGCCAAACGCCTTGGCGACATGCCGGGACTGATGGGCTACGACATCATTAATGAACCGTGGCCAGGCTCGGCATACCCCCTGTGCTATTTGGCTCTCGGCGACTGCGGCCCGGCTAAGGAAAAGCTCGATGAACTGCACCAGAAGGCTGCCAAGCAGATTGTCGCCAAGGACCAGGACGCTATTGTCCACTACGAGCCCTACTCCATGTGGAACACCGGATTGAACACCAATCCGGCAGCCCCGAAGGTTCCTGAAACCGCTGGTACGGCTCTCAGCTGGCATGTCTACTGCACCACGAATGCCCTGTTCAACACCTACACGGGCTGTGACTTTTTCGATGGTCGTACCTTCGACAATGCGGAAATCGTCTCATCCGGTAACGGCTCGGCCACACTGCTTTCCGAGTTCGGCGCCACCGACGATGCCGATACCCTCAATGGCGTAATTTCGCTTGCCCGCCGCCACATGGTCGGCTGGCAGTACTGGTCCTACTGCGGATGCGACGACCCGACGACGCAGAACCAGAAGGAACAGGGCATGGTCTTCGACCCGACTGTTCCAGGACCCGTAGGTGCCGATGCCTTCAACCGCGACAAGATGACCATCCTCGCCGCTCCACACCTGCGGGCGGTCGCAGGCACCCCGCAAGCTACTGACTGGAACCACGACACCCGTGTCTACCAGGCCAGCTGGAACAATAGCCGCGTCGACGGCACCGGAGTTTTCGCACCTGGTTCCACCAGCGAGCTCGTTGTGCCCTCAATCAACTTCCCGAATGGGTTCACAGTGAATGTCGAGGGTGGCCACGCCACTGTCGCTGCCGATGGCCAGACGGTTCATATCGTCTCCACTGCTGACCACGTATCAGTCACCATCCAGCCGAAGTAGAACCAACCGCTCGATTCACCAAATCACGCCCTGTGGATTTTTCCGCAGGGCGTTCTTCGTGCCGCAGAGTCCTCCCACACCATCGGACCGAAAACGCCGAACAAACTGAGCCACAAGCACCGCGAATATAATGGCTTCCATGACCACTCACGAGAATTTTCCAACGGTCCGACACACAATTTTCCAAAACTCACTGATGTCCGCACTGCTCGATGGCATCTACGACGGCGAGATGACCATTGGCGAAATCCTTGGTCATGGAAACTTCGGCATCGGCACCTTCGACGGTCTCGATGGCGAAATGGTAATCCTCGACGGTGTCTGCTGGCAGGTGCGTCACGACGGCTCCGCGACCCGGGCCACCATGGATCAGCGCAGCCCCTACACGGTGGTCACCAACTTCGTTCCTCACACGGTGATGGATGCGCCGGAAAACCTGACTCGCAAGGAAATTAGCCCCATCATCGATTCCCTGGTGCCGAGCCAAAACTTTATGTACGCACTGCGGATTACCGGCGAATTTGAGTGGGTGAAGACTCGAACCGTCGTAAAGCAGGAAAAGCCGTACCAGAAGATGGTTGATGCGACGGAAGAAGACGCGTCGGTTGATTTCCAGAACCTGCGGGGCACGATTGCGGGCTTCCGCACGCCGGTGTACGAGAAGGGAATTTCGGTGCCCGGCTGTCACGTGCACTTCCTTGCGGAAGGCGGCACCGGCGGCGGGCATGTGCTGGACTTTAAGCTGCGCTCGGGCACTATCGAACTGTGCCCGGGCACTGACCTGCAGCTTCGCCTTCCGCTAACGGCGGAATTCTCGGATGCTGACCTGGATCCGGAAGACCTGGATGAACAGATTCACAAAACCGAGGTCAAGGAGTAGGCGCTAGTCGCCCGGGCGCCCCAGACGGGTGACGTAGGCACGGGCGGTGACGTACATCTCTGCAGGTAGCGCTGCAATGCGTTCCTGCAGCACCTCCGGGTGAATATGGCGTGCCGACGGGCTCATACCGATCTGAGCGGCAATTGCACTCTGGTTGAGATTCATACCGAACTCCACCAGCTCCGGGTCGCCAACAGGCACGAGGTGCCCCTCTGCCTGGGAAATCATGCGCTCGACCTTGCCGCGCTCGACATCGATGATGCCCAGTGGCTCACGAAGCTCACCCAAGTGACCAGTGGTGGCAGTCAGAACCACAACCTGGCCGCCCGGCTTGAGCACGCGAGCGAACTCCTCAGCGTTGCGAGGTGCGAAGACAACAGTAAGCGCATCGATGGAACCATCACGCAGCGGCAACCGTGCCCACGCATCGGCCACAACCGCACCGAGGCGCGGGTGGCTCTTGGCCAGGTGCTTGGCGGCCGGCACAGACACATCAATGCCTACGCCACGAGAATTGGGAATGCTGTCCAGCGTGTGTGCGAGGTAATAACCAGTGCCCGCACCGACTTCGCAGATGACTGGGCTGGCGGCTTCGGACACGTTGGCGTCGTCAAGCACGTCCTGGACGTTGCCTGTAACTGCCTCAACGAATGGAGCATAGTGGCCACCAGAGAGGAACTCCTCGCGGGCGGTAATCATCTTGGCGTCATCGCCGGTGTAGCGCAGACCAGCCCCTCCGGCGAGCGTAACGTAACCCTGGCGGGCGACATCATAGCTATGTCCGGATTCGGACTTCAGAGTCATTCGTTCGGCATCACCAAACTTCAAATCAGTGCCATCGATGGGGTCAGCAAGCACATCAATGATGTCAGCTAGCACGTCGGTCACTCCTCAAACTGAGCTAGAAAAATAATTTTCACTATCTTAGCCCGTGACGAGCTCAGCCAAGTAACTCCAATGCGAGTTACTGACTACGTTTATGACAAAAATTGCCCGAAAACTGGCTTGAAAGTGTCATAAACTCGCACAGTTTCACATTTGCAGCCCGTACTTTTTGTTCATAACCCCTCATTCGAGCCGTTATCACCTGAAGAAGAAAAGGCGACCTACACCACCTGTGTAGGTCGCCGCTGGGTCAAAACCGGACAGGCCCGGCCACTACCCGGCCTCTACCCGATACCCTACTACTCTGCTACTCCACTACTGCCACGAGCTCTGCACCGAGCTCCTTGGCTTCCTCCGGGGACAGTTCCACCACCAGGCGCCCACCACCATCTGCGGGGACGCGCATTACAATCTTCTTGCCCTCTTTAACTGCCTCCAGCGGACCATCACCGGTACGCGGCTTCATTGCTGCCATGTGAACTCCTTCGTTCTAAGACAATGTCGATGCAGGAGACGACCAGCCACCCCAGCTCGGCTGTGGTAGCCAGGAGATTGACAATCCCGGTTCAAGACCTCGGTCTAAGACCCCGGCTCAAGATCCCGGTTTAGAATCCCTGTCGGCATTTTCGACTACTTCTCTTCATCATAGTCCTTTGTTTCACGCAGCGGCATGGGTGAAGCGCCTCAAACTACGCCCCTTACACCAGCCCACGCACCGGATGCAGTGGCGCAAAATCACCGGAAATAGCCAGAGTCATACGGCAAACATCAAGAGTTTCGGACACCTGATGCGAACGGAACACCGCAACACCGGCAGCTGCCGCATGGGCGGTCGCAGCCAAGGTGCCGGGCACACGCTGCTCGACAGGGCGGTCCAAAGTCTCACCGACGAAGTCCTTATTCGACAGCGCCATGAGCACCGGCCAGCCTGTAGCCACGAGCTCATTGCAGCGCCGCAGAAGCTCGAGGCCGTGGTAGGTGTTCTTGCCAAAGTCGTGGGTGGGATCAATAAGGATGCGGTCCTCCGGCACGCCAGCGTCCACTGCCCTCTGGGCGAGCTTGCCGGTTTCTGAGATGACATCGTCCACGACGTCGTCGTAACGCACGCGAACCGGATTGGTGCGTGGCAGTGCTCCACCGGTGTGCGAGCAAACGTAACCCATCCCGTGGGCGCCCGCGACTTCCAGCAGCTCCGGGTCATGGCCTGCCCAAGTGTCGTTGATGAGGTTAGCGCCAGCTTTGATGGCGGCCTCCCCGACTTCGGCGCGCCAGGTGTCGACGCTGATGTGCAGGTCAGGATAGCGCTCGCGGACCTTCGCGATGGTCGGCACCACACGCTCGATCTCCTCGGCAACAGTTACTTCTGCACCGATACCGGCCTTGACGCCGCCGATGTCAATAATGCCTGCGCCTGCCGCAACAACTTCGTCCACGCGAGCAAGCGCGGCCTCCTCCGCAGCCGTTGCGCCACGGTCATAGAAGGAATCCGGGGTGCGATTGACGATGGCCATCACCGTCGGCACCGCGGAGTCCTGATAAAAACTCCACACAGCGTCTTACCTCTCGCTGAAGCGACGGACTCGGCGGAGCTTTTCGGGAACGTCGGGGGTCGGCTCACACTCTTCCATCAGCTTTTCGTGCGCGGCCTCGATGTACTCGACCGCTTCTTCAATGGAGTCGGTGACCAGGAAAAGGTCCATATCAGTCGGAGAAATCAGCTCCATGGCCACTAGTTTCTCACGCATCCAATCAACCAGCCCCGACCAGAACTCAGTGCCGAGCAGCACGATTGGGTGATTTTCCACCTTCTCGGTCTGCACCATCACCAGTGACTCAAAAAGTTCATCGAGCGTGCCGAAACCACCCGGCAGGCAAATAAACGCCTGCGAATACTTCAGGAACATGGTCTTCCGCACGAAGAAGTAGCGGAAGTTCATGCCCAGGTCGACCCAGTCATTCAAGTGCTGCTCGTGCGGCAGCTCAATGCCCAACCCAATGGACAGGCCGTCGGCGTCGTAGCAGCCGCGGTTGGCGGCTTCCATGATGCCCGGGCCGCCACCAGTGATGGTCGCGTAACCCGCCTCCGCCAGCGCCTTGCCCAGGTCGAAGCCCCACTGGTAGTAAGGGCTGTCCTCTGGCAGACGTGCCGAACCATATACCGTCACCGCCGGCGGGATTTCCGCCAACGCACCAAAGCCGTCAACGAACTCCGACTGAATGCGCAGCACACGCCAGGTGTCGTTGTGCAGCCAGTCCGTGTTCGGATTGTGTGACAACAGCCTGCGGTCGGTCGTAGACGCCTGCGGTTCGCCCGCCTGTCGGATTGCGATTGGGCCGCGGAGTGCACGGCGCTTAGCTGGGGACGGAGTACGTACAGGTTTCATAACCTCACAATGTATGCCAGCAATGACATACGCGCACCCGCTCAGCGAGGGCAGGGTGTGATTCTAAGCTCACTCAGCCACCGGCGCGGTGGTCAAGTACCGCCGCAGGTCCTCCCACAGTGCCGTAATGCACTCGACCGGAATCTGCTCGTCTTTCTTGTGGCAGTACGCCGGGTCACCAGGGCCAAAGTTCACCGCAGGAATGCCGAGCGCCGAAAAACGCGCCACGTCGGTCCACCCAAACTTGGGCTTTACGACGTCGCCTGCGACCGCAACCAACTCCTTCGCAGCAGCCGCATGCAGTCCCGGCAGTGCCCCAGGGCTCACATCCTCGACATCGACGGTGAGATCCTCGGCCGCGAACTCGTCGAGCCCCAGCACCTCTCGGAAGTGCTCCATGGCCTCATCGGCGCTGCGGTTGGGCGCGAATCGGAAGTTGACTCGCAGCACCGCCTCGTCGGGAAGCGTATTGGTGGCAACCCCGGCCTCCAGCCAGACGACGTTGAGCCCTTCGCGGTAGGCCAAGCCGTCGATATCCACAGTCTGCGGCTCATAGGCGGCAATACGTGACAGCACAGGTGCTAACTTGTGCACGGCATTGTCGCCGAGCCATGCCCGAGCCGAGTGTGCACGTGTGCCGTGCGCGGTCAGACGCAGGCGAATAGAGCCCTGGCAGCCGGCTTCGATGACATTGCCGCTGGGCTCGCCCAACAGAGCGACATCGCCAGTCAGGAGCTCCGGATGCGACTCACTCAAGTGCCGCAACCCGTTGAACTCCGCGGCGATTTCTTCGCATTCGTACATGATGAGTGTCAGGTCGCGCTGCAACTCCTGGCTTGCCGCCAGCGTCGCAAAAGCATGCAGGTAGACCGCGTCACCGCTTTTCATGTCCACAGTTCCACACCCAAACAGTGTGTCTCGCCCCTGCGCGTCTACCCCACGCGTCGAGGGCACATTGTCCGCAGTCGGCACCGTATCCAGGTGTCCTGCCAAAATCACGCGCTGCGGCAACCCCCGATGGGTCCGCGCAATCACGTTGTTGTCAATGCGCAGGACCTCAATCGACTCATCTGCCTGCGCGACCTCACGCAATGCCGCCTCGACGGCATCCGCAATCGCGGTCTCATTGTGGGACACCGATTCGATGTCCACCAGTGCCGCCGTGAGGTCTACAGGATCTTGGAGCAGATTTAACTTCGATTTCACATCAATTAAGCGTACAAACCATTGTGCGCCAGCGAAACCAGAATTTTGTGATGAATATGCGCCGCACGACCATTGATCGCATCCCCATTGGCGGGCGCGCCACCACCGAGGAACAGCGCCAGCTCATGCGGTTCGGCGGAGGTCACACCAATTCTCCCCTCCGCCGGGCGCTTAAGCCCATCAGCCACCTCAAAGACCAGGGTTTTCGCTCCTTCCGGGAGAGTTTGGGCAATGATTGCCTCCGGAGTTTCGCTTGTCGACGACCCCGGCGCCCGCTCCTCCCCCGCAGAATCGGTCGCCTCTCCGTTTCCGCCATCCTCCTCGACAACGCCCGCGCCGGGACCATAGACCACAGCCACGCGGGAGCCATAGACCGCAATCACCGGACGCAGCTCATTCGTGCTGACAATCACCGTAGAACCGGCCAGCGGCTTACAGACGGCCGCGACAATCTTGGCCGTTGCATGTGGCAGCTGCACTGGGGTGGGATCGATGTCTCGTCGATAAGCAGGACGAAGCGTTTCGGCGACATCGCCCAGCTCATCGCGCTCCCACATCGGCAGGGCATCGATGCGTGCCTGCTGATCGCGGTTCTTGCGCTCCAGCAAAAGGCGGGCAATCATGCCACCGCCGAGCCCCACCGCGATGGCAACTGCGATAACCAGCACAAGACGGTTCGGCGCAATGAGCGCAACCACTGCGGCGATAGCCACACCGACTGCGCCAATTGGCATTGCTCGCGGCGGCAAAACGAAACCAAAGAAGCTGGCTACGGCGAGAATCCAAGCACTCAGCAGTGCGAATCCGACATAGAAGACCACCGGCAGGGACAGGACGAAGCCGAGTCCGAGCACACTGACAGCAATGATGAGGCTAACTAAGAACCACTGCTTCATTTTCTGTGTGCTTTCAAGGCCAGCTAGGGGCATAGTTCATCCTTCCGCGAAGATTCCTTAAAGGGATACTAATATTAAGAATCATGATTACATCTGGTGCTGTCGCTACGGGAATCGCCAATATCGCAATGGACGGTACAGTTCTCGATACTTGGTTTCCCGCACCTCAGTTAAGCGATGAGGTCGTAGAATCGAGCACTCACCGGCTCGGCGCCGCTGATCTGACCCCACAGTTGCTTCGTCAGGTGATTTTGGACGAGGATCGCCGCGTGGAGCAGGTGGCAGTGCGCACGTCCATTGAGGATTTGTCCAAGCCTGCTGTCGACCCGCACGATGCCTACCTGCGCCTGCATTTGCTCTCCCACCGCCTGGTCAAGCCGCACCAGCTAAACACCAAGGGCCTCTACGAGTTGCTCCATGTTGTGGCGTGGACCAACAAGGGGCCATGTCTGCCGGACAACTTCGAGCAACTGCGCACCCACTTGCGCGTCCGCGGTCTGATTCACGTCTACGCCATCGACCGCATGCCGCGCATGGTCGATTATGTGCTGCCCGCCGGTGTGCGCATTGCAGAGGCCGAGCGCGTGCGGTTGGGCGCTTACTTGGCACCGGGTACGTCCGTACTGCGCGAGGGATTTGTCTCGCTGAACTCGGGTACTCTGGGCCCATGCAAGATTGAGGGACGTCTATCCTCCGGTGTCGTCATTGGCGCGCACACGAAGGTGGGACTGTCGGCCTCCATCATTGCCGCTCATGACGATTCCGGTCAGCGTAAGCCGCTCACGGTTGGCGAGCGCTGCCACATCGATATCGCGGCCGGCACCGTCGGCGTCAGCCTCGGTAATGACTGCATTATTGACCGAAGCATCCTCATTGCCCCCGATACGCCCATCGATGTCCCCGCGGAGAACCGCCGTATTCAGGCATGGGAAATTTCGGGCCGCGACAACATGCACTTCTACCATCACCCGGACCACTCGGCGGTGTGCGTCCGCCGCACGGAACGCCCGGGCAATGACGAAGGTGCCGCTGCTTTCGCTCAGCTTGCCGACGTGCCGGATGAGCTGGCCGGATAACCTACTTTCGGTGCTCGTGAAGGCACATTAGTTGACCCCAAAACGGTGAATGGGGGTAAACCCGTAATACGGTTATTGCCCCTGTTATCAGCGAGGTAATGTTTGCGACATGACCGAATCGCAAATTACCTCCACCTCCGGCGAGACAGCTCAGCTGGGCAAGGGGCTGCAGGTTCGACACCTGACCATGATGGGTCTTGGCTCCGCAATCGGTGCCGGTCTTTTCCTTGGTACGGGCGTCGGCATTAAGGCAGCTGGCCCGGGTGTTCTAGTTTCCTATGTCATCGCTGGCTTCATTGTCGTCCTCGTCATGCAGATGCTCGGCGAGATGGCCGCTGCCCGCCCGACACCGGGTAGCTTCTCCACCTATGCCGAGATGGCCTTTGGTTCCTCGGCTGGCTTTGTCCTCGGCTGGCTCTACTGGTTCATGCTCATCATGGTGCTCGGCGCTGAAATTACCGGTGCCGGTGCCATCATGGGTGCGTGGTTCGGTATTCCGGGCTGGATTCCAGGCCTGATCTGTGTTGTCTTCTTCGCTGTAGTGAATTTGGCGAATGTGCGCGGTTTCGGCGAGTTTGAGTTCTGGTTCGCGTTCATCAAGGTCGCGGTGATTATCGCGTTCCTGGTCATTGGCGTTCTTCTTTTCTTCGGTCTGCTGCCAGGCACCAGCTTCGTCGGTACGACGCATATTGCCGAGTCCGGATTCCTCCCGAATGGCGTGTCCGGCATTGCCGCTGGTCTGTTGGCCGTGGCCTTCGCCTTCGGCGGTATCGAGATTGTCACAATTGCCGCTGCTGAGGCTGAAGATCCGCAGCGCTCCATCGCTGCTGCTGTCCGCTCGGTAATCTTCCGCATCTCTGTGTTCTACCTGGGCTGCGTGACCGTCATCATCCTGCTGTTGCCGTACTCCCAGATTGACGGCGCTGACTCCGCAGCTGAGTCGCCGTTCACCCAGGTTCTGAAGCAGGCGAACATTCCGGGTGCCGTTGGCTTCATGGAGGCCATTATCGTTCTGGCGCTGCTGTCCGCGTTCAACGCTCAGATTTACGCAACCTCTCGCCTGGTCTACTCGATGTCCACCCGCGGTGAGGCACCGCGCTTCTTCGCCCACACCAATGAAGGCGCAGTTCCGAACCGTGCGGTCATCATGTCGATGGTCTTCGCCTTCGTCTCCGTGGGCCTGCAGGTTGTCTTCGACGGCTCGAGTGTCCTGGTCTTCCTACTGAACGCTGTCGGCGGCTGCTTGCTGGTGATCTGGCTGGTCATCGCCCTGTCTGAGATTAAGCTGCGCCCGCAGATGGAGGCCAACAACGAGCTTTCCGTTCGCATGTGGGCCTACCCGGCACTGTCCTGGGTAGCGGTCATCCTGATTCTGGGCCTCGCTGTTGGCATGCTCACCGATTCTGGTGCTCGCCAGCAGGTTATCGCCGTTGTGTGTGTCACTGCGTTCCTCGCGGTGCTCGCTGCACTGACTAAGAAGAGCCGCACCGCGGCCCGCGAGGCTCTCGAGTCCAGCGATAGCAACTAGCCGTTAGCAACTGGCTGCAGGGCCTAACCACCCTGCTACCCCTATCCGAACATTTCCTTGCTACACATTTGCGGAACACTTTTCATAGATAGGGATATGCCGGTAGCCTGTTTTCCATGAAATTTGGAGCACAAGCTACCGGCATTGCCACTTTTAACAACGATACTGTTCTCGACGTCTGGTTCCCCGCCCCCAAGCTCATCGAAGAGGGCGTGGCAACCTCCACCACGACCGGAACCATCGACGCCGACGCACTGCCCGAAAATTTCACCTACCTCACAGATCTGGCCGTAGCCGATGCGGACCGTGGCACCACCCGCCGTCTGGTCACAGCTACCATCGCTTCACTCGATGACGCACCAGTCGACACCATCGATGCCTACCTGCGTCTCCATCTGCTGTCCCACCGCCTGGCCACCCCCAACAGCATCAACCTGGACGGCATCTTCGGCAAGCTCAACAATGTGGTGTGGACGAATTTTGGCCCCTGTGCTGTCGAAGGCTTCGAGGTAACCCGAGCCAAGCTGTCACGCCGCGGGCCTGTCACCGTCTACTCCATCGATAAATTCCCCCGCATGGTCGACTACGTCACTCCCACCGGAGTTCGCATCGGTGACGCTGACCGCGTGCGCCTGGGCGCCCACCTCGCAGAGGGCACCACAGTCATGCACGAGGGCTTCGTCAACTTCAACGCAGGCACGCTTGGACACTCCATGGTGGAAGGCCGTATCTCTCAGGGGGTCGTCGTCGACGACGGCTCCGATATCGGCGGTGGTGCGTCCATCATGGGCACACTATCCGGTGGAGGTAAGGAAGTTGTGTCCGTCGGCAAGCGATGCCTACTCGGTGCGAACGCTGGACTCGGAATCTCGCTCGGCGATGACTGCGTACTCGAAGCCGGGCTCTACATCACTGCCGGCACCAAGTGCCTCGTTGCCCTAGACGGTGTGAAGAAGACGCTCAAGGCCCGCGAGCTCTCGGGCGGATCGAATATGCTCTTCCGCCGCAACTCGCTCTCTGGTGCAGTCGAGGTTGTGCCGTGGGCTGCCGAAAAGGTGAAGCTCAGCGCGGAGCTGCACTCTAACTAAGAGGTGGTCGGCACGTCTGCCGGGGCCGCGATATTCCGCGCGCTCCGGTAGGCACGTCGCTCACCAGTGACGGGGTCGACAAAGGCCAGCGCGGTCGCCGTCAATCGCAACTGCGGCGTGTACTTTGGCACGCCACTCGCGCTTGCCGACGGCCCCTGCGCCCCCGCTCCCCGGCCATAGGTATCCTCACCGAGAATGGGATAGCCTAGCCAGTCCAACGTCGCCCGCAGCTGATGCGTGCGGCCCGTATGGGGCTGTAGCCGCCAGCGCCCCACCTGCATGCGGCTGCCGCAATGCCCACAACCACAGCCGACTGCGTGCAGCGGAACGCTGGCGCTGGTCACACCACCGCCACCGCCACTGCTGCTCGCCAGCACATCGCCGATGTCCGCGGCTACCTGGCCGAGGAAGGTCACGGTTGTGCGTGCGAGCTTGAACTTGGGATTCTTCGCGGCAGCGCGAGCGGAATCGTCGGTCTCCACGACATTTACTCCGCGCCCCGCAGGGTTGGGATCGAGCAGAAGCGTGACATCCCTGGTTTCCCCCACATGCCAATCATCGGGCATCACGGTGAGGCATTCGTATTCTTTGGTGATTTCCTGGTTTTGGAAAAGCTGCTGGTAGCGCGCACGGGTAGCCGGATTCCGGGAAAGCAACAGCAGCCCACTGGTTAGCAGATCCAGGCGGTGGACGGCCACTATCTCCGGTTCCCCGAGACTACGTCGCAGTCGCTCCTGAACGGTATTGGCCACGATGCGGCCATTGGGGGTTGCGGGCAGAAAAGGTGGCTTGTCTACGACCAGAAACTCATCGGTGTCGGCCACAATTGCCGGCTCAAAGGGGATGTACTCCTCGCGCTCGTGAGCGGCAGCATCGACTTGCGCTGTCTGACAGTTCTTCTCAAGGCCCCACCAAGCATCTCGGTTACCTGCGGCACGTCCCACGGCGCACTCCCTTTTTCATGATTTGGTCCTATGCCGATGTCGGCACCGTTTGCAGCATTCGGCCTACTAGAGCCAGCACATCTGGCCGGGGCTAGCCACGAATACGCGCTGCGGCCGCTTCGATGTCGTTGAGCGTTGCTGTGAGCCCCACCCGCACGTGCTGCGCACCCTTGGGGCCGTAGAAGCTACCCGGTGCGACCAGGATGCCACGTTCGGCCAGCCAATCAACCGTCTGCCAGCAGTCTTCCCCGCGCGTAGCCCACAGATAGAGCCCGCCCTCGGAGTCGTCGATACGAAAACCTGCGGCTACCAGTGCATCGCGCAGAATCTCACGGCGGTCACAGTAGCGCTGTTTTTGTTCAGCCTCGTGGGAGTCGTCGTTAAGCGCGGCGATCGTGGCGTGCTGGATGGGCCCCGGCATCATCAGCCCCATGTGACGGCGCACGGAAACCAGCTCGGCAATAAGGTCCGCATCGCCGGCGAACCAGCCGGTGCGGTACGACGCCATGTTCGACGTCTTGGACAGCGAGTGGATAGCCAGCAGGTTGGTGAAATCACCGTCGCACACTCGCGGGTCGAGAATACTGACTGGCTGTTCAGTCCAGCCGAGCCCCAGGTAGCACTCGTCAGAGGCAACAATGACGTCCCGAGCACGCGCCCACTCAACCACCTTGCGCAGGTGTTCAACACCGAGGACCTTGCCGTTGGGGTTGCCCGGGGAATTGATGAACATCAGCGTCGGCGAGGCGGGACCGATTTGCGTCAGCGAGTCCGCACGCAGCAGCTCAGCGCCTGCGATGCGCACGCCGACCTCGTAGGTGGGATATGCCAGCTCGGGGATGACGACGGTATGCCCCGCGCCTACGCCGAGGAGGAAGGGAAGCCAGCCAATCGCTTCCTTGGTGCCGATGACCGGAAGCACATTGCCGCCGTTGACCGCTGACTCCAGTCCCGTCACGCCGTAGCGCCGCGCCATTGCTGCAACAATCGCCGCGCGTAGCTCAGGCGTGCCGACGGTCTGTGGGTAGCCCGGTGCGGCAGAGCCTTCGGAAAGGCCCTGCCGGATTATCGGAGCGACTTCATCGACCGGTGTGCCGACCGAGAGATTCACCATGCCCTCTTCATGCGCAGCCGCAGTGGCTTTCGCCTGCGTGAGAGAATCCCACGGAAACTGAGGCAAAAGAGAACCGGGAGTTACGCGCTTACGAGCAGCTGACATGAGCGGTGATGAAGTCCTTCCCGGGAAAAGAAATAGGTTTAGTCCTCTGTGGTTTTAGTCTTCTGCCTGCGGCGGCAGCGCTGCCACGAACGGCACATCGAAGTCCTGGGGGCCGAGCTTGGCGGCACCGCCCGGGGAACCCAGCTCATCGAACCAGTCGACATTGGCATCGATAAATTCAACCCACTCATCCGGAACATCGTCCTCGTAGAAGATGGCCTCGACTGGGCAGACCGGTTCACAAGCGCCGCAGTCCACGCACTCATCAGGATGAATGTAGAGCATGCGCTTGCCCTCGTAAATACAGTCAACCGGGCACTCTTCAACACAGGCACGGTCGAGGACGTCAACACATGGCTGGGCAATGATGTAAGTCATGGTTTTAGGTTTAAGAACCTTTCTCACAAGATATGGGATGAGGCTTTCGCTATCTGTCGATTATGCCGTTCCGACGAGAAACAGAGCAAAATAGACAGAGCGGTATATTCAGATTGGAGTCTACACCCAACGTGGGTGTTGTTATCAACTGGCTCCAGAAAGGGCCACATTGATGCAGGCTTGCCCTGCATCAATTCCTCACCGTCTACTGCAGTTTCCGCTAGAGTGCCCGCAGATGGCGCAACGGCCAGGCACCGCCCAGCACACCGCAAACAAGCAGCAGCACTGTTCGCAACCACTGCCCCATTGCCAAATCACCACCGAAGGGCAGCACTGCCCACAGCAAAATGCCGGCAAAGCCCAGCACCCAGATGACAGTCGGAATCGCAGCTTTGGAGCGATCACGTGTCCACAGCAACGCTGTGTTGGTGATGATCAGATTGGCAATATAGGCCAGCGGAATAGTCCACGGCAACGGAATAGCAACCGAGCCCATGGTAATCCACGCTCCGAGGAAAACTACCTCAATCACCAGCGCCGCCAACGCAGCGAGTGACAGCCAGACCAGCGCTACCGTGACCTCACCCTGATGGAAATTCTCGCGTGGCTGCGAACGTTCCGGGTCGCCCCAATAGCGCTCATCCCCGAATGTGCGCTTTTCAATACTCAAGCGCTCGTTCTTCAACTTTCCGCCAGCAGCGTTAATCAAGTCTTCGCTTTCGTGAGGCTGAGGGTTACTCATCGTCCGCGCTCCCCTCCACTGCCAGGTCCGCGCTCGGCACTGAGCCGGCACTTGCTGCCGGGTCCTGCAGCAATCGGACATTCACCAGTTCCCCCAGCTCTTCCAGGGACGCAGCAGTCGCCGTACCAAAACGGTATGCCTCAGTCGGCGTCACCGGCTGACACAGCAAATTGGAAAACGCCCAGACGGCTCGCGCATGACCAGAGCCGTCGGTCTGCCCATAGACAGCATCTGGATTGACCTCGCTGACGGAACCATCGGCGAACCACACTTGTGTCGCATGCGCGCGCATGGCCTCAACCTTGGCAGCCACAGCGGCATCATCCAGCTGAACCTCGAAACGGCCGGTCACGGTGGCGAAGTCGTCGACATCGCACGCCTGCCAGCTCTCCGGCACCACGGTAATGGCATCCAGCCCCGCCGCCATTGCCTCACGATCGGTGACCGCCCACAGCGTCGGAAAGCGATTTCCGCACGCCGCGACAGTGATATCGTGTGCGCGAATGTGGTCCGGGTGCCCATAGCCACCATCGGCATCGTAAGTAATGACCAGGTCCGGCTGCAGCTCATCGAGGATGGTGCGAAGCTGGGCGACCGCCTCATCACCCGAGTTCACGAACGCACGGGGATGCTCATTGCCCTTGTCCCCTGCCATACCGGAATCACGCCAACGCCCGGCACCACCGAGGAAACGCGGTGCATTGTCTGGGCCATTGGCCCCCAGCGCACGCAGCGCCGAGCGCAACTCGGCGACGCGGAAACCGCCCAGCTGGTCAGCTTCATCAGCAACTAGCCCCTGGTACGGCGCGCCGATGACCTCGCCCAGCTCGCCCATCGTGCAGGTCACTACGCTTACCGACGCTCCGGAGCGCGCGGCAGCCGCAATCAAACCACCTGTCCAAATGGACTCGTCATCTGGATGTGCGTGAACAAAAAGTAACTTCACGGGCTTTCTTACTTCCCCTTGTTCTCCTGGTCGGCGTTATCGCGGACTTCTTGGTTCTGACCCGAACCGTCCTGCTCAGTATCTTCGCGCGGACTATCTCCCGGTTGAGAATTCTCAGACGATTCTCGAGTCCCGCTTTGCGTCGAGACTCGGCGAACCTCGCCCAGAACACCGAGGCGACCCAACACTGGGTCATCAGTCCACTGCGAAGAGTCCTTCCGCCCGGTAATTGTAATTTCCGGGCTGACGACCGTCAGCAGGCCGTCTTTCACCAAGGTCAGCTCGATACTGTGGCCAGCAATGATATCGGCGAGTTCAGCGGGCAACGCAGAACTGTCGGGAGCGAGCAGCTCATCAACCTGCGGGTCACAAAGGCCGGAAAGATTCTCGCTCCGAGCAGCCGATTTCGGAGCGACAGGTACTCCATTTAGGTCAGCCGGTTCCGCTGAGGTAGAAGATTTGGACCGTTCAGACGGTGTCGTCCCGTCCAGCGAGCTCTGCTCTTCAGCGCTCTTTCTCCGGTCTTCACTTGGTGCAGGTTTTGTCGAACTGTCAACGCCCTCAGACTCAGACTCGGATTCTGACTCAGACTCGGTAGCCGACTCTGCGCCTGCTTCATCCAAGTCCTTCGGCGGTAGCGAACTCACCGAGCCTTCCGTACACGCATAGCGTTCCCGGGCCGCCTGGACGGAATTGGGCTGCTCTGCCCATGCCACCACGGCATCGACGGTTCCGTAGGGCAACGAAGACCGCAGCATGTCCGCCGGAGAATACGAAACAACGGTGGCGGGGATACCAGCTGCAGTCAACTGGTCAGCGACCGCAAAAGCCGCAGCGCGTGCCGCTATACCGTCGCTAATGATGCCGATTCGTAGCGGATTGTCCTCGGTAAATCCGGCCTGAGGTGCCTCGGATTTCTCCTGGCCACCACCGTCACCAGAACCACCCGCAATTCGGCGCCCGGTGGCCACCTCTGAGACCTCTGCAACGTTGATGGTGCGCAGAATGGCCCGGCGGACGGACTCGTCGGCAAGCCTGCTCGACGCGAGATTGGTACTGAAAACCAGTTCCCGGTTCGGCTCATGGAAGAACTCAGCAACACCGGGGACCAGACCGTACGTCAGCTCAGAGGTCTCCGTCGGACGGACCTGCACGGCATGGATCTGCTTCGAACGCAGTTGCTCCGCACCATCGATGGCACTACGCATGGCACGCAGCGTAATAACCTCCGAGGCTGCTGGCTGCTCACCCCAGTAGCGGTCATTTCGAACCAGTCGAATGATGTTGCGGCCGACATCCATCGACTCGACGGTGTACTGCCCACCGGAGGCCGGGAAACGGCTGGCCAGCCCTTCGGAAAAACCATCAGTGTTCGACCGCATCAAATGCGCTGGCAAGAGATGTGCAAACAGGCGCTGCCAATGCGTAATCGGCTGAGTGAACGTCACATCAATCTGACGGCCACCATCGGAGACATCAATGGATTTAATCAGCTCATAAGTCGCCGTATCCAGCGATCCTGGCGTGGACGTGACTTGGGAAAATAGGTAGCGGAAGTCCTCGCCACTGATTGGCGTGCCATCGCTCCACTGCGCCCCTTTTCGAATGCGGTAGCGGACATGCTCTGCCGCTACCGTCGGATCCGTGATGTCAACATCGGCCGCTTTTCCGTTTCCAGCTCCGTTTCTGGCGTCACCGTCTTTGCTGTCATCACTCTCGATGACCTGCACGGAATCCAGCAAGTCGGAGTTGAGTAGCCACTGGGGAGCACCTGCCGAGCGAGCATTGGCAGCGTTATCCACCACTCCGGGAGCTTGCGCGGAGGCACTAGCGTCACCAGCCTCGCCCTCAACCGGCGCAGGGGTAAAAACACTAGGCAGTGTCAGTCGCGCTACCAGGCTGGTCACCGGGGAGACGTCGGCAAGCAAATGCGGATTGAAACCTTCGACAAACTCGTCGACACCGACCGTGACTTCACGCATCTTTTTAGCCTGGTCAGCGGTGTCTTCCTGCTGCACCGGCACTTCCTGCTGCCCGGGCACAGTCGGAGCGTCCGACGGGCGAGCCATGCACGAAGACGCCAAAGCCGCCGTCACGCAGAGTGTCGATGCTACGAAAAATCGACGAGAAGCTGCGTGACGACGGCTGCGAATAAACATATCCACGAGATTACTCGACACCTGGCCGAGTCAGTTACCCCGAGACTGGTTTTCAGGTGGTCCAGTCCCCTAGCAACCCGAATTACTTCTTATTCATGGCCTTCGCGCGGGAACGAGCGCGAGCGCGATCGGTAGCGCTGAGGATCTGCTTGCGTACGCGGATACCCTCCGGAGTGACCTCAACACACTCGTCAGCGCCACAGAACTCCATAGCCTCATCGAGGGAAAGCTTGTGCGCCTTCTCCAGAGTCACGGTCGCATCAGCCGAGGCTGCGCGCATATTCGTCAGCTTCTTTTCCTTGGTGATGTTGATGTCCATGTCCTCATCACGCGGATTCTGGCCAACGACCATGCCCTCGTAAGCCTGGTCACCCGGCTCGACGAAGAAGGTACCGCGGTCAGAAAGCTGAATCAGCGCGTAAGCGGTGATCTGGCCAGTACGGTCAGCGACCAACGATCCTGTCGGACGATCCTTAATCTCGCCTGCCCACTCGCCGTAACCGGCCGAGTAGTGATTGGCGATACCGGTGCCCTTGGTCTCCGTCATGAAAGTAGTGCGGAAGCCAATCAGACCGCGGGACGGAATGAGGAACTCCATGCGCACCCAACCGGTGCCCTGGTTACCCATCTGCTCCATGCGCCCCTTACGAGCCGCCATCAGCTGAGTGACAGCACCCAGGTGCTCTTCTGGAACATCGATGGTCAGGTGCTCGTACGGCTCCTGAACCTTGCCGTCGACGGTCTTGGTAACAACCTGCGGCTTACCGACGGTCAGCTCAAAGCCCTCACGACGCATAGTTTCAACCAGAACGGACAGCGCCATTTCACCACGGCCCTGCACCTCCCAGGCATCCGGGCGCTCGGTCGGCAGCACGCGCAGCGAGACGTTACCAATCAACTCCTGGTCCAGGCGGGCCTTGACCATACGAGCGGTCAGCTTATCGCCACCACCCTGGCCTGCCAGTGGCGAGGTGTTCACGCCGATCGTCATAGAAATAGCCGGCTCATCGACCAGGATGCGCGGCAGCGGGTCCGGATGCTCGGCATCACAGAGAGAGTCACCGATCATGACCTCGTCGATACCGGAGATAGCGGCGATGTCACCAGCAATGGCCTCTTCAGCAGGTACGCGGGTCACGCCGACGGTACGCAGCAGCTCCGCGACCTTCGCATTCTTGACATGCTCATTGCCCTCGGAGTCGTAATGAATCCACGAAATCTGCTGTCCCTTGCGGATACGGCCCTTATGGATACGAATCAGACCAATTCGACCGAGGAAGGAGCTGGAGTCCAGGTTGGTAACCTGCGCCTGCAGCGGGGCATCAATCTCAGCGGACGGCTCCGGGAGCACCTCGGTGATGACGTCGAACAGCGGCTGCAGGTTCTCAGACTCCGGCAAGTTGCCGTTACCCGGGTTCTCGGTAGAAGCCTTACCGGCACGACCAGAGGCATAGAGAACCGGCAGCTCAAGGTTGCGCTCAGCGACCTCAGCAGCTTCCGGGTCTTCCAGGGTGGAGGCTAGCTCGAGCAGCAGATCCTGTGCTTCCTCGACAACCTCGTCGATACGTGCATCTGGGCGGTCAGTCTTATTGACCACGATAATCACCGGCATGCAGGCAGCAAGCGCCTTGCCCAGGACGAAGCGGGTCTGCGGCAGCGGACCTTCAGAGGAGTCGATCAGCAGCACGACACCGTCAACCATGGACAGTGCGCGCTCCACCTCGCCACCAAAGTCGGCGTGACCAGGGGTGTCAATGACGTTGATGATGAGGTCTTCGCCGTTCTTGCCCTCACCTTTTCGGCGAATAGCGGTGTTCTTCGCCAAGATGGTGATGCCCTTTTCCTTTTCAAGGTCACCAGAGTCCATCACTCGGTCTGCAACTTCTTCGTGGTCGCTGAAAACGCCGGACTGCTCCAGCATGGCGTTCACGAGAGTGGTCTTGCCATGGTCGACGTGTGCGACAATGGCGACATTACGGAACTCGGTATCGCTCACAGGCGGATAGCTCCTAACAAGCTAAGAGGACTAAAAGAAACAAGATACGGCCTTGCTCTAAAGAACTGTCTTTACGACTGCCTTTAACGCCCCGCATCAACGCGTAATAAAGCGTTCTACAGTGTACTCCTTCTTAATGGCCCTGCACATCTGGCAGAGATTCTCACAACCCCGAGCACCTATCCGTCATGCAAAGTGGCACTGCCGCGCCACCCTTAGGGATAAATTACCCCCTTACTGCACCCCCGCTTTACCGACAGTCATAACGGCATATCCGCCAACGCCACAACGCTTCACGACGGCAATCTCTCAGCCCGCCATGTGACACATGTGACCAAATGCCATAGTTGTAACCCCACGGGATGAGACTTGACTTCACCCGCTTACGCGCTGCGAAACACCATTAACACCACAGGCATACATGACGTCACAATTTTCACAATCATCTCGTTCTACACCAAAAATCACTCTAATTAACTTGCGACACGCGGGAATCCGTGCGTTAATCTCCTGAGAAGATTCTGAACATTTCTTTTTCAAATCTTTCCAATTCCCGTTGGAGTCGTTCTAAGATGAGCAACGATTCCGAAATTTTGATTCCGACTCCAATAGCCCACGAATGAGAGGTTCTTCACCGTGGTTTCGACTGGACGCTCCTTCCTGCGCCGTGCCGCAGCGACCTTGGGTGCAGCTGCAATTCTCACTGCGGGCATGACTCCCGCCGCTTCTGCTTCCCCGTCGCTGGACTCCCTGAACATCGCTTCGCCGAATCTCTACGGCAACGCGCGCGACATCATTAACTCCCCAGGCGTTCCTGAGGAAATTTCCAGCGCACTGAACAAGGGAATTGACTTCCTGACTGGTGAGGGCGAGGGCGAGCCGGGCTTCAAGGTTCCGGAAGGTGCCCCGAAGACCAACCAGTTCCTGCTGCCTACTGTTGCCGACAAGTGCATCGGCGGCGAAGGTCGTTCCTTCGGCCTGGCCACTACCGTTCCGGGCCCGGCAGACCTGCCTCTGCCAGGTGTTCCAGAAAACCAGCTTGGCTTCATTTTCACTGGCCTGGGCACCAAGCAGCTGGCTAAGCAGCAGGACACAGAGATGAATGTCTACTGGGTCAACGTTGCTAACGGCAAGTACGGCAAGACCACCCTGGAGAACAACGGCATCAACGCCGAGGAGGGCCCGGGTGCTGTCAACGGCACCGCTGACACGGGCAAGGGCGTGGTCATCGCTGTCATGCAGGGCGGTATCACCACTCAGGAAGAGCCTGGTCCGACCAACTGCAGCTACACCCCGACCGCCGGTGTCTTCCCGGTCGGCCTGAACTAAGTTTTTCTAGTTCTCCCCTAGCCCTTTTTGCATCACGTATGCAGAAAGGGCTTTTCTATGCCCAAAAAGGCAACCCCTACACGTTAAGGTATTCGCATGTCCACTTCACCGGCCACTTCGGCTTCGACCGCGGCAGCTCCTGCGCTCTCCCCAATTCGCTCGAGTCAGGACACACATCCTCCGAAAGTCGAGACCTTTGACCTACGTGAAATGGTCAACACCGACCCCAAGGGCTTTCAGCGCAATGTCGACGAGTTCCGAACTCTCACACCCAGCCGCCTTTATATGCGCCGTGGGATGGATCATCCAAAGTTTGGATATCTAGAGTCATTCCTGCTTGCCGACGAGGGGTTGCGCATCAGCATTTATCACTTCCGCCCGGGCGTGAAGGTGGAACACCAACGTTACGTCGATATTGTCAGCATCGACCGGACTGATCCGCAGTGCTGGCGTATGACCGATTTGTATCTCGACATCCTGCAGGCACCGACCGATCCTGAGGCCATAGCTCCCCTACCTGTCGATGCGACCACACAGATTCGCGTTGAAGATGTCGACGAGCTCGTCGCGGCCCACACCCAAGGGCTGATTAGCGATGAACTCACCGAATTCGCTATCGAGACCACGCTGACTGCGCGCGCCGCAATCGCTGCACACGGTGACAACATTGATACGTGGATGCAGACTTTGAACCTCGATGCGACGTGGGCTGATGCTGTCGAGCTTTCGCCCGCAGCCTAAAATGACCACCTCAACAAGGAGTACCGCCCGTGTTCGATAACTTAACCGGCCCCATTCCTCCCGCCGGTCCTGACAGCAATGCGATCATCAAAGCAGTCCGAGCAGCATTTACCTCCTATTTTGAAGAGTCCAACCCCGGCGAAGCCCAGCTGACCTTCCTTGGCTCTGCGCCACTGAAGATGCTGCGCTTCGGACCTGACACAGACCGGATTGTCACCTATGCAACACTGGGTTGCAGTGCCGAGGCGATGCAAGATCCGTCCGCAATGGTGGTGGACACCAACTCTGGCCCGCGTGCCGAACTCATCTTGCCTATTCGTGGTGGACTGGACGAAGTCATCCGCCCGCTGGGTATTCTTGCCGCTTCCCCAAGCATCGAAGGCCTCGTCCTGACCGAGGGGGCACTTATTGACTTCGGCCAGCCACTGTGGGATCAGTCGCGCTTCACCGGTTTTGTGCTGTTCAAGGCAGAAATCCCGCCGGTCGCGGTGGAGGAAACCGAAGTCACAATCTTCCAGCCGGTCCCGGCCACGACCAACGAATTTGCCCTTGCTCGGGCTAAGGGCGTTGACGAACTGCGTCGCGTGTGGGAAACCCAAGGTGTCGACTTCACCGACCCGCACCGCACCAGCGCTGTATAAAAGTTAGCTTTTGTGGTGGTTGCCGGTTATCTGCTCGTCGGCAAGCGATAAGTTCAACCTAGCAGTGACGTTTCGCGCCGCGACAGCGTGGTTTAGAGTATGGAATTATGGCAGTCAATTCGGCTAAAGACGTTCCTTTCCATGCGGCGCAGTCCTTTAGGTGGTGGCGGCTCGCGGTATATGTTTACGTCCCAGCGCTAATCCTCACCGTGGTCAGTTCCCTATTGAAATGGGACGCGACTGTTACGGAAGCGGCAAAGGCCAACAACATCGAGGTTTCTGCTGCACAGACCAGCTTGGCCGTGAGCTTCGCGTTTGCGATTCTCGCGCAGACGGCAACGGCGATTGCGTGCTGGTGGCTTGCTGGCAAACTCCTTGAAGGATCGACTGCAGCGCGCACGGTGCTGTCCGTGGCGGCGGCAGTTTTTGTCATTAATGCATCAATGACGCTGGTCGGAACGATTTCCCAGGTACGCTCCGGAGACTCGTCGGCGCTCGGTTTGATTACAGCTGGCCTGCTGATTGTTGCCTCTATCATCGCCGCAACTGCAACCGCCCAGTCCTACCGCGGCGAGCGTAACCAGAAGTTCTTTGTGACGACGTAGGCAGCTCTTAGAGGTTTGGGGCGGGACGGGGATGCCTTCCAGGGCCTCCACCGTCCGCTTTAGGTCGGCGTACATTTTAGGTATGCCCACTAATACTGAGAGCGCCAGAAAGATTCTGAATGGTCTCGCGTCCACCCAATCCCAGCGCGAGGAACTGTACAAATATTTCCACCGGCACCCTGAGCTTTCCATGCAGGAGCACAGCACTGCAGACCGGATTATTCAGGAGCTCGAATCTTCAGGTATTTCCACAAATCGCGTCGGAGACACCGGCATCGTTGCCATTATTGAGAACGGTGCCGGGCCGATTGTAGCTATGCGCGCAGACATTGATGCGCTACCGGTGAAGGAGACTTCCGGCAAAGACTACGCCTCCACGGCAACGCAGATTGATGAAAAGACCGGCACAGAGGTCCCCGTCGCCCACGCTTGTGGGCACGACTTCCACCTGATGTCTTTGCTCACAGCGCTGCAGGCTTTCAACGAAAACCTTGATCAGTGGTCTGGCACATTCATCGGTATTTTCCAACCCGCTGAAGAAACCGCCGAAGGTGCACGCGCAATGCTGGCGGCAGATCTGGAGAGGGCTATTCCGCGTCCCGACGTTTATCTCGGTCAACACGTACTAGCTAGCTTGCCCGGCGGTTATGTGGGAACTCGCCGCGGGCCAGTTCTCTCCTCTGCATTCTCGGTCAAAGTCACTGTGCACGGTAATGGCTCCCATGGATCCATGCCGGAGCTCAGTGTCGATCCCGTTGTCTTGGCATCCACCATTGTGATGCGCCTTCAGACCATTGTCTCGCGTGAGGTAGCGGCCACCGAGACCGCAGTGGTGACCGTTGGTGCGATTCAAGCGGGAACTAAGTCCAACATCATTCCTGACTCCGCAGAGCTGCTCATCAACACTCGTGCCTACAACAGCGCCGTGACCGAACACCTCAAAGAGGCAATCGAGCGCATTGTACGAGCAGAGTGCGTTGCTGCCCGCAGCCCTCAAGACCCGCAGTTCACTTACTACGACCGCTATCCCCTCACGAATAATGACGGGGATGCCACGAATACTGTGCGTGAGGCATTCGACGCGTACTTCGGTGAAGAAGTCTCCGACTTGGACGCAGTGCCCGCCTCTGAAGATTTCTCAATCATCCCCGATGCGCTTGGCGTGCCATATACGTACTGGGGGCTCGGCGGTTTCGCGGATGAGAGCAGCGCTGTTGGCAACCACAACCCAGCTTTCGCCCCTGACCTCCAACCCACTCTTGACCGGGGAGCAGAGGCAATCGTTGTAGCGGCCTGTGCTTGGTTGGCGAAATGAGGGTGTGATCAGCGAGGCTGATGCGTGCGGCTGCTGGCGAGCTGGTGGATGGTGTAGTGCCGGACTCGTGCGGGGCTCGTGCGGGACTCGTGCGGGGCTCGTGCGGGACGGCCGAAAAACCGGGGGTTAAGAGAAAAGTAGACCCCGGTGCACGCCGATTGGACACGCTTCTTGCTACTTAACGCAAAATTTACGGGCTGCAAATGTGAAACTGTGTGAGTT
>NZ_KV796528.1:0-8084 GCF_001809225.1 Corynebacterium sp. HMSC077G07 | reverse complement strand
TTTTTGTCATAAACGCAGTCAGTAACTCGCATTGCCCCACCGCCACCGAACATAAACGAAAAACCCGCCACCCAGACGCATTTTCATACGCCCTGGATGACGGGTACTTGCAGGGGCGACAGGACTCGAACCTGCAACCTGCGGTTTTGGAGACCGCTGCTCTACCAATTGAGCCACGCCCCTTCACCACCAGCGAAAGAACTTCTCAGTCCTTAGCTGACAATGTCCCACCTTACTGCATTGCTGCATAATCAAGGCGGGGTTCGACGAACATCACTGTCCGTAGTAGCGATGGGGGGGATCGAACCCCCGACCTCACGATTATGAGTCGTGCGCTCTCACCATCTGAGCTACATCGCCCCTATTCTCTACCGGACATAAGTCCGTATAAAAGAACAGAGCCCCCTGACAGAATCGAACTGTCGACCTTTTCCTTACCATGGAAACGCTCTGCCGACTGAGCTAAGGGGGCATCAGCATCCGTTAAACCCAGCACGTAACTCTGTGGCCAATTGTTGACCGCTTCGTTTCGCTCTGTGCTCTCCGTGAAGCCTTGCAAAGATTAACCCGAAATCACCACTAAGCACAAATCAGCAGGTAGGCAGTGGTATTTCTTGTCACGTTTGCAGACATTTGGCGCGCACTTATGGATAATCTATTCACTTATCGATGAGCCCCAGCGGAACCATAAGTGAATAGCTCATCGATGAGTGGCTGACCTCTAACTCGAGCCTCTAACTCGAGCCCCTGCCCCCGCTTAATCCAGAGCCCCTCACTCGAGCCCCTACCCCAAACCCCCGCCCCGCATCCCCATCAACGGGCCCTACAAAAAAATCACCGCGAGAAAATTCTCGCGGTGATTTCACTGTGCCAGATGATGGATTCGAACCAACGAAGGCAATGCCGACGGATTTACAATCCGCTCCCTTTGGCCGCTCGGGCAATCTGGCGTGCACTCTTAAACGGTGCGAATGGAATGCTACCCACTACTCTGTCATTTACACAAATCGGCAGGTCGAGAGGATATTTCCCTACCTGGATTCACCCCTCAGCAGAACTCACCCCAGAGCAGAGCTCACCTCAGAGCAGTGCTCGCCCCTAGGCCCATCTCGCCGATGGAGCTCAATCCACTACCCCACGCGCTCCACGGTGTAGCGAGCAACGTGACGCAGGGCCTCCTTGGCCGCACAGTCAGGAAGGTCAGCGATGACGCGGTCGGACTCATCCAGCAGTTCATTGACCTTCTCCATCGCGCGAGCCACACCGTTGGTCTGAGCCAGGAGCTCGAGGGCCTCGTCGACAAGCGCGTCGTCGGAAACTGGGCCGACAAGAATCTCGCGGAGGCGGTCAGCGGCTGGGGTGTCCTCCTGCAGCGCGTAGAGAACCGGCAGCGTGAAGACGCCCTCGCGCAAGTCAGTGCCCGGAGTCTTGCCGGACTGATCGGTATTGGAGGAGATGTCGATGATGTCGTCGACAATCTGGAAAACGATACCGATTAGTTCGCCATAGCGGCGCAGCGCGTTGGAAATCTCGGCGGACGCACCGGCGTGATAGGCGCCGAGATAACCGGCCGATGCGATGAGCACACCGGTCTTTTCGGCAATGACCTTCAGGTAGCGCTCGATGCGCTCTTCTATCGGCAGGTCCAAGTCGTTGAGGCACTCTCGCATCTGACCTGTGACAAGAACACCGAAGGTCTCAGCGAAGTGAGCCACGCTCTCGGAACCGAGCTCCGCCAGCAGGCGGGATGCAGCAGCGAAGAGGTAGTCACCGGCCAGAATGGCGACGGTGTTGTCCCAGCGCGAGTTTGCGGAGGGCACACCGCGGCGCTTATCCGCTTCATCCATGACATCGTCGTGGTAGAGCGTCGCCAGGTGCGTCAGCTCCAGCACCGTTGCGGCGGTGATGACCTTATCGCTCTCCGGGTTCTCCCCGAACTGCGCGGCCAGCATGGTAAACATCGGGCGGAAGCGCTTACCACCAGCGTGAGCTAGGTGGGAAACCCGCTCGACTAGGAAGTCCTCGCCGCGCCCCAGCTCGGTAATCAGGAGGTCCTCGCTCTTGCGCATTCCCTCGGTGATTGTTGCTTCCAGCGCCTCATCAACGAAGTGAGAACTAGTGGCGGTGTGCTCACCAGTGCCCTGAGCACTTCCGGAACTAAGCCCGGAGTAGTCTCCAGTACGCATTCGAGACCTGCCTAACTGACGATAAAAGATAAGAAACTGCTAAATAAACTACCTTACGAGCATAGTGGCTAGCAGACCAGTTCCCATATTTGTTTCAACGTCGTTATACGCTGGGGCAATGACCTCAAGCCCGATTTCGCGAGTTTCCCCCACGTTCGACGGCACCGTCGCTCTACCCAGCAGCACTGACGTGCTCATTGTTGGCGCAGGCCCCACCGGCTCCGCAGCCGCAATTCACGCCGCCCGCGCCGGTTTTTCGGTCACTGTGGTCGACTCCCAGCGCTTCCCGCGCGACAAAACTTGTGGCGACGGGCTCACTCCTCGTGCCATCGCTGAGCTACGTCGTCTAGGGCTTGACGACGAGCTCCTGCGCCGCAACCGCAACCGCGGACTCAAGCTACACGGTTTCGGCGGCTCCATCACCGCACCTTGGCCAGATGATGCCTCGGGCACTTTCCCCGCTGTCGGATCCGCGATGCCGCGAGTTGAGCTCGACACTTTCTTGCTCAATGCCGCCGCTGATGCCGGTGCGCAGGTCTTTGATGGAGTCGCAGCGCGGAAGGTGGTTCTCGGAGCGCTGAACACTGGCGGCACGCGGGGTCATGGCGTGCGCGAGGTGGAGCTTTCCGACCGCGAGGGCAAGCCACACACCATCTCGGCCCGCTGGTTGCTCGTGGCCGATGGGGTCCGCAGTACCGTCGGCAAGCAGCTGGGGCGTGCGTGGCATCGAGACAGCGTCTTTGGCGTGGCCGCACGGTCGTATGTCAGCTTCGACAGCGCAGACGTAGCGGATGACTGGATTCACTCGCACCTGGAACTGCGCGACTCCGAAGGGCATACGCACCCGGGCTATGGCTGGATTTTCCCGCTGGGCGAGGGCCGGGCGAATGTGGGGTGTGGGGCGCTGGCGACGTCGGCACGCCCGGCGCGCACGAATGTGAAGAAGTTGCTGCGTGAGTACCACGGACAGGTGCGCGATCAGTGGCAGATGAGCGAGCCTGAGCACGTGACGTCGGCGTTGCTGCCGATGGGCGGTGCCGTGTCGAATGTGGCGGGGCCCAACTGGGCGTTGCTCGGTGATGCTGCGTGCTTGGTCAACCCGCTCAACGGTGAGGGCATTGACTACGGCATGGAGTCGGCGCGGCTGGCGGTGGAGCTGATTAGCTCGATTGGTGCGGGCCGCGATGGGCTGACGCACTCCTGGCCCGCCCTCCTTCGCGAGCACTACGGCACCGGCTTCTCGCTGGCTCGCAAGTTGGCGCTGACGCTGACGTACCCGAGCTTCCTTCCCACGGTCGGCCCGCTGACCATCGGCGCCCCGTGGGGAAGCCAGCTCATGGGTGTTGCCGCACGCCTGATGGGAAACCTGGTCACGGAACACGACCGCGACGTAGTGGCGCGACTCTGGCGCGCTTCGGGGAGGACAGCGCTGGCCTCCGATAAGTGGTTCGGGCGCCAGCCCTGGCAGTAGGAATCGCTTTACGACGGGCCCTGCGACAGGGCTTTGCTGCGGGCTAGCGAGCTACTGTGCGGGCTTGGTTGCCGAGTGCAGCGCTGCGATACCGAAGGTGAGATTCTGCCAACCGGCATCCTCCCAGCCAGAGGCATTGATGTCGCGGGCAAGCTGCGGCTGGTTTGGCCAGGCGCGAATCGACTCCGCCAAGTACACGTAGGCCTCCGGGTTCGAGGAGACGACCTTGGCGATCTGCGGCAGTGCCCGCATCAGGTATTCCTTGTAGAAGGTGCTGAACACCGGCATCACGGGGGTGGAGAACTCGCAGACTGTTAGCTGGCCTCCGGGCTTGGTCACGCGAGCTAGCTCAGCGAGGCCCGCCTTGTAGTCCACGATGTTGCGCAGACCGAAGCTGATGGTCACCGCGTCGAAGGTGTTGTCCGGGAATGGCAGCTTCATGCCGTCACCGCAGACCTTGGGAACATCGCGGTGTGCACCGGCCTTGAGCATGCCTCGGGAGAAATCACAGGCAACGACGTATGCGCCAGACTTTGCCAACTCCACTGATGAAACAGCCGTACCGGCGGCCAGGTCGAGGACTTTCTGGCCAGGCTGCAGGTTCAGGCGCTTTGCCGTGCGCACGCGCCAGTAGTGGTCAATGCCACCGGTGAGCACGGTATTAGTGATGTCGTAATTCTTCCCCACGCCATCGAACATCGAGGCGACTTCGCTGGGATTTTTCGTTAAATCAGCCCTAGACACGATGTCCAGATTACGCGACCGACTTCTGACGCGTAGCAGCACCTGCATGGGAGGCATCAATCGCATCTGCTGCGACCTTGCTTGACGTCTCGGCCGCGGAAACCCCAGAAACCTCCTCGTAGTGGCGAACCAGGTCTGCACACAGTGCTTCCCAGGTGCGCTCGGTCACGGTGTCGCGGCAGCGGTTGCGCAGCTGCTTACGTGCCAGCTCATCGTCAACGAGCAGCAGCTTGTCGACCGCCTCAGCCAAATCGCGGGTGAAAGTCTTGGGTTCCAGCAGGTAGCCGTTGACGTCGTTGGTAATCAGGTCGCGCGGGCCGCCTGCGTTCGGAGCGATGGCCGGCACACCGGAGGCGTGGGCTTCCTGTACCGCCTGGCAGAAGGTTTCAAAGTCACCGGTGTGGACGAACACGTCCAGACTGGCGAATGCCGCTGCCAACTTATCGCCGGTGAGCTGTCCGGTAAAGACGGCATTCGGCATCTGCTTCTGCAGCTTCTGCAGCTCCGGGCCATTGCCGACAATGACCACCTGAATATCATCGCGGCCGTTCAGCGCTGCCAGCCGCTCCACAGACTTCTCCGCCGCGAGCCTGCCGACATAACCAACAATCGGCTTGCCCTCCGGGCTCCACTGCTTCCTGAGCTCTTCACTACGCTTTGTCGGAGTAAAGCGAACCGCATCAACACCGCGGCCCCAGCGGTAGACATCACGAATCTTGTGATCCTGCAGGTCCTCAATAGTCGGCGACGACGGCGCCAGCGTTCGGGCGCAGGAGTTGTGAATCACGCGCGTCCACAACCATGCGGCCGTGGAGAGCCCCGCCAACTTGTAGTTCTTGGCAAAACCCGCAACGTCCGTCTGATAGATGGCCACAGCCGGGATGCCCAGTGCCTTGGCAGTCAGCGCGCCCGCACCACCGAGCACAAATGGCGAAGCCAAGTGGACAACATCCGGCTTAAACTGCGTCAGCGCCGACGCTACCCGACGGTTCGGCACACCAATCGGTAGCGAATCAATCAACGGCACCATCACAGTGGGCACACGCTCAATGCGGTAGTCGCAGTAGAACTCTGCCTCTTCCTGCCAGTCCCGAGCGCCCGGCGCAATCACCAGCGCCTCGTGTCCTTCACGGCGTAAGTGTTCCAACACCCGCAGCACGGAGTTTGTCACTCCATTGATGTTGGGCAAGAAGCTTTCAGCAATGATGGCAACGCGCATGGTGCTAGTTTTCCATCTCGTCGGAAAGCGAAAGTGACCCTCTGTTTACCTTTTGGGGATCTCTTTGTAAACGACGGGTTGCGCGCAACGACAACCACCACAACGGCGCGACGACGAGAAATGCAACCACAGCGATGCTGGTCGCCGGGAGAAGTGACAACGTCCATGTGCGTCCGGCGACGCGGACGACATTGGGATCAGTGCGGTCGTATTCGACGCGGACGCGCTGCCCCTCTTCCAGACCAACGGGATAGAGCAAACCGGTTGGCGGCGACTGAAAATCACCATTCTCGTCGACGAAATCAACCGTGGTGCGAAGGAGCTCGACCGAGCGCACGTTGGCTACGGACTGCCCCATGTTCGACTCGATATTGCGGTCATTAATGAAGCAGCCAACCACCATGGCCAGGCACGACAGCAACAGGCAAATCATTACAAAGAGCAGTACCTGACGAAGGAAGCGCGGCCAATTGGCCAGGGCAGTTTTCCACTGCATGGCGGTCGCGACCTCCTATTTTTCTGTCTCTGATTGTTTCCAGCTAGTGCTTGTCCAGCACCCCAATCTCCGCATTGTATGCCAGCTTGTGATGCAACTGCCGACGCGTCGCACGCGTGGTCGCCACCTCAATGACGCGGATGCCATCGACGTCGGTATCCGGGTGCAACTGCGCGAGCAGATCTGGGAGGCGGTCAACGCGCACGTGCTCGACCCCGTAAGCCTGGCAGATGCCCTCAAAGTCCACGCCCTGCGGAGTGCCGAAGATGCGCTCAAAGCTTCCCCGCAGAACCGGGCTGCCCGCCTCCAGCGTCTCGAAAATACCGCCACCTGCATCATTGGCCACCACGATGGTGAGGTTTTCCGGCCTCGGCTCCAGCGGCCCAATTGCCAACGCTGCGGAGTCGTGCTGGAACGTCAGGTCCCCCATAAGTGCAATCGTCCGCGGCGGGCGGATCTCGTCGGCATGCTCGCGGTCGGACGCCAGCGCAATACCGATTGCCGTCGCCACCGTGCCGTCGATGCCCGCGGCACCTCGTCCCGCATACGTGTTCACACCGGGGAAAGGCAGGCCCGTGTACGACGCATCGCGCACCGGGTTCGACGCGCCCAGCACCACATTGTCACCCGTGCGCAGGCTGTCCGTCAGAGCCGCCGCCACATGAAATCCGGTCAGCGGTTCCTCCGCTTCAATCGACTCGGTAAGCGTCTCTCGCACGGACTTCACCGCCAACTCGCTGGCGGCCTCACAGATTTTCGTCCACTGCGGGTCCTGCTCCCCCACAGTCTGCACATGCCTAACGACGGCCCTTGCGTTCGCCGTCACATCCGGGAACTCCACCCCAAAACCGTGGTTTTCCGCTTCGGAGACAACGGTCAGCTCGATATCCGGATTGGCCAGCAGCTTAGAGATACCTCGGTGCAGCGTCGGCCTGCCGACCAGCACGATCTGCTCCGGCGGAATCTGCGCGAAAGTGCCCGCCGCGAGCGGGTGCACCGGGTGCGCCGGCGCATACGCATTCGGCTCAGCGATGGTTGGCAAATCCTCCAGCGCCGGCAGGTGCGGGGCATTCGAACCCGCAATCACGAGTGTGCGGCGGCTGATGTCAATTGTGGCTGTGCTAGCCGCGTTGGCCGGGCCGGTTGCGGTGGCGGCCACGCCGACGTTGTTGCTGTTGGTAGGCGCAATCGTGGTCCAGGGGCCGCCATCGGCGCGGCCCTCGGGGATGTCGGCGACGGAGTCGTCGTCAGGCACGAGCGGTTCGACAAAACGGACGTTAAGGTGGCCGGCGCCGGATGCCATGGCGGCGACAACGCGATCAATGCGAGCGCGGATCTGCGCGGCGGTGGCCTTCGTGACCGGGGCGGTGCCGTCCAGATCGAACTCGACGACAGAGGCATCAGCGAACAGGCGGTCCTGGACGATGGTCTGGTTCGCGCCGGTGCCGCGATAATGCGCGGGGCGGTCGGCGGTCAGTGCCAACAGCGGAATGCCCGACGCGGTGGCTTCCACCATGGCGGGCACGAGGTTCGCCACTGCTGTGCCGGACGTTGTAATTACCGGGGTCACCTTGCGGGTGCGCGAGGCCAGGCCGAGGGCGAGGAAGGCGGCAGAGCGTTCATCGATGCGCACATGGAGGCGAACCTTCGCCGCGTCGGCGGCCTGGACCAGAGCGCGGGCGAGCGGGGCGGACCGGGAACCCGGGCACACCACGGCATCGACCATGCCGAGACGCAGCAGCTCATCGACGATGAGGCCCGCTACCACTGCGGATGGGGCCGTGGGGGCTGCGGGGGTATGGGACGTGGCGTCGGTTGCCGAGGCGTTGTCGTTCACCGAGGTGTCCGGGGTATGGGAGGTGTCCTGGTTGTCGTTCACACTCAATAGGCTACTTGCCGGAAGTTACTGACTAGGTTTATGTCAGTTTGGAAGCCGTTTTTCGGGCGGTAGGGTCAGGCGGTCATTGC
>NZ_KV796527.1:0-86108 GCF_001809225.1 Corynebacterium sp. HMSC077G07 | reverse complement strand
AAAGTCAGACACACTTTTTGCTACTTAACCCGAAATTGGTTGCCTAACAAAGGTTAAACGAAAACTCCCTCCCGGATACCCGGAAGGGAGTTGGTCTGAGCGGATGACGGGACTCGAACCCGCGACCCTAACCTTGGCAAGGTTATGCGCTACCAGCTGCGCTACATCCGCAAATACGCTCGCCCATAAGGGCTTACGTGGTGCGCGATACTAGGATTGAACTAGTGACCTCTTCCGTGTCAGGGAAGCGCTCTCCCACTGAGCTAATCGCGCTGGGGTAAAAGCTATATAGAAGCTTTCAAGCGCAACCCCCTTCCAGGAGAAGGGGGTTTTGCACTGAGCGGATGACGGGACTCGAACCCGCGACCCTAACCTTGGCAAGGTTATGCGCTACCAGCTGCGCTACATCCGCAAATACGCTCGCCCATAAGGGCTTACGTGGTGCGCGATACTAGGATTGAACTAGTGACCTCTTCCGTGTCAGGGAAGCGCTCTCCCGCTGAGCTAAACGCGCATTACATCGAAACCGGTAAGGAATCTCTGCTGAGGTGGAAACGGGAATCGAACCCGTGTACACGGCTTTGCAGGCCGTTGCCTCGCCACTCGGCCATTCCACCGTGAGGCTGCCGCCTCAGTGGTTGCCTCGAAGTTATACCACAGAGCTTAACTTCTTGAGAAACCAGAGCGGATGACGGGACTCGAACCCGCGACCCTAACCTTGGCAAGGTTATGCGCTACCAGCTGCGCTACATCCGCATCACGTTGCAAGGAGAGCGAAGAAGAATCTCAATTGCTCTCTTGCGGTGCGAAAGATACTTTAGCGTGCTTGTGCGATTGATTACAAATTACCAGGTGAACATCTGTATTGTGCCTGTGGGCGTAGGGCTAAAGACCAACCTTTGATGCCTCTGAATCGCAACGATGTCATTTATTCGCTTTCGTGGGTTGGTTACTGGGGGCTATCGAGTCGCTATCGTCATGGAGTTCCATCGGTGGGGTAATAAATCGTCGAACTGCGCAATCGCAAACGCAATGCAACCCAATTAGGGAAACTTCCAAAACGCGTGCTAACTTATTCCGCAGAGCAGCAAAGGCTTAGTGCTTTTCTGTCCGAGTCCCATAGCTCAGTGGAAGAGCGTTCCGTTCACACCGGAAAGGTCGCTGGTTCGAACCCAGTTGGGACTACCATTTAAAACCCCGGTCGACGCATCGTATAAAAACTGCGCGGCCGGGGTTTTGCTGTGTGACCTGAACTATATTCGTCCCTCTCGGGAACTTTTCTGGACTACCATCCGACAATAGGTATAAGGGCAGCGGTCAGACTACTGCTGTTCTTCTCGAACTGTCCCGCTTAAAGGAGTTGAACTGTTCTAGTGAGTCCCCGGGTCGCTTCAGGCGAAACGTTTCGGTTCTCAAAGTCGGGTTTCCGGCGTGCAGTAGCCGCTGCTGCGGCGCTTGTAGTCTTTGCAGGTGCGTCAGTTATTAATGCTGGCCCCGCGCATGCTCACGATTCCGTGCTGTCGTCTAACCCAGGCGACAAGCAGGTTCTCGATGAATTTCCGCACCACGTTTCTCTCAAGTTCTCCGGCAACCCCAAGAACAATTTCAACACCGTTGCAATTAGTGATGCAGATGCCAAGGAAGTCCTGTACTCCCACGAGCCAGAGGTAGTGGGTAATGAGGTCTCTTTGGATATCCCTGAGGATATTAATCCAGGCCCTGGTAACTACATCATTGGTTTCCAAATCACCTCCTCTGATGGTCACTCCACCCGAGGAAAGACCTCTTTTTCAGTGGCTGATCCGGATGCTGCTGGCGCAGCCGAAGCCGGGGCAGAATCTCGTCAGACCGGTGCGCACGCCGAGGAAACGAAGTCAATACCGCTATGGGCTTATGGCCTCGGTGGTGGACTCATCGTCATCATCGCCGCTGTCGTCATCGTTATTAATCGAAAGGCAAAATAGACACATGAAGCTCAATCGCACTGCAACTACACTGATCGCTGGTTCCGCAGCTCTGACCCTTGCTCTGGCAGGATGCTCGTCCGACGATAACACTGCTGCTGAGGTGACTGAGTCCGCAACCTCCGCTGCGACCGAAGCTACCTCTCAGATGGAGAAGAGTGATGCTGCTGTGCAGCTGGCCGATGCCTACATCAAGGAAAAGCCGGCTGACAAGGGCATGACCGCCATCTTCGGTACGCTGACCAACAACACCGATAAGGACATCAAGGTTTCCTCCTTCAAGCTTGAGGGGCTGAAGGAAGGCACGAAGTTCGAGCAGCACGATACCAAGGACGGCAAGATGTTCGAGGTGCCGGAAGGTTTGACGATTCCTGCTAATGGCGAACTCGTTCTCGAACCGGGTAGCACTCACTTCATGATCATGAACAATGATGAAGCTATGGATGTGGGAGCTGAGTACAAGCTCGTCATTGAGCTTTCCGACGGCTCTAGCATTACCCAGGACGTTGAGGTTCGTGTCCAGCCAGCAGGTGAAGAGGACTACGGTAATGACGGTGACCTGAACAACCCAGAGCACATGGGTGGCGGTGAGATGGATCACTCGGGCCACTAATTTTTGTGACAAGTTGATCAAGCAATCGTTCGTCGTAAAGCGGGCGTGAGCTCAGGTACGTCGAGGAATTGACTAGCTGAATCTAATGGTGGCAGAAGCGCTGGAGTTGGCAGGTTATTGCAGCATATGCAACGAACTCCGGCGCTTTTCTTTTTCCGAAAAAGGTTTTCGATACGGTCGAATTGGATAGGCCAGTGGTTGCGTTGAAGCTATTGAAAAGTTGGCGGATCCCCAGCCATCTCATGTGTTCCAGTTCGAAGTAATCAGAAAGGTAAGAGTGCACAAAATGTCCGAAGGCTTTTCCAGAAGGCGTTTTCTTGGCGGGCTCGGCACCGCCGCAGGAGCCTCAGCGCTCGCCCTGGGGGCGCCGGAAGCCCAGGCGATTGGGTTGGAACGTCCACAGGAAGAGCCGCCGAAACCGCCTTTGCAGACAGCAACCGTACCTTTTGATGGCGCCCACCAGGCGGGGATTGCGACGCCCGCACAGGCGAATCTATGGCTAATTGCCTTCAACGTGAAGAAGGGGGTCGATCGCAATCGCCTCCAAAACCTCATGCGTGCCTGGACGGATGATGCCCGCCGAATGACAGCCGGCAAGGCTACTCGAACGGACTTGGAACCTGAGCTCATGGGGAGTCCGGCCAATCTGACTATCACTGTTGGATATGGGGAGAATTTCTTCACAATCATCGATAGGGAAGACCAGAAGCCTGAGTGGCTGGGAGATCTGCCAAAGTACGTTAACGATGAGCTCCGCCCGGAGTGGAACGGCGGAGACCTGTGCCTGCAGATTTGTGCGGACGACCCAGTAATGGTCTCCCATGCGGCCCGAATGATGATCCGAAATGCAGGTTCTTATTTGGATGTTCACTGGGTGCAAGCTGGTTTCCAGCACGCCAATGGTTCTACGCAGGAAGGCGAGACCCCGCGCAATCTCTTCGGTCAGAAGGACGGTACGGTCAACCCGCGCACTCGTGAAGAATTCGACAAGCAGGTGTGGATTGATAGTGGTCCGGATTGGTTGCGGGGCGGTACAGCGATGGTTGTCCGCCGTATCGAAATGGATATTCCAGGCTGGGATGTGTTGGACCGCGAAAGCCGCACTGTTATTACCGGCCGAGATATCGGCACCGGCGCGCCAATTGGAGGTAAGGACGAGTTTGAGACCGTCGACCTGGCGAAGACTGATGAATATGGTCTGCCTCTGACGGATCCGAACAGCCATGTTGCGCTGTCAATGCCTCCGAAAGAGAAACCTAATCAGCGGATTCTGCGACGGGTCTACAACTATGACCTGCCACCGGAACCGAATGGTCGATTCGAGACCAACACCGGCCTGGTATTCATTTGTTTCCAGAAGGACCCGTTGGAGCAGTTCAATCCGATTCAAGAGCGGCTGTCCAAGAACGACCGTCTCAATCAGTGGATTTTCCACATTGGATCCGCCGTGTTTGTTATGCCACGAGGAACTTCTAAGGAGGAGTACTGGGCCCAGGACCTTTTCGAGGCCTGAGTTTTGACCGTGCGGTAAAGTGTGTGAACGACTGACGAAGGTCACCAGGTATGTGATTTTCGAAGACACTTTGAAAAGGAGTACACGCACGCCGTGTCAGAAGAATTTGCACCCCCAGCACCGTTTTCCGTGCCCGCAGGAGTTTCTGCGGGCGAGGCGATGAGAGACCTGGGTTTCCCGAACAAGGGCGTTGACGCCATCGTTTGTGTCCGCGACCCTGAAGGCAATTTGAAGGATCTGTCCTTTAAGCCAGAAGTGGAAACCGTCTTCGAGCCCGTTCCGGCGAATACTCCGGACGGTCGCGATGTCATCCGCCACTCTGCGACTCACGTGATGGCTCAGGCCGTGCAGTTGGAGTTCCCTGGGACGAAGCTGGGCATTGGCCCTGCCATCGACAATGGTTTCTACTACGACTTCCGTGTCGATGAGCCTTTCTCGCCGGAGGATCTCAAGCGCATCGAAAAGCGTATGAAGAAGATCATCAAGTCTGGTCAGCGATTCGAGCGCTTCGCGTTCGAGTCTGCCGATCAGGCGCAGGAAGCGCTTGCCGACGAGCCGTATAAGCTCGAGCTGATTGTTGAAAAGTCGGCCGGCAAGGTGTCCGAAGATGATGAGGCCAATGTCGACGTCGGTGGTGCAGGTACGACCTTGACCGGCTACCGCAACGTCAATCCGCGTACTGGCGAGACCGAGTGGTTTGATCTTTGCCGCGGCCCGCACGTGCCGACCACTCGTTACATCCCTGCTTTTAAGATCACGCGTTCTTCCGCTGCGTACTGGCGGGGTGACCAATCTCGAGATAACCTGCAGCGTGTTTACGGCACTGCGTGGGAGTCCAAGGAAGCGTTAGACGAGTACCTTGACCGCATGCTCGAGGCTGAGAAGCGCGATCACCGCCGTTTGGGCTCCGAGCTGGATTTGTTCAGCTTCCCGGATGAGATTGGTTCTGGTTTCCCGGTATTCCATGTCAAGGGTGGCATCATCCGCAACGAGATGGAGCAGCACTCCCGTCGCCGTCATATCGAAGCGGGCTATGACTTTGTGAACACGCCGCACGTAACTAAGGGTGACTTGTTCAAGAAGTCTGGTCACCTTGACTTCTACGCGGATGGCATGTTCCCGCCGATGCAGCTCGACGGCGAATATGACGAACACGGCAACTGCACCAAGGCTCCGCAGGACTACTACGTCAAGCCGATGAACTGCCCGATGCACAACCTCATTTTCGCATCGCGTGGTCGCAGCTACCGTGAACTTCCGATTCGTATGTTCGAGTTCGGCACCGTCTACCGCTACGAGAAATCAGGCGTTATCCACGGTCTTACCCGAGCCCGTGGCTTTACGCAGGACGATGCCCACATCTACTGCACCGAGGATCAGCTGGAAGAAGAGCTTACTAATGTCCTCGACTTCATCATTTCGCTTCTGCGTGACTACGGCCTGGATGACTTCTACCTGGAGCTGTCTACGAAGGACGAAAAGAAGTTCGTCGGCTCGGATGAAATTTGGGAGAAGTCCACAGCTATTCTCCAGCGCGTTGCCGATGCTTCTGGCCTCGAGCTCGTTCCTGATCCGGGCGGAGCCGCTTTCTATGGTCCGAAGATTTCCGTCCAAGCCCGCGATGCCATCGGCCGTACTTGGCAGATGTCGACGGTACAGCTCGACTTCAACCTGCCGGAGCGCTTCGAGCTCGAGTACACCGCACCTGACGGAACCAAGAAGCGCCCGATTATGATTCACCGTGCGCTTTTCGGCTCCATCGAACGTTTCTTTGGCGTCCTATTGGAGCACTACGCAGGTGCTTTCCCGGCTTGGCTGGCTCCGGAACAGGTTGTTGGTATTCCGGTTGCGGATGACTGTATCCCACACCTGGAGGACTTTGCTGCACAGCTGAAGTCTCGTGGCATCCGTGTCCACGTGGATACGTCCGATGACCGCATGCAGAAGAAGATTCGCAACCACACCCAGGCCAAGGTTCCGTTCATGATTCTGGCTGGTGCCCGTGACATTGAGGCAGGTGCCGTCAGCTTCCGGTTCCTCGATGGCACCCAGATTAACGGGGTGGCAGTTGAGAAGGCTGTGGACATCATCTGTGATTGGGTTGCTTCGCGGAATAACGAACAGCCGAACAAGGAGAATGTCTCTGCTCTCTAGAGGTCGTTAACGCTCTCTAATTCGACCGCGTTGTTTTAACTGGTGAACCACGCGTGGTAATCCAAAGAAGTTGACCGCGAGGTCGTAAACTACAGCAGAGAAATATATGTGGTCGGGGCTCGAATGGGGACCCGGCCACGCAACGAAGGGGATGGCAGTGAATCAGTCGGGAAGTGAAGAGTTGCCTCCGCAGCAGCAGGGCAATGCCGGCCAGCAGGAATCGTCTGATGGCGTATACGTCGACAGCGGTTACGGCGAACCGGATCGGCTCACGCGCTTATGGGCACCGTACCGGCTGGATTACATCGTCAAGCGTGGTGTGCATAACTCCAAGCCATCCCGTAACCCCTTCGTTGATTTGCCGAAGCAAAGCGATGAGGAAGCACTCATTATCGCTCGCGGCGAGTGGGTGTACGCCGTTCTGAATCTGTTCCCGTACAACCCAGGGCACCTCATGGTGGTTCCATATCGCGAAGTCGCCAACCTTGAGGACTTGACCGACGAAGAAACAGCCGAGATGATGCGATTTGCCAAGCATGCGGTTCGTACCCTCAAATCGGTTTCGCGTCCGCACGCCGTCAATGTAGGTTTCAACTTGGGCAAAGCCTCCGGCGGTTCGGTCGCCGATCACCTGCATATGCACGTCGTACCGCGCTGGTCGGGTGACAGCAATTTTATGACCGTGATCGATGGCACCAAAGTGTTACCGCAGGCTCTTCGTCAGACTCGCGAGTTGCTTGCCGACGGCTGGCGTGCCCTTAATCAAGAGGATGGGGCAGCATGCTGAGTGTCCGTGGCAGGGCTCCAATCCGCCCAGTAGTTGAACCGATTGCCGCTGCACTTTTGCGGGTCGGCATTAGCCCGAACACGGTCACCCTGGTGGGAACGGTAGTTTCCGTTCTGCTTGCGGTAATCCTGATTCCTACCAACCATCTTTTCGCAGCTGCGGTGTCAATCGCTATTTTCACTGCTTTTGACCTGCTCGATGGCACGATGGCCAGACTGCGAGGGCGGGGAACGAAATACGGAGCGACGCTGGATGCTTCCTGTGACCGTATTACGGATGCTGCACTGTTCGGGGCGATAGCGTATTGGGTGGTGTATCGCCATGGCGCGGATTCAGTGCTGCTCATTCTGACACTGATTACCATGGGATCGTCCCAGGTCATTTCCTACGTTAAGGCTCGAGCAGAGGCTAGCGGCCTCAAGGTCAACGGTGGTCTCGTCGAACGTGCGGAGCGCCTGATTATCGGTCTAATTGGCGTCGGGCTCCAGGGGCTTGGCGTGGACTATGCCCTCTACGTCGCGATGTGGCTCCTGGCGATTGGGTCGGTATTCACCGTCGTTCAGCGCTTGTACATGGTGGCTAAGCAGCCAGGAGCGTTGGATCCCATCGCCCCGCCAGAAGGTGCAGCTGATAGTTCATCTATCAACCCTGACTCTGCTACGAAGTCCACGGGTTCGGCTGATTCCAACAACTAAAGGAGGATACGATGACTAGTTTCTTCCTGCCTCGCTCGAAAGATGATTTCGTTGCGCTCGGCTATATGGCCGGGTGGAAGATTTTTGGGCTGCTGCCGGAACGCGTGGCCTACCGCATCGGCAACATAGCCGCCGATCGTGTAGCAGCAAATCCAGCGACTACCCGCCAGCTTCGCAAGAACCTGGCTCGCGTTATGGGCTGTCCGCCTGAGGAAGTGCCGCAAGGTCTTATTCGGGCTTCCATGCGTTCCTATCTACGCTATTGGGTGGAGGCATTCCGGTTGCCCTCCATCGCGTCGCCAGAGTTGGCAGACACGGTCGAATCCACCAGCGATGGGCTCGAACGAGTTGCTGAGGCCCTCGAGGCCGGAGATTCCATCGTCATCCCACTGCCGCATTCTGGTAACTGGGATATGGCAGGTATGTGGCTCGTTTCCCGCCATGGTCGGTTCAGTACCGTGGCGGAACGGCTGAAGCCAGAGGTACTTTACGACGCTTTCGTGGAGTACCGCGAATCCCTCGGATTCCACATTCTCCCGCTTACCGGTGGCAAACCCGCGATGCCGGAACTGCAGAAGCGATTGGAAGAAGGTGGCGTTGTGTGCCTGCTGTCTGATCGTGACTTCGGCGGCCACGGGGTCCCGGTCACTTTTTTCGGCGAGCAGACGACAATGCCGGTCGGTGCAGCAAAGCTGGCACAGGACACGGGCGCTCGGCTTATGCCCGCGGGCCTGTCCTACACGCGCGATGGTTGGCGTTTTGTAGCGCATCCATTCGTGCCGACTGAGGGGCGCGATCTACCTGACATTGTCCAGGACATCGCTACTGTTTTTGAATCTGATATTGCCCAGCATCCAGCGGATTGGCACATGATGCAGCCACTGTGGCCGGCGGATAAGAAGAGGTCAAAGTAGCCGTGCGAATCGGAATGGTGTGCCCGTACTCGTTCGATGTCCCAGGAGGGGTTCAAGCTCACGCGATTGACTTGTGTGAGGAGTTTATCCGTCGCGGCCACGAGGTCAGTCTTATCGGCCCAGCTAGCGCGCAGGCGGACGTGCCGGATTTCGTTGTTCGAGGTGGTGCCGCCATCCCGATTCCGTATAACGGCTCGGTCGCTCGGCTATCTTTTGGTCCCCGCACCAGCCGTCGAGTCCGCACATGGATTGAGGAGGGTAGCTTCGACATTCTTCATATCCATGAGCCGAATTCGCCCAGTTTTTCAATGCTGTCGTTAGTAAACTCGGTCGGGCCGATTGTCGCGACCTATCACTCTGCGGCGACGGACTCCCTAGCATTGAAGTTGGCCACGCCATTTTTGCGGAAGTACCTTGAACGCATTCGGGGAGGCATCGCTGTCTCGGAAGTGGCTCGTCGCTGGCAGGTTGAGCAACTCGGCGGCGACCCGGTTCTCATTCCCAATGGTGTCCGTGTTGGAGATTTTGAGTCCTGCCCGGCCGCCTCATCGTTGCCTGAGATCCCGCCACGGCGTGAGGGGGTCTATCGGCTCGTGTTCCTCGGACGCTTCGACGAATCTCGTAAGGGCTTTGACGTGTTGCTCGACGCGCTGCCGGCAATACGTGCAGAGATTCCACAGCTTGAGGTCTGTGTTGTTGGTGATGGTGATGTCGCGGCAGCTCGTCGTAAAGCGGGCAGAAACGCAGATGTCCTGCATTTCGTCGGCAGACTGTCGGAGGATGCTAAGGCGTCAATACTCGCCGATGCGGATGCGTACATTGCCCCGCAGCGTGGTGGGGAGAGTTTCGGCATCGTGCTGGTAGAGGCGATGGCGGCGGGTGCGCCGGTGATCTCCAGCGACATCGATGCGTTCAAACTCGTGCTTGACGACGGCCATTACGGGCTTCACTTTGAAAACGGTAACTCCGCAGACCTTGCGGATGCAGTCGTACGCCTTTTGACGCAGCCAAAGTTGGGGGAGGAGCTTCGCGCACTCGGGCATAAGCGGGCTTGGGAGTATGACTGGTCGCAGGTCGCCGACGGCGTTCTGCGTGTGTACGATACGGTGCGCATGGATGGCGAAAAGGTCGTCATTGCGCCATAGAGATTTCCGTCGTGTTAGCTGATTAAACGCAGCGGAGTGAAAGTGGGTTTTCGGTGGACGTAACCGTTCCAATCTGGGTCGTTGTCCTAGTCATTGCGCTGATTGTCGTACTCGTTAGCGGTTTGGTGGCTTCATCGACAGCGACGCGTTTGAACCGTATGCACATTCGCACGGACTTGGCGCGTTCTTCACTGGAAGCGGCGTTGGGGCGAAGGGCCGCAGTCGCTCGTGCCGCCTACCCGGAACTCGCCGGGGTAGTGGCGAAGGTGGAAGCCACACCACTTAGAGCCAACAACACTGGGCAGCGTGCAGACGTGGAAAACGAACTGACTAGGAAAATTGTGGCGCTCTATGGGGAACAGCCCGTGGACCGGACGATGGCAATTGAGCTTTCTGACGCCCATACGCGGCTCGAGCTCGCCCGCCGTTTCTACAATGATGCGGTGACGGATACGAAAGCACTGCGAGCCAGGCCGCTAGTGCGCGCGCTGCGGCTGGCGGGCACTGCACCTGAACCGGAATATTTCGATGTTGCAGATGGACTGACAACGGCTTAATTGTGGGAAAACCCGCTGTTGTGCTGGAAGTTCGCGGTGTTTTCTGACTCAATGAACAGCACTGTCTAGTTCAGGCGTTATAGTGTTAAACGACTACAAACAGTCACATTCACCAGTTTTATTAGGGAAGTAGGGTTCGTTGAGCACGGTTGAGAACAACTCCGGGCAGGGCACCGCACGCGTCAAGCGCGGTTTCGCTGAGATGATGAAGGGCGGCGTCATTATGGACGTCGTTACTCCGGAGCAGGCCAAGATCGCTGAGGATGCCGGCGCAACTGCCGTGATGGCGCTGGAGCGCGTCCCCGCCGATATTCGCGCAGAGGGTGGCGTGTCACGTATGTCTGACCCGGACATGATTGAGGGCATTATCAATGCCGTCTCCATTCCGGTTATGGCCAAGGCCCGTATCGGCCACTTTGTTGAGGCACAGGTTCTGCAGTCCCTCGGTGTTGACTTCATTGACGAGTCCGAGGTTCTGACCCCGGCCGACTACTCGAACCACATCGACAAGTTTGACTTCACCGTGCCGTTCGTCTGTGGTGCGACCAACCTGGGTGAGGCTCTGCGCCGCATCAACGAGGGCGCTGCCATGATTCGCTCCAAGGGCGAGGCCGGTACCGGTGATGTCTCCAACGCTGTGACTCACATGCGCACCATCCGCGCTGAGATTAACCGTCTGCGTTCTATGGCTCCGGACGAGCTCTACGTTGCCGCCAAGGAGCTGCAGGCACCGTACGAGCTGGTACGCGAGGTCGCTGAGACCGGTAAGTTGCCAGTCGTGCTGTTCACCGCAGGTGGCATTGCAACTCCGGCTGACGCTGCAATGATGATGCAGCTCGGTGCTGAGGGTGTCTTTGTTGGTTCCGGTATCTTCAAGTCCGGTGATCCGGAGAAGCGCGCCAAGGCTATCGTCCAGGCAACCCAGCACTACGATGATCCGAAGGTCATCGCTGATGTCTCCCGCGGTCTCGGCGAGGCAATGGTCGGCATCAACGTCGACGAGATTCCGCAGCCGCACCGACTCGCTGAGCGTGGCTGGTAAAAATGGCTAACATCCGCGAGGTATTAGATCTGGAGCAGATTGACCGGGACATTTTCCGTGGCCCAGTCATTAAGTCAATCCTGCAGCGCACTTTCGGTGGCCAAGTTGCCGGCCAGTCCCTCGTCGCGGCGACGCGCACGGTGGGTAATACCTTCGCGGTGAACTCCCTCCACGCCTACTTTGTAGGCCCGGGCCGCCCCCATATCCCGACGGTGTACATGGTCAAGCGTATTCGCGATGGACGGTCTTTCTGCCACCGCTCCGTCGAAGCTGTGCAAGATGGCCGTACGATTTTCGTCATGCAGGTCAGCTTCCACCGTAAGGGGGATGAGGGACTCGAGCACTCTGACGTGATGCGCAAGGTGCCAGATCCTGAAGATGTGGTCACCGACACCTCTGAGATGACGAACACACGTCGTCTACTAATGCGCGAGTGGGCGGACTGGGATATCCGGGTAGTGCCGGATGATCAGTTCGAACACAACAAGTACACCCCGTCCCAGCAGCTGGTATGGTTCCGGTGCAAGGATCGCCTGCCGGATAACGAGACCTTCCACGTCTGCACGCTGGCGTACATGTCGGATATGACTTTGCTGTCATCGGCACTCGTTCCGCATCCAGGCGTTGAGGTCCAGGAAGCCAGCCTCGACCACGCGATGTGGTTTATGCGTCCGTTCCGTGCGGATGAATGGCTGCTCTACGACCAGATTTCGCCATCGGCGCACGCGGGTCGCGCATTGACTCACGGTCGCATCTTTAACCAAAAGGGCGAGCTCGTGGCCGTCGTCACGCAGGAAGGGCTGACCCGAAGCCTGGCCCCGGGTGTCGAGCCCGTGCCAGTGGCGACGAACTTCGATGCTCGCAGTGAGAACCTAGATTAATGACACAGGAAACAATCGGTATCCTCGCTCTTCAGGGCAACGTTGCCGAACACGGATATGTGCTTGACCAGCTCGGCGTCCCGCACCGAAAGGTGCGCTTGCCCCGTGATCTGGAAGGGCTTAGCGGCCTAATTTTGCCCGGCGGCGAGTCCACAACCATGAGCAAGCTGATGGTCTTCAATGAGCTTGAAGACCCGCTGCGGGAAGCCCTCCGCGATGGCCTTCCGGCATATGGCACCTGCGCCGGCATGATTTTGCTTGCCGACGAAGTGCTCGATACCCGTCCGGATGCCGTTAGCCTGGGGGCGATTGACATCACCGTCCGTCGTAACGCATTTGGCCGGCAAGTGGATTCCTTCGAAACTGACTTGGATATTCCGCAGCTGGCGATCAGTGGTGACCAGCCGCCTGTACACGCCGCCTTTATTCGCGCACCGTGGGTCGAGCGTGTCGGTGATGATGTTGAGGTGCTAGCGCGGGTGCCAGAATCGGCTGGAGAGACCGCAGGTACAGTGGTCGGAGTACGGCAGGGGGCTGCGATGGCCACCAGCTTTCACCCGGAGTCGACGGGGGAGACGCGGCTCCACGAGTTCTTTTTGCGAGAGCTTGTCGGCATTTAAATCCCCGGTTTGTATAATGAACACCTGACGAATTCCCATCTACATGGGTATTGACGAGAGGAATGGTAGGAACTAGCACATGGCGGGTCATTCAAAATGGGCAACCACAAAGCACAAGAAGGCTGCTAATGACGCCAAGCGCGCCAAAGAGTGGGCAAAGATGATCAAGAACATCGAGGTCGCGGCTCGTACCGGCGGCGGTGATCCTGCTGGTAACCCCACCCTCGATGACATGATTAAGAAGGCCAAGAAGGCCTCGGTTCCCAACGACAACATTGAGCGTGCCCGCAAGCGTGGTTCCGGCGAGGAGTCCGGCGGTGCTGACTGGGAGACCATTGTCTACGAAGGTTACGCACCTGGCAGTGTCGCTTTGATTGTGGAGTGCCTGACCGATAACCGTAACCGTGCTGCTTCCGATGTGCGCTCGGCGTTCAACAAGAACAACGGCAACATGGCAGACAACGGCGCCGTGGCGTACCTCTTCGAAAAGAAGGGTGTCGTCGAGCTGCCGAAGGGCGAGCTGACCGAGGATGACCTGCTTATGGCGGTTCTCGATGCTGGTGCAGAGGAGGTCAACGACCTGGGCGAAAAGTTCGAGGTTGTCTCCGCCTTTACCGATCTGATGAATGTCCGCACCGCTCTTGTCGATGCCGAAATGGAGTACGACTCCGCAGATCAGGACTACCGCGCTTCTACCACGGTGGCTCTCGATGCTGACGGTGCACGCAAGCTCTTCCGTCTGATTGACGCTCTCGAAGAGTCCGACGACGTGCAGAACGTCTACTCGAACGCCGACATCAGCGACGAGGTTATCGCCGAACTCGAAGACTAGGCGTTTGCTTGGCGACGGTTCCGCTGACCGGCTTCCCGGCGTTAAAGGATGCTCGTGCAGGGTAGTCTGCAGCGCTGAATTGCGCGGCGAGCTGGTGTGAATGGAAGATCCCCATCGGAGAGTCGTCCGATGGGGATTTTTTTTTGGGGGGGGGGAGACAGACAGAGTCAAAGAGTGTGTCTGATCCTCAGGATAGCGACTGGTCAGAGCCCGCCTGCGGGTAGCTCCACACCCTGGGGTTAAGGAGAAAAACTGACAACCCGACACACTGGCAACCTCAAAAAATTACGGGCTGCGCGTGTGAATACGGCTGCAAATGTGAAACTGTGCGAGTTTATGTCACTATCAGACGATTTTTCAGGTCATTTTTGTCATAAACGCAGTCAGTAACTCGCATTGGGGTAAGTAGCGAAGGGTGCCCGCCCGCCGACGCACCGGTCGACACGCCAGACGGACACACTTTTGCCAATAAACCCGATTTTGGTTTCTGAAAGTTTTAGTAGAACCGTTTTAAGAGAACCACTGAGTCGGAGGTCCCGCCATCAGCAACAGTGTGAAGACCACGGCGAGAACAATCAGGATGACGAATGCCGAGATAAACGGGCGGCGAATAATCATCGCGAGTGCCCACTCGAAAATGCCCTGTGGCTCCTCGGATTCGTCGGTAAAGCGCCAGGGCCGATCCAAGAGGCCTGCCTTCAGGGTGTTTCGTTCAAACGGATAGGTTGCGAATGGAATGATAGAAGAGGCGAGGCCGATGACACCGCGGCCAAAGCTCCACTGCTGGTTGATCCACACCATGATGGTGGTGACTACGTAGCACAGGAACGTAAAACCGTGGATGCCGCCGAAGATGGTGGTGGCGATGTCAGTGACTTTGAACAGGTACTTCAGTGCCAGCCCCAAGAGCAGCAGAGCCCACGTGACCATTTCAGCTGCAGCGAGAACGCCGTAGAGCTTCTTCGGTGAATTCATGGTGTTAAACCTATCAGAACCAACGGTTGGTACCCCGTGTAGCTACGATACAAACAGCTGTTCGAAATGTGGTATTAGTGGAGAGGTGAACTATCGAGCTGGATCTCTGCGGGTGATGGGTATCGACCCTGGCCTTACTCGTTGTGGTCTCTCCATTGCGGAAGGTGCTCAGGGCAGGAAAGTCATTCCCATTGCGGTGGGGGTCGCCCGCACACCAACCACGGCATCGTTGGAGGATCGTCTTCTACGGCTTTCCAATGCCGTGGAGCAGTGGATGGATGAGTACGAGCCGGACGTGGTTGCGATGGAACGGGTATTCGAGCGCGGCAATGTGTCCACCGTAATGCAGACTGCGCACGCGGTTGGTGTCCTTGTCCTCGCTGCGGCGAGACGCGGTTTGGAAGTGCATATGTACACGCCGTCGGAGGTAAAGAAGGCGCTTACCGGCAACGGTCGGGCTGATAAGAAGCAGATGACCATGATGGTGACGAGAATCCTCGGGTTGGAAACTCCGCCAAAACCTGCGGACGCAGCGGATGCGTTGGCCATCGCTATCTGCCACTGTTGGCGTGGTCCGGTTCTGCAACGCCAGCGCGACACCTTGGCTGCGCTTGCTAAGCAACACGAGGAGCGGGAGTTGGAGCTTTCTCGCCGTGAGAATCCCTCGCGGTAGGGGAGCCTGCTAGAGCACACTTGTGAGTTCGGCGTTTATCTCGGTGTCTTTCGGGAAGCCGTAGTGAAAGGAATTGTGAGAAGTGATTGCATCTCTACGCGGTGAGGTTATCGATCTCGGTGCGGACTATTGCGTTATCGAGTGCGGTGGTGTCGGGCATTTGGTCACCATTACGGGCAGGTTAGCTTCTCAGTTGGTGAGGCATGAGCAGACTTTCATGTTGACCACAATGGCGGTTCGTGAAGATGCGATTACGCTTTTTGGTTTTGCCAACTCGCAGGAACGTGAGATGTTTGCGCTCTTGCGCACTGTCTCAACAGTGGGGCCAAAAGTAGCGATGTCTGTTCTATCGGTACTGTCGCCGGCCGAGATTGCCAATGCGGTTGCCTCAAAGAATGCCAAGGCCCTCCAGGCGGCTAACGGCGTCGGCAAGCGATTGGCGGAGCGCCTGTTGGTTGAGTTGAAGGATAAGGTCGAGGTTTTCGCGGATAGGGCGGTATCCCAGCCGGAGGAAGCTGCAAGCGGAGCAGCGCCTGGCATTGTTTTGAAGGCAGATCTGGATCAGGTCGTTGGTGCTTTGGTCGGGCTTGGGTTCCCGGAAGCTGATGCGAATGAGGCAGCGGAGACTGTTGTTCGGATTGATCCGACCTTGGATACATCAATGGCGCTGAAGGCGGCGCTAAAGACATTGGGCGAAAAGTAAATCCAGGTCGAGGACCTGCAGCTACATTGATGATGAAAAATGGCAGTGCACTAGGATGAGGGGACTATGAGCGATATCGAGCGCACGGAGTTTAACGTGTCGGGCAATCCCTTCAGGGACTCTTTAGATGGAGCAGCCAACGACCATTTTGGCGGTGGGGGAAATGGTGCACAACGTGATGTCGATGCCCGCGCTCAGGTCGAGGAAGTCGATGCGGAATCGAACCTGCGACCAAAGTCGTTAGGGGAGTTTATCGGCCAACCCAAGGTCCGCGAGCAGCTGGATTTGGTGCTCTCCGGGGCACGGGGACGAAATGTGACTCCGGACCACATTCTGCTGTCGGGACCTCCCGGCCTGGGTAAGACCACCATGGCCATGATTATTGCGCAGGAGATGGGGTCGTCCCTGCGAATGACGTCCGGTCCGGCGCTTATTCGCGCTGGCGATTTGGCAGCAATGCTATCGAACCTGCTCGAGGGCGATGTACTCTTCATTGACGAGATCCACCGCATTGCCAGGCCCGTGGAGGAAATGCTCTACATGGCAATGGAAGATTTCCGTATTGATGTCATCGTGGGCAAGGGGCCTGGAGCTACGTCAATTCCACTCGAGATTCCACCTTTTACGCTGGTAGGCGCAACGACGCGCTCGGGTATGCTGACTGGCCCACTGCGTGACCGTTTCGGTTTTACTGCGCAGATGGAGTTCTACGAGGTCGAGGATCTGACAAAGGTGGTTACCCGTGCCGCTGGGATCCTCGGGGTGGATATCAGCCCAGAGGCTGCAGTGGAGATTGCCTCGCGTTCGCGAGGTACCCCGCGAATTGCCAACCGCCTACTGCGTCGCGTTCGCGATTTCGCAGATGTTCACTCCGGTGGCGTTATTGATCTTGGTGCGGCCAAGGCGGCGTTGATTGTCTTCGATGTCGATGAGCTTGGGCTGGACCGCTTGGACCGCGCAGTGCTGACTGCCCTGGTCAAGGGGCACGGTGGCGGCCCGGTGGGCGTGAATTCCCTGGCGCTGGCAGTCGGTGAGGAGCCCTCGACTGTGGAAGAAGTGTGCGAGCCCTACTTGGTCCGTGCCGGGATGATTGCGCGTACATCGCGCGGACGTGTTGCAACTGCCCGAGCATGGCGGCACTTGGGGTTGCAGCCTCCGGAGGGAACTATCGGAGAATAGCTTTCTCATCGACCTGGCCGGGGCAGTGTGGAATTGCTAGCTGGCAATTCGTTAAACTCGGCAGACATGGATCAAACTATTCTCCTCCTACTTATTTTCTTGTTCCTGGCGCTGCCAATTTGGCAGATCATCAAGCAGAACAAGCAGGTGCGCACCATTCGGGACATGCAGGATAAGTTGGCCCCGGGCGCAGAGGTCATCACCGGTTCCGGTATGCATGGTGTGGTCGTTGATACGACCGAAACAACCGTCGACCTGATTATCGCTGACGGCATCGTGACCCGGTGGGAAAAGGGCGCCATTGCCCGCAACCTCACCACCGGTACCGGAGCTAGCTACGCTCACCGTGATCGACGTGGCCGTGTTTCCGATGCGCCAGATTACCACGTCGGCGATGTCCAAGAAATCACCGGCCACGGTCCGGATGACAATGCCGCTTCGGACATCAATGAGCAGGTCGAGAACCCGAATACTCCGAGTAACTCGGATAACACGGGTACAGACGGTTCCACTTCCACCGAAAAGCAGTAGCAGTTTTTTGCACGCCCACGCCCTGCTGGTTTGCATGCATCCAAGCTGTAGCGTGCGCCGTGGGGTTAGCGGGCGCGTCCCAGGTTTCGCCGTCGGCAAGCGTGGGCAAGATTTTCACTAAATAGGTACAAGTCAAAACCGGCGCACTACGCTAAATCGGTTATTCTCTAGCGGTTGGTGTTTATAGCTTTGCTTAGCGACGCCCGCAATGCCTCTTCCTGGTATCGCGCGATTTCGCGGTGCGGTTATAGACCTGCGTTTCTACCCGAAGCGCTTAAGTACCTAAACGTCACGATTCAGGAGACTTTGCTTTGAACAGCAAATCCAGATCCGGTGCGAATACATTCAAGAGGAACTGGCCGCAGTGGCTGTTGGCACTGTTTGTTGGCTTCCTCATCCTTACGTACGCACTCGTCTTTTTCACCGGCGGCGGATCAGCCAAGCCAAAGTTGGGCATCGACTTGCAGGGTGGTACCCGAGTAACCTTGGTGCCGCAGGGCGAAAAGCCGACGCGCGATCAGCTGGACCAGGCTCGCAAGATTCTGGAGAACCGCGTAAACGGCATGGGCGTCAGCGGCGCTCAAGTTGTCACCGACGGTGACACGCTGGTCATTACCGTGCCGGGTGAAGACTCACAGGAGGCGCGTACGCTCGGCCAGACTTCGCAGCTCTTCTTCCGTCCGGTAGAACAGCCCACCCAGGGCCCTGATGAAGCTGCCTTTGGCGAGGTAGTTAAGAAGACTGCTGAAGATTGGGTGTCAGTCGGTGTCCTGTCGAAGGAGGACGCCGCCAAGCGTGTTGATGACCTCTACAAGGACATGAACGAAACGCAGAAGCGTGCAATTGATGCCTTCAAGGAACAGAACCCAGATCAGCCGGTTCCCGAGGAGCTGTCCAAGTCGCTGGGCGAGGCCCCGAAGTTGGACGCAACAGCTCCGGCAAAGCCGGCGAACTCAATTGAAGCGGCCGAGCTGCGTACGAAGGTTCGTGACGTGCTGTTGGCGACTCGCCAGTCCGAAGACCCAACGACACAGTTTGCAGCCGCTGCGCTGATGACCTGCGATAACCGCGATGCAGTTGATCCGCTACAGGGTGCCGATGACCCGGCCAAGCCGCTGGTGACCTGTGCGCCCGAAGGCGGTAAAGCCATCTTCCTGGGCAAGGCTCCGCTGTTGATTGGGCAGGAGGACGAGGCCAAGGGCCAGCGTCTGTCCGGCGACGCTATTGATACCAATGCGCCGATTAACGGTGGTTACGATCAGCAGTCTGGTCAGATTCAGGTCTCCTTTAGCTTCAAGTCCGGGAAGAATGACACCGGCGCTCGCACATGGACCAAGTTGACCAATGACTACCTGCAGCGGCAGGTCGCTATCGTGTTGGACTCGAAGGTCATTTCCGCCCCGGTGATTCAGGAGGCAACCCCAGTTGGTTCTGCCACCCGCATCACGGGCGACTTCTCAATCGACGAGGCACAGGGGCTGGCCAATAACCTGCGTTATGGTGCACTGCCGCTGTCGTTCGCAGGTGAGGACGGCGAGCCGGGCGGCACCACCACGACTATCCCGGCCATGCTTGGTTCGGCTTCCTTGGAAGCCGGTCTGCTTGCCGGCATTATCGGTATCGCCCTGATTGTCGTCTACGCGATTGCTCTCTACCGCGGCCTGGGCGTGATTTCGCTGGTTTCGCTGGCAGCAGCTGGAGCGATGGTCTACGGCGTCCTTGTCCTTCTTGGTCGTTGGATTGGCTACTCGCTCGATCTCGCTGGCATCGCCGGTATCATCATCTCCATCGGTGTAACGGCTGACTCCTTCATCGTCTTCTTCGAACGCATTAAGGACGAAATCCGCGCGGGTAGAACTTTCCGCTCCGCGGTTCCGCACGCTTGGCGACGAGCACGGCGCACCATCCTTTCGGGTAACTTTGTGTCCATCATTGCGGCTGTGGTTCTTTACATCCTGGCCGTTGGCGATGTCCGCGGTTTCGCATTCACACTTGGTCTCTCCACAGCATTCGACATTGTGACGGCTTTCCTCGTGACTGCGCCGTTGGTCATCCTGGCTACTCGTAAGTGGCCAGCTTTGTCCAAGCCGTCGATGAACGGCTTCGGCTCGGTCATGGAGATTGCACAGAGGAATAAGACTGTAGCTGCCGGTAAGAAGGCCGGAGCCTCCGATGCCTCCGCCAGTACGGCTGCCGACACCGGTGCAGCTCACTCCAGCGCGAATGAGGGGAAGTAGGAATCCATGAATACTACTCAGACGAATCCGGCGCTAATCACTGAGCCAGAAAGCGTGAAAGACGACTCCTTCTTCCGCCGCCTCTACACCGGCGAGGGTGGAATCAACATCGTCGGCAAGCGGAAGCGCTGGTACCAGATTGCCGTCGCCATCATCGTTGTTGCTTTCGCAGCGATGCTGATTCGCGGGTTCAGCTTCGGTATCGACTTCGAGGGCGGTACCAAGATGACTATGCCGCCGGCCTCAGTGACAACTGAGCAGGCCGAGGAGGTTTTCACCGAGGCGACCGGCGTGAAGCCGGAGCTGGTGCAAATTATCGGTTCTGGTGAGGGCCGAATCCTGGAGATCACCTCTGAGAAGCTGACTCAGGACGAGATTAATAGTGCTCGTATCGCGTTGAATGATGCATTCAAGCCCGTCGATGTACAGGGGCAGCAGACCCCGGATGCCATTGGTGACTCGACCGTGTCGGAGTCGTGGGGCTCTTCGATTACCAACCGAATGCTGCTGGCTGCAGTGGTGTTCCTGGGTCTGGTGTTCATCTACATCACCATTCACTTCGAGCGCGACATGGCCATTGCCGCAATTCTCGCCCTGGTTGTGGATGCAATCGTGATTATGGGCATCTACGCGCTCATTGGTCTTGACGTCACCCCGGCAACCATTATCGGCTTGCTGACAGTGCTGTCGTTCTCCCTGTACGACACCGTCGTGGTTTTCGACAAGGTCGACGAGAACACGGCAGGCTATCGTTCATCGACCCGTAGAAGTTACGCCGAGTTGGTGAACCTGGCGGTCAACCAAACCATCATGCGTTCTATCAACACCACGGTGTCGACGCTCCTGCCAATCCTGGCACTGATGGTCATCGCCGTGGGCATGCTAGGGGTCGGAACGCTGAAGGACCTTGCACTCGTTCAGCTCATCGGCATTATTCAAGGTACGTTCTCTTCGATCTTCCTGGCTTCGTCGCTGTTGGTGTCTCTTAAGTCGCGGCAGCGTGAATACCGCAAGCATGAAGAGGCGGTACTGTCTGCCCGCGCAAAGGCATCTGAGGGAGCCGGTTCGGGCACCGATTCCGCCACCACTGATGTTGCGGAGGACTCGGGCTCGAAGGAGCCGTCGGCAAGCGAGATGGAGCCGTCGACGCCGAAACGAACGGTGACGACTCCGAAGCTTGAGGGCGATGAAGACAAGCCGCTGTCCTGGCGTCCGGGGCAGTAGGAGGTAGCGCCTCCCAGTGGTTCGGGTGAAACTACTTTAAAAGCGCATTGTGCGGGTATCGTTGACAGGTACCCGCACTTTTTCTTTTCGCCGAAAAGGAGCTTAAACCTGTGTCGTATGCACACGCGCGTGAGGCATTAGCCGATCAGATTCGGTTCGTGCCCGATTTTCCAGTTGAGGGCGTACTCTTCGAGGACCTGACGCCGGCGCTTGCCGACGCCACGACGTTCGCCCTGATTGTGGACGAGATTTCCGCCAAGGTGGAAGAGTTCGGGGCTGATGTTATAGGCAGCCTAGATGCGCGTGGATTCCTGCTGGGTTCTGCGGTGGCGTACAAGCTTGGACTGGGAGTGCTCGCTATTCGTAAGAAGGGTAAGCTACCACCGCCTGTGCTGACCGAGACCTATGAACTGGAATATGGTACGGCCGCGCTTGAGATTCCGGCTAGTGGGTTTGAGCTGAAGGGCAAGAAGGCCGTACTTGTCGACGATGTGTTGGCAACTGGTGGCACCCTGTGTGCAGCTCGCGCCCTGCTGGAGACCGCTGGTGTCGAGGTAACCGGGCTGTGCACCGTGCTGGAGGTTGAAGGCCTGGGAGCTCGGGAGAAGCTTGCTGATCTGCCTTTGTACGTGGTTAATAAGGGGTGAATGAGTCATGGCTGAAGGGCCCGCACGCCGTTATGGTGCCCGCCTAGCGCGAAGCCTTACCGGCAACAGAACGAAAATCCGCCCGGTGCTAGATCCCCTTGTCGCGGTGCATCGACAGGTGCATCCGCGCGCAGATTTGGCTGTGCTTCAGCGTGCCTACGATACCGCCGAGCGCCTTCACGACGGCGTGTACCGGAAATCCGGCGAGCCATACATCACTCACCCGCTTGCAGTCGCCACTATTGCCGCCGAGATCGGCATGGATACCACCACGCTGGTGGCAGCGCTGCTACATGACACGGTCGAAGATACCGATTACACGCTGGAGGACCTGGAGCGGGACTTCGGCCCAGAAGTCGCACGACTGGTCGACGGTGTGACCAAATTGGATAAGGTCGCGTTGGGCTCCGCCGCCGAGGCAGAGACCGTGCGAAAGATGATTATCGCCATGAGCCAGGACCCGCGCGTGCTGGTTATCAAGGTGGCTGACCGGCTGCATAACATGCGCACAATGCGCTTCCTGCCGCCGGAAAAGCAGGCTAAGAAGGCCCGTGAGACCCTCGAGGTGATTGCACCGCTGGCGCATCGTTTGGGAATGGCCAGCGTGAAGTGGGAGTTGGAAGATCTCTCCTTCGCCATTTTGTACCCGAAGAAGTACGACGAGATTGTGCGTTTGGTCGCAGATCGAGCGCCGCAGCGGGACCGGTACATCCAGGAAGTCTCCGAGATGATTCAGAAGGATCTGAAGGAGTCTCACATTGCTGCTGAGGTACAGGGCAGGCCGAAGCACTACTGGTCGATTTATCAGAAGATGATTGTCCGCGGCCATGAGTTCGACGAGATTTTTGACCTGGTCGGACTTCGAGTTCTGGTGGACACGACCAAGGATTGCTATGCCGCGATGGGTGCCGTCCACTCGCTGTTCAAACCTATGCCGGGGCGATTCAAGGACTATATTTCCGCGCCGCGTTTCGGGGTTTACCAGTCGTTGCACACAACGGTCATCGGTCCAGGTGGCTCCCCGCTAGAAGTGCAGATTCGCACCCATGAGATGCACTACAACGCTGAGTACGGCATTGCCGCACACTGGCGCTACAAGGAAACCAAGGGCTCTCACAAGGGAGATTCCGCCGAAGTCGATCAGATGGCGTGGATGCGTCAGCTGCTGGATTGGCAGCGGGAGGCCGCAGATCCTAACGAGTTCCTGGACTCCCTGCGCTATGACCTCTCAGTCACTGAAATTTTTGCGTTCACACCTAAGGGCGATGTCATCACATTGCCTGCGGACTCCACGCCGGTCGACTTTGCCTACGCGGTCCATACTGAAGTAGGTCACCGATGTATTGGTGCCAAAGTCAACGGCAAGCTAGTGGCGTTGGAATCACCGCTAAAAACTGGCGACCGCGTCGAGATTTTCACGTCCAAGGATGCCGATTCCGGTCCGTCTAAGGACTGGGAGAAGTTTGTTAAAACTCCACGTGCGCGGGCAAAGATCCGTCAGTGGTTTGCCAAAGAGCGCCGCGAGGAGGCACTCGATGCCGGCCGTGACGCACTGGCTGCAGAGGTACAGCGCGGCGGTCTGCCGATGCACCGCCTGTTCACTCCGGCGTCCATCAAGCAGATTGCCTCCGAGCTGCACTATGCGGATGTCGATGCGCTCTATACCGCTATCGGTAAGGGGCAGGTCTCAGCGCAGCATGTGACTCACCGGCTGATGGCGCAGTTCTCGAGCGCGGACGATGCCGAAGAGCAGTTGGTCTCCCGCACGCCAATTTCAAAGATGAACGTGCACAACACTCCGCGCCGCGCTGACAGCACGGGTGTGTTGGTAGAAGGCAGCGCGGATATGGCCGCTAAGCTTGCCAAATGCTGTACGCCTGTGCCGGGCGATGCCATCTTTGGCTTCGTCACCCGCGGCGGTGGGGTCAGTGTGCACCGTACGGACTGCACTAATGCGGAGAAGCTGCACCAGGAGCCGGAGCGCATTATCGAGGTCTCCTGGGCAACAGATTCCTCCGGTGCGGTCTTCATGGTTACGGTGCAAATCGAAGCACTTGACCGTCATGGACTGCTCTCGGAGATTACTCGCGTCTTCTCCGATCAGAAGGTCTCAATCCTGTCGACGTCCTCCCATACCTCCGATGACCGCGTTGCCGTAATGCGTTTTAGCTTCGAGGTTTCGGACACTAAGCAGATGGGCTATATCTTCAACATTCTGCGCGGTGTCGAGGGAGTCTTCGATGTCTACCGCATTACTTCTGGTCAGTAGGCGGTTTAGCAGCCCATCGATATGTGAAAAAGGATGAGGCCGCGTAGGTATTAAAACAGGGCCAAGGTGAAACACCTTGGCCCTGTTTTTGATTAATTTCTGAATCAGTCAGTTGAGTCAGCTACTTGACTTCCGCCTTCTCAATACGGACTTCCTTAGCTGGCTTACCGTCAGAGGTACCGCCGCCCTCGATACCGTTCTTCGCAATGTCCGCAACCGTCTTGGTGCCCTCGTCAGTCATGGAGCCAAGCACGGTGTACTGCGGAGGCAGCTGAGAATCTGCCCAGTTGAGGAAGAACTGGCTGCCGTTGGCATCTGGGTCGCTCGGGTTTGCCATGGCGATAGAGCCCTTCGGGTACACCAACGGGGTATTCTGATCCAGACCAGAATCCTTGACCGGCCATTCGCCAGCGAACTTGAAGCCCGGGCCGCCGGTACCGGTACCAGTCGGGTCGCCACACTGCAGAACGTTCAGGCCACCACCGGTAATACGGTGGCACACAGTGTCATTGAAGTAGTCGGACTTGGCCATGTGCTCAATTGCATTGACGCCGCAAGGTGAAATAGCGCGGTCCAGCTCCATCGGAATGTCGCCCTGGTTAGTCTTCAGGGTGATGGTTACAGTGCCAGTGGCGGGAACGTTGTCGGTAGCTGGCTTATCTATGTCCTTCGATGCCTCGCCATCATCCGGGTAGTCACAGGTCACGGTTTCCGGAAGTGGGGAAGAGCGCTTCATTGGAACCTTTTCACCGCTGACAGGAGTAGCTGTCAGAGCTGCAGGTTCGACTGGAGTCGTGGATTCATCAGCGGCCTCATTGTCGTCAGCGCCGCCAGCCGTGGTCAGCAAGTAGATGCCGCCACCGATAAAGAGCAGGATAGCCAAGGTAGTTACGACAACGCCCAGTGGCTTCAGCTTCTCGGCACGTGCACGGCGCTTAAGTTCGCGCTCGAGCGTCCGCATCGCATCTTTGCGCCTTTGCTCATTATTGGCCACTAGTCTTTCTCCGTATCTGTTAGTCATCTATTGCTGGTGACGGAACACCAGCGGACGATTTTGCCCATTGATAGTGACCGCATTTGAAGTAACAGCTCAGTCGGTCACCGTCGCGTACACAATCGACCATTATGCCCGGGATTGCTTCCCATTTGCGAGATGACAGGCCAACGAGCAAGGGGAAAGGTGCTCTCTTCCCGTTGTTGGAAGGCGCAAATAGCCTGCCGGGGGCTGTACACAATCGTTACAATGGAGCGCCATGGAGATATTTGGTTTTGCAGCCGGCCCTTTTCAAACCAACTGCTACGTGGCAACAGGCGCTCCGGAAATGGACGGCCTGTCCACCCCATGCGTCATTGTTGACCCGGGCATGGGGGCGTTCGAGGTAGTACGCGGCGAGGTTGAGAAGCGAGATTGGAAGCCGGAAGCAATTCTGCTGACCCATGGTCATATCGACCATGTCCGCGATGTCGCGGAGGCCTCCGACTTCTGGGATATCCCCGTCTTCATTCACGAAAGCGACAATGTGTTGCTGGCCAATCCGAAGCTCGGCGGTTCTTCTTTCGGACACCTCTTTGACATCGATTCTATGCAGGCTTATACGGAAGCCGATTTCTTCGAGGATGGCGACGAAGTAAAGTGGGCAGGGTTGAATTTCGAAGTCATTCACGCTCCGGGTCACTCTCCGGGATGCGTGATGCTGCGCGCTTCCGATGGGGAAGATGAGATTGTCTTCAGCGGGGACGTCCTCTTTAAGGGGGCTATCGGTCGCGTAGATTTGCCGGGCAGTAGTCCGGAGCACATGCAGCAGTCGTTGAAGGATAAGGTCCTCCCGCTGGCGGATGACCTCATGATTCTTCCGGGCCATGGCTCCGCATCGTCGATAGGCGAGGAGCGCGCGACCAACCCGTTCCTGCAAAACCTCACCTAGCCTGGCTGACACCTCGTGAGAGTTGGCAGGTAGAGTTAGCGGGGTGAACTCTAGCCAGAAGCCAAAGAAGTTGAAGCCATTCTCCGCGCCCAAGGGCGTGCCGGATTACGTCCCGCCGGTCTCCCGCGAATTCGAGGCGGTGCGAAACTCATTCCAGCACCGCGCACGACTTGCGGGCTATGAGCACATTGAGCTGCCAATTTTCGAGGACACCGGGCTTTTTGCACGTGGCGTAGGTGAATCGACGGACGTCGTCACCAAGGAGATGTACACGTTCGCCGACCGCGGCGGCCGCTCCGTCACCCTGCGCCCGGAGGGTACCGCGGGCGTGATGCGCGCGGTCATTGAGCACAATTTGGATCGCGGTCAGTTGCCGGTCAAGCTTTCCTACGCGGGGCCATTCTTCCGCTATGAACGCCCGCAGGCAGGCCGTTACCGTCAGTTGCAGCAGGTGGGCGTAGAGGCAATCGGCGTCGATGATCCTGCGCTGGACGCTGAAGTCATCGCGCTTGCCGACGCATGCTTCCGCGGTATCGGACTCGAAGGCTTCCGCCTTGAACTGACAAGCCTTGGCGACAACACCTGCCGCCCTGAATATCGCGCTAAGCTGCAGGAGTTCTTGTTTGACCTGCCTCTGGATGAGGAAACGCGCCACCGTGCAAACATCAACCCGCTGCGCGTCCTCGACGATAAGCGACCGGAAATGCAGGAAATGCTTGCCGACGCGCCGCTGATGCTGGACCACCTTTCTGACAGCGCTCGCGGTCACTTTGAAGCTGTGACTGGACTGTTGGATGACATGAAGGTGCCCTATGTCATCAATCCTCGAATGGTGCGCGGACTGGACTACTACACCAAGACGTGCTTCGAGTTTGTTCACGACGGCCTTGGTGCTCAGTCGGGTATCGGCGGCGGTGGTCGCTACGACGGGCTGATGGCGCAGCTAGGCGGCCAAGAGCTGTCTGGAATTGGCTTTGGTTTGGGTGTGGATCGCGCGCTGCTCGCACTGGAAGCAGAGGGCAAGCATGCCAGCGATGGTCGACGCGTCGATGTGTATGGTGTTGCGCTCGGTGAAGAAGCCGCTCACGCTATGGCGGTGCAGATCAATAAGCTGCGCCAAGCGGGTATCCGCGCAGATATGTCCTACGGCGGCCGCGGTCTGAAGGGCGCGATGAAGGGTGCCGATCGCGCTGGAGCCCGATTTGCGTTGGTCCTCGGCGAGTCTGAATTGGCCGCGGGCGAGGTTCAGCTGAAGAACCTTGAGTCCCACGAGCAGCACGCAGTCGCCCTAGATGCACTGGTTCAGGAGTTGCAGTCGCGCATCTAGGAAACGCGCATTTGTTGAGTGCGGAGTCTAGCTGTAGACGCCGCGCTCGAGAGTGTCGCACTGAGACATCTTTCCTGACTTGTAGCCGGTGAGGAATGCCTTCGTACGCTGCTCGGCCGAGCCGTGGGTCCAGGAGTCCGGTTGAACACCACCGCCGGAATGCTGCTGGATGGTGTCATCGCCAATGGCCTTCGTAGTTTTGAGGGCATCGGCAACTTGCTCGTCGGAAAGCGGTTCGAGGATTGCGTCCGGCCCCTTGTCCGCGTAATGAGCCCAGATACCCGCGTAGCAGTCGGCCTGCAGCTCGATCTTTACAGCGTCGGAATCGGGGCCCGGTTCGTTGTAGTTACTGCGGCCGAGTGTGCCCTCCAACCTTTGGATATGGTGGGCGAATTCGTGGGCCACGACGTATTCCTGTGCGAGCGGTCCGTTGCCTCCGCCCATGCGCTCCAGGGTGCTAAAGAACTCCGTGTCGAAGTAGGCCGTTTGATCGGCGGGGCAGTAGAACGGGCCGGTGGACGAGGACGCTGCGCCGCAGCCCGACTGAGTGGAGCCTTCAAAGAGGACTAAGCCTGGGTTCGTGTACTCGATGCCGGCCTGTGCGGGGAGTTGTTCTTCCCAGACTCGGTCGACCGAAATACCGGTGAATTCCATCCGGCAATCGATGCGGCTGTTGGCATCTTCGCCGGTCTTGCAGGGATCCTCGCCAGGGGACTGCTGTGCAGTCTGCGAGGACTGGTTGTTCTGGGCACCTGTCAGCTGTCCCAATTGTCCCGGGTCGCCGCCGAGAAGTAAGTACAGGCCGATGAGGACAAGGCCGCCGATACCGCCACCGCCTACGGCGATAGCGCGGCCACCACCCGAGCGTCGCTCGGCACGAGCCGAGCTCTTTTGGAAGTCATTCCGGAAGGTCATAGGAGTAAGACTATTGCATAAGGTGCGGAAAACGGGCCATTGAATAGCGCTGCGTCATAGTATCCGCATGTAAATCAACGTCAGGATCTACGGAGAACTTTGTCTAAGTGAGTACATGAAGCCCGAGGTAGGCCCAAGGCGATGACCGGTAATAAGCAAAATAGCCGGGGTCTTCTTCTCACCTTTCTGGCTTCAAGGTAGACTACACGGACGAAACCGCTATCCACAGCGTTAATCCCTATAGCACCAATTTTGGAAGGACCAATTCGCAGTGCTTCGTACGCATCTTGCCGGAGACCTCCGCGCTGACCTCGCCGGCAGCACAGTAACCCTGACCGGTTGGGTAGGACGCCGCCGTGACCATGGTGGCGTGATCTTCATCGACATGCGTGACCGCTCCGGTTACGCCCAGGTTGTGTTCCGCAACAGCGAAGTTGCTGAGCGTGCACACCACCTGCGCAGCGAATACTGCATTCAGGTCACCGGTGTCGTTGAGAAGCGCCCGGAGGGCTCCGAAAACCCGAACCTGGCATCGGGTGAAATTGAGGTCAATGTTACGGAGCTGACCATCCTCAACGAGTCGGCGGCATTGCCGTTCCAGCTCGAGGATGTTGGAACTTCTGGCACTGTCGGCGAGGAAGCCCGCCTGAAGTACCGCTACCTAGACCTACGCCGTGAAGGCCCGGCCAAGATTATGCGTCTCCGTGCGGCTGTCAACCGCGCAGCCCGTAAGGTGCTGGACAGCCACGACTTCACCGAAATCGAGACCCCGACGTTGACTCGCTCTACGCCGGAAGGTGCTCGTGACTTCGTGGTGCCGGCTCGTTTGAAGCCGGGCACTTTCTACGCACTGCCGCAGTCCCCTCAGTTGTTCAAGCAGCTGCTTATGGTCGCTGGCATGGAGCGCTACTACCAGATCGCCCGCTGCTACCGAGATGAGGACTTCCGCGCTGACCGCCAGCCGGAGTTCACTCAGCTCGACGTTGAGATGAGCTTCGCCGAGCAGGACGATGTCATTGCGCTGGCAGAAGAGATTCTGGTTGCTATCTTCGCCGAGGCCGGTGTCACTGTTCAGACCCCGATTCCACGCATGACCTTCAAGGAGGCCATGGAGAAGTACGGTTCTGACAAGCCGGACCTGCGCTTCGACATTCCGCTGGTGGAGTGCACCGAGTTCTTCAAGGACACCACTTTCCGTGTCTTCCAGAACGATTACGTCGGTGCAGTTGTTATGGACGGTGGCGCATCGCAGCCTCGTCGTCAGCTCGACGCTTGGCAGGATTGGGCCCGCCAGCGCGGCGCAAAGGGCTTGGCCTACATCCTTGTTGGGGAGGACGGCACTCTGGGCGGCCCGGTTGCCAAGAACATTACTGACGCAGAGCGTGAAGGCATCGCGGCGCACGTAGGCGCGAAGCCGGGTGACTGCATCTTCTTCGCTGCAGGTGACGCTAAGAGCTCCCGTGCACTGCTGGGTGCTGCTCGTGGAGAGATTGCCAAGAAGCTCGGCCTTATCAAGGAAGGCGACTGGGCATTCACCTGGGTCGTCGACGCACCGTTGTTCGAGCCGGCTGCCGACGCTACCGCTTCCGGTGACGTTGCCCTGGGCCACTCGCAGTGGACTGCTGTGCACCACGCCTTCACCTCGCCGAAGCCAGAGCACATGGATACCTTCGACAAGGATCCTGGCAACGCACTGGCTTACGCCTACGACATCGTCTGCAACGGTAACGAAATTGGTGGCGGCTCCATTCGTATTCACCGCCCAGATGTCCAGAAGCGCGTCTTCGATGTTATGGGCATCGGCGAGGAAGAGGCACAGGAGCAGTTCGGCTTCCTGCTGGATGCCTTCCAGTACGGCGCTCCGCCGCACGGTGGTATCGCATTCGGTTGGGACCGTATCGTTTCCCTGCTGGCCGGCGTTGACTCCATTCGCGAAGTTATCGCCTTCCCGAAGTCCGGTGGCGGCGTTGATCCGTTGACTGACGCCCCGACTCCGATTACCGCTCAGCAGCGCAAGGAGACCGGTATCGACTTCAAGCCGAAGCCAAAGCAGAAGGCAGACGGCGTTAAGGCAGCAGCCGACGCAGGCGACAGCAAGTAAACAAAGAAATCACATTGCGAGGAATGTGATCTGCCACTCCAGCGTGAACAGCGCGAGTGGCGCCAATTCCTCCTAACCAAGGCGGTACTGGCCACAACGCAACATCCGTATCGCCTGACTGAAACTGGCTCATTGAAAGGGCATTCAATGGAGTACTCGGACGACGCTGCAGCAGAAGTTGACAGCGTAGTTAAAGATGCAGAGACACTGCTTTCCGCACGATTCGGCGGCACTCCAGTGTTGTCGGATCCAGAAGTACTTACAGGTCAGTCAAACGCTCTTGTTGTCCGCGTACGGGTCGCCACAAATCCCTTTATGCAGGAACGCACGGTCGTCGTAAAGCAAATTCCTACGACGACTGAAGGCGTCGATCCCGCCGTTTTACGGGAAGTCGTGGCGTACCAGTTCATCAATACACTGCCTGACGACGTCCGCCCGGGGCCTCAGCTTCTTGCTTACGATGTTTCAAAGCAGCTATTGGTTCTCAGCGACGTCGGTGTCGTGGACACTCTTGCGGACGTACTCTTTCGTGGCGATGAAGAGCGACGATTGCGCGCATTCCGCAGCCTCGGCGCTTCGCTGGGTCGGATGCATATTCACACGCATACTCGTGAAGAGGGATTTGAGACCCTGCGTCGTCGTATGTGGGTGAAGAACAAGGTCGATCGCGAGGCTCTCGAGGCGCGTGACCACGGCATTGTGTCGGGGATTCGCTTTGGTATGCGAGCTGTCGAGGGGTCCGGCATTCCTGTTCCCGACGCTGTGCGCTCTTTCGGTGAGGATGCTGCTCGTCGAATTGAGAAGGGCACGCATAGGGCGTTTACTCCGTTTGACCTCGCCCCGGACAACATTCTGCTGGCGGATAAGGTCCAGTTCCTCGACTATGAGTGGGCTGGTTACCGCGATGTCATCTTCGACGTGGCCAGCGTCGTCGCAGGCTTCCCGCTGCACGTTTTCGTGGAGCGTCCATCGGAGGCAGAGGTCGACGTGTTTGTCCGTGCCTGGATGGAAGAGATTCGTGACCATTGGTATCGCGGCACGAGCGACCGCCGTTTGATGGCGTTCATCGCTGCGGCGTTGCTCGGTTGGTTTTTCATCTCCGCAACGGTTTCCTTCTTCGGTTCTCCAAAACAAGCGCTGTGGGTGGGGCATGAAGGACGCACGGACCTGAAGCCGGAAGTTGGCGGCTCAGCACTGGAGCGGCGCGACATGGCTAACACGGCTCGCGCGATTGCACAGTTCGCCCATAAGTGTGAGGACGATCGTGCCGACGAGCTGGAACAGTTCGCGCATGCAGTCATCGATTTCTTAGAGCAAGAGGAAGGCTAGGGCACACGTGGCGGATCCGAATAAGCTGCCGTCAGGCGGTGCAAACGGCTCCGCCGATGACGCTCCAGGGCTTTTCGACGAGCCTTCGGTCGCCGGACCTACAGCGGCCAAGAGCCAAGGTCGGAGTGCGGGGCCAGCAAGCACTGGCCTGAACTCCGATGCGAGCGCCTATTTTCACCCAGGTGCACACGCGCCGTTGGCGGTTCGGATGCGACCGCGAAACCTCGATGAAGTCGTTGGTCAAGACCACCTGTTAGCCCCCGGAGCACCGTTGCGCCGTCTGGTCGAAGGTGGCGGCGACACCTCCGTTATTTTGTTTGGCCCTCCCGGAACTGGCAAGACCACTCTCGCCAGTTTGATTTCCGCGGCGACTGGACGACACTTTGAAGCGCTTTCCGCGCTTAATGCCGGGGTAAAGGAAGTGCGTGCGGTTATCGACACTGCTCGTCGCACGCTCGTTAACCAGGGCATTCAAACGGTGCTCTTCATCGACGAGGTGCACCGTTTTTCCAAGACCCAGCAGGATGCCCTGTTGGGTGCCGTGGAAAACCGGATTGTCCTTCTCGTCGCGGCAACGACGGAAAACCCATCCTTCTCAGTGGTGTCCCCGCTGCTCAGTCGGTCACTGCTGTTGCAGTTGCAGTCACTGGACGACGAAGCCGTCGGCACGCTCATTGATCGAGCACTTACCGATGAGCGCGGCCTGAATGGTCGCGTCAGTATGACAGACGATGCACGTAAACAGCTCATTGCGCTGGCAGCTGGTGATGCTCGTCGTTCCCTCACGTACCTCGAGGCAGCCGCAGAAGCCGTCGCCGATGGTGAGCAGATTACCGCTGAGTCGCTTGCCAATTCGATCAACAGAGCCGTGGTTCGCTATGACCGCGACGGCGACCAGCATTACGACGTCACCAGCGCGTTTATTAAGTCCGTTCGCGGATCTGATGTCGATGCTGCCCTGCATTACCTGGCGCGGATGATTGAGGGTGGGGAAGACCCTCGGTTTATTGCCCGCCGAATCGTTATTCTGGCCAGCGAAGACATCGGTATGGCCGACCCGACAGCTCTGCAAACCGCCGTCGCCGCGGCGCAGGCAGTTGCCTTGATAGGGATGCCGGAAGCCCGGCTGACGCTGGCGCAGGCCACGATTCACTTGGCAACAGCACCGAAGTCGAATTCGGTCATAAGCGCAATCGACGGGGCATTGAAGGATGTTCGTTCCGGGAAGACCGGACCGGTGCCACCACATTTGCGGGACGGACATTACAGCGGGGCTAAGGACCTTGGTCACGCGGTGGACTATATCTACCCGCACAATGACCCCATGGGTGTCGTCGCCCAACAGTATCCACCAGATCAGTTGGTGGGCACTGATTATTTCGTCCCATCCAATCACGGTCGTGAAAACGGCATGGCTGAATACCTCGGACGCATTCGCCGAATTATCCGGGGGAGCCGCCGGAAATCGAAGTAGGCGAGATCGGTCGGAATCTACGGGGTGCCGGTGGGGTGGTTTTAAAGTTGCTCGAACCGAGCGGGTAGACTGCTAGTTTTGTATTAAACATCTCGGACGCTCGACGTGAAACGAGGAAGTAGAACACCGTGCAGACTCATGAAATTCGAAATCGCTTCATCCAGCATTTCGTAAAGGCGGGACACACCGAGGTCCCCAGTGCCTCCCTGGTTTTGGATGACCCGAACCTGCTGTTCGTTAATGCCGGCATGGTGCCGTTCAAGCCCTACTTCCTCGGCAATGAGACTCCGGACTTCTCCACCGCGACCTCAATTCAGAAGTGCGTGCGCACACTGGACATTGAAGAGGTGGGTATCACCACCCGCCACAACACCTTCTTCCAGATGGCGGGTAACTTCTCCTTCGGAAATTACTTCAAGGAAGGTGCCATCACTCATGCATGGAGCCTTCTGACTGGTGCTGTTGAGGACGGCGGCTTTGGCATCCCGGCTGAGAAGCTGTGGGTGACGGTTTTCCTCGATGACGATGAGGCCCATGACATCTGGCACGAGAAGGTTGGTGTGCCGGAAGAGCGCATTCAGCGCCGAGGCATGGCGGACAACTACTGGTCCATGGGTGTGCCTGGCCCGTGTGGCCCGTGTTCAGAGATTTTCTACGACCGCGGCCCGGAGTACGGTGCTGACGGTGGCCCAGAGGCGGACGAGGATCGCTACATCGAGATTTGGAACCTCGTCTTCATGGAAAACGAGCGTGGCGAAGGAACAGGCAAGGACTCTTTCGAGATTCTTGGCCCACTGCCGAAGAAGAACATCGATACCGGTATGGGCATCGAGCGCGTTGCTTTCCTGCTACAGGGTGTCGACAACGTCTACGAAACCGATCTGCTGCGTCCGGTTATCGACGAAGCTGAGCGGCTCACCGGTTCGAAGTACAGCTCCAACCACCAGGACAACATCCGTTTCCGCGTCATCGCCGACCACAGCCGCACCGGCTTGATGCTGATGCTCGACGGTGTCACCCCCTCGAACTCCGATCGTGGCTATATCCTGCGTCGCCTGCTGCGCCGCATCATCCGCTCTGCGCGTCTGCTCGGCGCTAACGGTCCAGTGCTGGAGAAGCTGATTGGTATTGCGGCCGAGACCATGACCCCGTCGTACCCAGAGATCGCGGAGAACTGGAACCGTATTCGCCGCGTCGCCGTCGCCGAGGAAAAGACCTTCACCAAGACTCTGTCCGCCGGTGAGGAGCTGTTCGAACGTGCTGCCACCAAGGCCAAGGCAGAGGGTAAAACCGTTCTATCCGGTCACGACGCCTTCACCCTGCATGACACCCACGGCTTCCCAATCGACCTGACCATCGAGATGGCCGAAGAGGCCGGCCTGACCATCGACCGCGAGGAATTCGATCGCGAGATGGCTGAGCAGCGTGCGCGCGCAAAGGCCGACAGCCAGGCAAAGAAGCAGTCTCACACCGACCTGCATGTCTACCGCGAGTTCATCGATGAACACCCGACGTCCTTCACTGGTTACGATCGGCTTGCCGACGAATCCACGATTCTTGGCATCATTGCCGATGGCCAGAAGCAGTCGTTTGCCGCAGAGGGCGATGAGATTGAGGTTATCCTCGATCGCACTCCGCTCTACGCCGAGGCCGGCGGTCAGCTGGCTGACCGTGGTCGTATCGTGACTGATTCCGGCGCTGTGGTCCACATCAACGATGTTCAAAAGGTGGGCAAGAAGCTGTGGCTGCACAAAGGCATTGTCACCGCTGGTGAATTCACTCCGGGTGTCTCCGCTGAAGCTTTGGTCGACGAGCAGTGGCGTCACGGTGCTCGTCAGGCGCACACTGCAACTCACTTGATTCACGGTGCTCTGCGTCAGGTACTGGGGGATACTGCAACTCAGGCTGGTTCCATGAATAAGCCGGGCTACCTCCGTTTCGACTTCAAGTACGGTGAGCAGCTCACACCGGAACAGCTCCGTGAGATTGAGCAGATCACCAATGAGGCTGTCGACAACGACTGGGCTGTCAATACTGCCGAGATGCCTTTGGAAGAGGCCAAGGCAGCTGGTGCCATGGCATTGTTCAACGAGAACTACGGCGACATCGTCCGCGTTGTCGAGGTCGGTGGCCCGTTCTCAATTGAGCTGTGTGGCGGTACCCACGTTTCGCATTCTTCGCAGATTGGTCCGGTAGCTGTGCTGGGCGAGTCCTCGGTCGGATCGGGCGTGCGCCGTATTGAGGCTTACTCGGGTATGGATTCCTTCCGCTACCTGTCCACCGAGCGTCTCCTGGCTGAACGACTGGCCACTGAATTCAAGGCTCCTTCTGCTGAGCTGCCAGACCGCATTGCAGCACTGGCTGAAAAGCTCAAGGCTGCAGAGAAGCAGCTCGCTGATTTCAAGGCCGGACAGCTGCTGGCCAATGCCGCGTCTCACCTGGAGTCCGCTCGCACCATCGGCGATGTCACCTACCTCGGCCTTAAGCTTCCCGACGGTACGGAGATGAAGGACATCCGTTCGCTGGCTAATGACTTGGCGAAGCGCCTTGCGGATCGCCCAAGCGTCATTGCGTTGATTTCCAACGCTGGCGGCAAGGTTCCGTTTGTGGCCTCGGTTTCGGATGAAGCCGTCAATCGCGGTATTAAGGCCGGCGATTTGGTGAAGCTGATGGGCGCTGAGGTCGGCGGCAAGGGCGGCGGTAAACCGGCAATGGCACAGGGCTCCGGCTCTGATGCTTCCGGAATCGACGCAGCATTGGCCGCGGTTGAGGCCGAACTGTCCAAGTAGCCAATTAACGGCTGTGCTATCGGAAGAGCAGTAAACAATGGCTAAGCCCCGTATTGATACCCCCGGTCAGGATGATCCCGGTCGGGGTCGACGGCTCGGAATCGACGTCGGCGATGTCCGCGTTGGCGTCGCGGTCTCTGACCCCGACTGTATCCTGGCGACCCCGGTTGAAACAGTCACTCGAGCAACGGGGCGAAAAGATCCTGACGGGCCGGATATTGACCGGCTCGTGGAACTTGCCACTGAACTTGAGGTCGTCGAGATTGTTCTCGGCATGCCCCTCATGCTCGACGGCTCGTTCGGGACTTCTGCGCGGAAAGCTACTGACGTTGGATTCCGGCTGCAGCGCCGACTCGGTGACCGAGTCGTAGTGCATTACGCCGACGAGCGGATGACGACGGTAATGGCCCAATCACGGCTGCACGCAGCAGGTATTGATGTTAAGTCCGGGCGGAAGATTATTGACCAGGTTGCGGCAGTAGAAATTCTGCAGTCCTGGTTGGACAGACGGGCAAAAGCTTTGGACGGAAATACCGACTAAGGGGGCACACAAAAGTTACCGAAAGGTGACAATTCACCCACCTTTGCGCAATTATTAAGTGTGTAATACCTAAGCACGTTTGTCGCGTGCATAGGATTTGAAAAGTTGAAGTGGCGATTCACACCTACAATGCAACCTAGTGCTACGACTTCGTCGTAAAGCTATGTCGCACCAGTCGTTATCAGTCGCGTGTCGTACCCGAACGGGAAGACTCCTTGCTGATACCGATGGGAGAGTGAGCTGCATTCGAGGAGATTATTGATGAGTAAAGACGCGCAGACTGCGCGCCGCACTGATAGCGGCGGTGCCGACCGGGACCGCGCTGGTGCTCGCAGCGGTGGGACAAAGTCTCGAGTTCGTCACCGCCAAACGGCAGTGGCAATCAATGTGACTTCTGTCCTGTTATGCGTGTTGGTCCTCGGAGTGATTGGCCTCGTCTGGAACCGTGGCGGCATTGTTGACGATTACGATGGCAAAGCTGAGGGTCCATTGACGATTGTTGAGGTCAGTGAAGGCACGTCACTTACTGATTTGTCCAACCAGTTGGTGGAAAGCGGCGTCGTCAAGTCTTCCCGTGCGTTCATCCAGGCCGCGAATGAGAACTCTCATTCAAGTGAATTGCAGCCTGGTTTCTACCGACTCCATCAGCGGATGAAGGCCGACGAGACCGTCGAGGCTCTTCTGGATGTCGAAAATCAGGTCGGTACCGTTGACATTCCGACTGGCGCCCGTTTCGCCGATACCCGCATTGTGTCCTCATCGGATGTACGTAAGGGAATTTTCTCGCTTATTTCTGAGGCCACTTGTGTTGAAGACAATGACTGCGTATCCAAGGCCGATCTCGAACGTGCTGCTGGCGAGGCCGATTTGGCCGCGCTGGGTGTTCCAGAATGGGCACGGGACGCGGTAGCTGCGCGTGGCAACGACCCTCGTCGTCTTGAGGGACTCATTACGCCGGGTATTCATCACCTTGACCCGCAGCAGACGCCCGAACAGATGCTTGCAAAATTGGTCAAGGAATCGGTGAAGAATTATGAGGACACGGGTCTCATGGCTTCAGCGGACATGGTTGGTCTTACTCCATACGAGCTGATTACCGCAGCTTCTTTGATCCAGATGGAGGCGCCAGATGGCGACTTCGATAAGGTCGCTCGCGTTATTCTCAACCGTCTCGACGAACCGATGCAGCTGCAGTTCGACTCGACAGTCAACTACGACCTGCCAGATCAGGAAATCGCAACCACGGATGAGGACCGCGCGCGAAAGACCGCGTGGAACACCTACGCCAAGGAGGGGCTGCCGGAAACCCCCATTGCTTCGCCCTCCATCGAGGCGATTCGTGCCATGGAAAATCCGGCTGACGGCACCTGGCTGTACTTTGTCACGGTGGACAAGGAAGGAAATACTGTCTTTAGCACGACCTTCGAAGAGCACGAGGCCGCTATCGACGAGTCACGCAACAATGGCGTGCTGGATTCCAACCGCTAAGAGGTAGAACTCCTATGCCTATAACTCATCGCGCAGCCGTGCTGGGAGATCCGATTGATCACTCGTACTCGCCGGCTATTCACAACGCCGGTTACCGCGCTGCGGGAATGAATGACTGGCACTATGACCGCATCCGATGCAACGCCGAAGAGCTTGCCGACGTCGTTGGTGGCGCAGACCCCAGTTTCCAGGGGTTTTCCGTCACGATGCCCGGCAAGTTTGCCGCGCTGGACTTCGCCGATGAAGTCAGTGAGCGCGCGAGGCTCATTGGTTCAGCGAACACTCTGGTCCGTCGCGATTCGGATTGGTTTGCCGACAACACCGATGGCGACGGCGTACTGGGAGCACTGCGCGAGATAGACTGCACGAACGCACCACGTGGCCGCGCCGTTGTTGTTGGTGCCGGTGGCACAGCACGGCCGGCACTTTGGGCGCTGTCGCAGCTGGGGGTCAATCATGTGACCGTGGTAGCGCGCTCCGAGCGCGCATATGACATTGAACCATTAGCTGCCGCGCTGGGGATGGAATTTGTTTGGGTGACTTTTGATGTTCCAAACCTGGCAGATATTGCTGGTAATGCCGACGTGCTGGTCTCTACGGTGCCGTCAGCCGCAATTGAGTCGGTTGCTGGCTACCTCGCTCGAGCACCGAAGATTCTCGACGTCATTTACAATCCCTGGCCAACCCCACTTGTGAAAGCAGCGGAACGCGGAGGGACACAGGCGGTCGGTGGATTGTCCATGTTGCTACATCAAGCGGTGGGACAGTTTGAGCAGTTTACTGGACGCACTCCCGATGTCGAGGCGATGCGTGCAGCGCTGCCGAACTAGCTCACAACCGTTACAATCCCAAAGTTATGGGGTGGGGAATAACTGAGATAGGGCTGTCTCCGATTGGACAGCACAGGATTGCCCCGGTCTACCTTGACCGGGTTTTCTATTTCCTAGTCGTGATGCTTGTACTCGGCTGGGGCGGTATTGGCTGCTGGTTGGATGTGACTCGGCGAAGACTACCGAACTGGTGGTTAGTGCTAGGGGCAGTGGGTCTGATAGCAACCACTGGAATGGTGCTCCAGCAAAAGAGCACCTTGGCTGACAATCTCGCCAGTGCAGTCGCAGCCATAGGAACAGGAATAGGCCTCTGGTTTGGCCTCTATGTAGCAGTCTTCATCTTCAACCCACGCTCTATGGGGGCTGGAGATGTGAAGCTCGCAGCAATTCTCGGGGGCGGTGTCGGTCTGGTATCGGGCGAGCCAGTGGCGACAGCAATTTGGATTGCAGTGGCAATTCTGTTGGCTGCCGGACTCACTCTCCTCATGGCAGGAGTCACCGCGGGAAAGCGGGGCTGGGGTGACCGTCGTAAAGCAAAAACAGCGCCTGTACCGGCGAGCGTGCCTCATGGGCCTGCGATGCTTGCAGCAACCGCCATTGTGTGGGGGATAAGCGGAGGGTACCTACAAGTCCCCTGAAGCGGTAGACCAGGGGCGATGAAATGGGGCATATTTGAAACTTGTATGCCCCCAAATGCACAAGAAGTACGGCAAACGTGACATTATGATACCTATGCTTCGTTGGACTACCGCGGGTGAATCTCACGGCAAAGCGCTTATCGCTCTCGTAGAAGGCGCGCCAGCCGGACTTCCCCTGACTACAGATGACGTATCACGCCACCTCGCACGCCGCCGCCTCGGCTATGGTCGCGGGGCGCGAATGAAGTTTGAGGCTGATGAGGTCACCCTGCTGACTGGCATTCGACATGGTGAGACGCTGGGATCGCCGATTGGCATTATGGTCGGCAACTCCGAATGGCCCAAGTGGACTGAGGTCATGAGCCCGGATCCAGTTGACCCAGTTGTTTTGGATACAGCTCGTGGCGCCACCTTAACCCGCCCGCGCCCGGGGCATGCCGATTTCAACGGCATGCTGAAGTACAACCACACCGATGCTCGAAACATCCTGGAGCGTTCATCGGCTCGCGAGACTGCAGCACGTGTGGCGGCATCGGTTGTGGCACGCTTAATTCTGCGTGAGACTCTCGGTGTGGAAGTTGTCAGCCACGTTATTTCCATCGGTCGTTCGGAGCCCTACGAGGGGCCACTGCCGACCTTCGCTGATCAGGACAAGATTGACGAGTCGCCAGTGCGTGCATTCTCCGCAGCTGCGGAGGAGTCGATGATTGACGAAATCAAGGCCGCCAAGAAGCAGGGCGACACCCTCGGTGGCATCGTCGAGGTCGTTGTCCACGGTCTGCCGGTGGGTCTGGGATCGCACATTTCCGGTGATGCCCGTCTGGATTCGCAGCTTGCGGCTGCCTTGATGGGAATTCAGTCCGTCAAGGGCGTGGAGATCGGCGACGGTTTTGAGGAAGCCCGTCGCCGTGGCACCGAGGCTCACGATGAAATGGTGCGTACCGACGACGGCGTGGATCGGGAAACTAACCGCGCCGGTGGCCTGGAGGGTGGCATGACTAATGCTCAACCTCTCGTTGTGCGTGCTGCGATGAAACCAATTTCGACCGTTCCGCGTGCGCTGAAGACCGTCGATATGGCCAGCGGCGATGCAGCTACCGCAATCCACCAGCGCTCTGATGTCTGCGCGGTCCCGGCCGGCGGTGTTGTCGCAGAGGCAATGGTCGCGCTGGTACTGGCGCGTGCAGTGATGGAAAAGTTCGGCGGCGATAGCCTGGAGGAAACCAAGCGTAACGTTGAGGGCTACTTGGAGCAGACTCGACGTCGCCTTGATTGGAAATAGCGCCACAGTCGCGCACACGAAGAAGGGTAAAACGAGGGGAATGTCCGTTCCTACTATTGTCCTTGTCGGACCGCCCGGATCGGGAAAGTCCACCATCGGTCGTCGACTGTCTCGTGCATTGAGCACAAGACTCACCGATACCGATGAGATGATTGAACAGCGCATGGGCAAGACTTGTGGGGAAGTCTTTTCCGAGCTGGGAGAGCCGGAATTCCGCCGTATCGAGGAACAAATCGTGGCGGAGGCTCTGACCCACGACGGAATCGTCTCACTTGGCGGTGGTGCCGTGATTTCGCAGGCGACCCGTGACCTGCTGGCAGACCATAACGTCGTCTACCTCGAGATCAGCATTGCAGAGGGGGTCCGTCGTACAGCGGGTAACAATTCGCGCCCGGTGCTCCAGGCGGATGCCCCTGAGGCTCATTACCGCGCGCTCTATGAGGCTCGCCGAGCTTTTTACGAAGATGCAGCCACTTTCAAGGTGCGTTCCGACGAACGTTCCCCGCAGCGCGTTGTGGCCGAGATCCTCAGCTACCTCGATGAAACCTGCGACGAGGCTTAACTGGCGACTCTTAAAAGGCGGCAGCTAATCACTGCCGTATAACCAGCAACTCCATACATTTCTTACGCTAACGACTAGGGACTGACAATGAACTCAACCCGCACAATCCGTGTTGAAGGCCCATCCCCGTACACGGTGACCATGGGGCATGGACTCACCGAGCAGATTGCGGAGGCCGCTACCTTTGCCTCCCAGGTTGCGGTAATTCACCAGGGGAGCGTTCAAGAGCTGAGCTTCGGCGTCATCAAGGCACTGGCGGACAAGGGAGTCGACGCTTTCAGCATCCAGATTCCGGATGCGGAGGAGGGCAAGACGCTCGCAGTTGCTGAAACAGTTTGGGACACTTTTGGTGAACGCGGTCTGGGCCGGCGTGACGCGGTAATCGCGATTGGCGGCGGTGCAGCCACAGACTTCGGTGGATTCGTCGCCGCCGCGTGGATGCGTGGAGTGAAGGTTATCCAGGTCCCGACGACGCTGCTCGGCATGGTCGACGCGGCTGTCGGCGGTAAGACCGGTATCAACACTGCAGCCGGCAAGAACCTGGTCGGCGCTTTCCACGAGCCTGCCGCGGTGTTTTGTGACCTTGACGTCCTGCGCACCTTGCCGAAGGCCGAGCTGATTGCGGGCTCGGCAGAGATTATCAAGGCTGGATTTATCGCGGACACGAAGATTCTCGATCTTTACGAGGCAAACCCGCAGGCCTGCCTCGATGTTGACGGTGACCTGCCAGAACTGGTCGAGCGCGCGATTGCTGTCAAGGCACGCGTTGTCGTTGAGGATCTGAAGGAATCTGGCCTCCGTGAGATCCTGAACTATGGCCACACTTTCGGTCATGCCGTTGAGCACTTTGAAAACTACCGCTGGCGCCATGGCCACGCCGTAGCTGTAGGCATGGTTTATGTTGCTGAGCTGGCCAAGATCACCGGACATATTGATCAGGAACTCGTAGACCGCCACCGTCGCATCCTAGAGTGCATTGGGCTGCCAACGACCTACCAGGCAGGTCGTTTTACCGAGCTCTACGATGCTATGACCAGGGATAAGAAGAACCGCGATGGTGCGATCCGATTCGTTATTCTGGACAACCCCGGTGAAACAGCCCGTCTTGAAGGCCCGGGAATGGATGACCTCGAGCGTGCATACGAACTGCTCTGCAACAATGGGCACGCCGCATCGGAGGAGTCAGCCCGCTCATGACCTCTCTTCGCGCAGCAACTGATGCCACAACGGCGATTCCGACCGTGCTTGTTCTGAACGGCCCGAACCTCGATCGTCTAGGCAAGCGTCAGCCAGAAATTTACGGTGCCACTACTTTGGCCGATGTCGAATCTGAACTTCGCACCCTAGCCAAGGAGCTTGGCGTCGTAGTGGATTGCCGCCAATCCAACTATGAAGGTCAACTCATCGAGTGGGTTCACGAAGCTGCCGACTACGGTTGGCCAGTCATTATCAATCCAGGGGGGTTGACACACACCTCCGTCGCCCTACGTGACGCGCTTGCCGAAATTGCCGACGGCGCGGGCTTCCACGAGGTCCATATTTCAAACATTCACGCCCGGGAGGAGTTTCGGCACCACTCGTACCTGTCGGCGCTTGCCGCGGGCGTTATCGTCGGATGCGGAACTGATGGGTATTCCATGGCACTGAGAAGGGTGAGTACGAAACTATGACAGATATCTCCACGAACTACGCCGCCCGCCGAGCCGCTCTTATCGACGCATTGTCCGACAACGACTGCGACGGTTTCCTCACAGTCGATCCGACGCATGTTGGTTGGCTTACAGGTTTCCACGGCTCGAATGCTGGTTTGATTGTTGCGGCCAGTGGGGAAGCGCTGCTTTCCACCGACGGCCGCTATACGGTTCAGGCTGGCAAACAGGCACCGGACGTGGAGTTACTCACCGCCCGCAACACCGGCGTGGCACTCGTCGGTCAATGCCGAAAGCTGGATATCTCGCGTCTTGGTGTTGAATCTGAGTTCCTCACTATGGCCGCTTATCAAGAGCTAGAGGATGCCCGGCCACAGGCACTCGAGCTGGTATCGACTACGGGCGTCGTCTCTAAACTGCGGGAGGTCAAGTCCGATACAGAACTCGTCGCTCTGCGCCACGTCGCTGACATCGCGGTCCGCGCATTCGAGGACTTGCTTCACGACGGCATCGTGGTCGCCGGCCGCACGGAGCGCGAAGTCGCCGCAGAGTTGGAGTACCGCATGCGCATGCATGGCGCCGATCGGCCTAGCTTCGACACGATTGTCGCGAGCGGCCCGAATTCCGCCAAGCCACACCACGGAGCGGAAGATCGCGTAATCGAGGCAGGTGACCTGGTCACTATTGACTTTGGCGCCTTTGCCGGGGGCTACAACTCAGATATGACACGTACCCTCTTTGCCGGTGAGGCGGGAACGTCGTCAAGCGAAAGCGATTCGAACAATACGTCGTCAGATTTGGACGGCGCGATTGTTGCCGGGGTGGAGTTCGCAGACGAGAAGGCCCGAGAGATTTACAATGTCGTGCTGGAAGCCCAGCTGGCTGGCGTAAAAGCGGCCGTGCCAGGGGCTGATGTTGTGGCTGTAGACGCAGCATGCCGGGACATTATTGAAAAGGCTGGTTATGGGGAGCACTTCGTTCATTCCACCGGCCACGGAATCGGTATTGAGGTGCATGAGGCTCCATTTGCTGGTCGCACCGGCAAGGGGAAGTTGGCAGCTGGCATGACGTTGACCATCGAGCCTGGTATTTATGTGCCGGGGTTCGGCGGTGTGCGCATCGAAGATACGTTGATTATCACCGACACCGAGCCGGAAATTATTACGCAGCTGTCGAAACCGCGAGCCTAACATCACGGCGTTTTATTTTTCTCTCGATGAGATACGGAGTATCGTGGTTTCGTCAGAGAGCTTTTTAACAATTTCAGGAGAGTTTAGTTGGCTACCACCGCAGATTTTAAAAACGGTCTAGTTATCAAGCACGACAACAAGCTTCAGCAGATCGTGGAGTTCCAGCACGTCAAGCCAGGTAAGGGTCCGGCATTCGTCCGCACCAAGCTGAAGGACGTTCTGACCGGCAAGGTTGTTGACAAGACTTTCAACGCTGGCGTCAAGATTGAGACTGCTACCGTCGACCGTCGCGACATGACGTACCTGTACCACGACGGTGAAGGATACGTCTTCATGGACGACAAGACCTACGACCAGATTTCCATCCTGGACGCTCAGATGCCGGAGGGTGCTAAGTTCCTGCTTCCGGAAACCACCTGCCAGGTGTCCTTCCATGAGGGCAACGTTCTTTTCGCTGAAATGCCTGTTTCGGTTGAACTGAAGGTTGAGCAGACCGACCCGGGTCTGCAGGGCGACCGCTCCACCGGTGGCACCAAGCCGGCAACTTTGGAGACTGGCGCTGAGATTCAGGTGCCGCTGTTCATCGAAACCGGCGACGTACTGAAGGTCGACACCCGTGACGGCTCCTACCTGTCCCGCGTCAACCACTAATTCCCTCATCTAGTTCACCCTTTTGTTGAGAGCGATACATACACATCCATGACTGAAAAGGATCACAAGTCCGTCGAGACCCCGGATGCGCAGGAGTCCGCGAAAGTTCGCGAACCTAACTACAAGCGCCACGGCGCGCGCTACCGTGCGCGCCGTCGTGCGGTAGATCTGCTATTTGAGGCCGAGCAGCGAGGCGTCGACGTCGTCAAGCTTCTTGAAGAGCGGCTGGAAATGGTCCGTAATCCAGATCTGGATGTGAATCCAATTGCGGAGTACACCGAGCAGATCGTGCGCGGTGTAGCTGCGGAAATTATCGGTATCGACTCGACGATTTCCTCGTACCTGACGGAGGAGTGGCCGCTGCGTCGCCTACCGGCAGTCGACCGTGCTATCTTGCGTCTTTCCACCTGGGAGCTGTTCTACAACTCCGACGTGCCTCCGCGTGTGGCCGTGGTGGAAGGCGTTGAGCTGGCATCGGAATACTCCACTGATGTGGCGGCACCGTACATCAACGCAGTTCTCGATGCCGAGGCCAAGATTGCCGACCAGGCACGCCTGGCAGCAGCAGCTGTTAGCACTTCGGTGGGCGAGTCCCAGTTCGACGAGGCTATTCAGGCACAGGCTGCTGCAAATGAGGAAGCTGACAAGGCACTGGCTGACTCCGATGAGATGGCTAAGATTACCGGCCTGGACATGAGCGATATTGCCAAGCTGGTGGCTGAAGACGTGGCTAAGAGCGAGAACGGGTCCTAGCCAATCAAAGCGGCCGGGCTCACTGCGAGCCGATCACAGTCGGTTCTCGCGGATTGTCTGAAACTCCAAGTCCCTTTTTTGGGGGCTTGGAGTTTTGTTGCATTTAGAGGCAATTTAAGTGTGAGTGCTATTCTGGTCAGCGGAAGTTTGCACCGCGCCCGTAGTTGCGAGTCATGCAAACTGATAATTAAATATCCACAATCAAGACATCCTTTAACGGACCGCACTGAGAGGCGGGGAAGGAGGTCACGATGAGCGAAGGAACGCCGCAAACAACCGAGCTGCTCAATGCAGACGAAGTTGCACGTACCATCGCGCGCATCGCGCACCAAATTATTGAAAAAACTGCGCTGGATAGCCCAAATGCTGGGCGCGTAGTTCTCCTCGGCATTCCATCTGGTGGCGTACCGCTGGCGGAGAAGCTAGCCGATTTGATTGAACAGTTCTCCGGCATTCGCCCGGAAACTGGATCGCTTGATATCACCCTGTACAGGGATGACTTGCGCAAGGGCCCGCACCGCGCCCTGCAGCCCACGAACATTCCAAACTCCGGAATCGACGGCACCACCGTTGTTCTCGTAGACGATGTCCTCTTCTCAGGTCGCACGATTCGCGCCGCACTCGACGCTATTGCTGACATCGGTCGCCCGCGAGTAATTCAGCTTGCAGTGCTGGTTGATCGTGGTCATCGTCAACTACCAATTCGCGCCGATTACGTCGGTAAGAATCTGCCAACTTCCCGCGACGAAGACGTCGATGTGCTGGTAGAGGCACTTGACGGCCGTGACGCGGTTATTCTCACCCGGGCGGAGGAACAGTGAAACACCTGATTAGCATTGCGGATTTGACCAAGGATGAAATTGTCGGCCTGATGGATGAGGCCGATCGTTTCAAGGAGGTCATCCGCGGTCGGGAAATTAAGAAGCTGCCGACCCTGCGCGGCCGCACTATTTACAACCTCTTTTACGAGAACTCCACGCGTACCCGCTCTTCTTTTGAGACTGCGGGTAAGTGGATGAGCGCCGATGTTATTAATATCTCGGCTTCCTCTTCCTCTGTGAAGAAAGGCGAAAGTCTGAAAGACACCGCGCTGACTTTGGATGCTATCGGCGGCGATGCCATCGTCGTTAGGCACCCATCGTCGGGCGCGGCACAGCTGATCGCCAAGTGGACTGAGGAATTTGGCAACGGCCCATCGATCATCAACGCGGGTGACGGAAAGCACCAGCACCCGACGCAGGCTCTCCTGGACGCAGTGACGTTGCGTCAGCGCCTCGGTGGAATTGAGGGGCGCAAGGTCGTCATCGTTGGCGATATTTTGCATTCTCGCGTCGCTCGCTCTAACGCCGATCTGCTGAGCAAGCTCGGCGCCGAGGTCGTGTTCGTCGCGCCACCGACGCTGCTGCCGTTTGGCATCGAGACCTGGCCGGTGCGTGTTGCCTACCGCATGGAAGACGAGATCCGCGATGCTGATGCCGTGATGATGCTCCGCGTTCAGCAGGAGCGCATGAACGGAGGCTTCTTCCCATCCCATCGCGAATACGCCACTCGCTACGGGCTGTCGAAGGCTCGCGAGAAGATGCTTCGCGACGACTGCATCGTGATGCACCCAGGTCCGATGCTTCGTGGCATGGAAATTAACGACGCCGTCGCTGATCTGCCGCGCACCGCCGTGCTGCAGCAGGTAGCCAACGGTGTCCACGTCCGCATGGCAGTTCTTTTCACACTGCTGACCTCAGGTGTTTCCGCCAACTTGGAAGGGCAGGCATAAATGTCGAATCGCAATGAGTATGACGAAGCCTCGTACCCCGAGGTAGGACCATTGGCAGCACCCGCACGGGGACAGCTGCTGCTGAAGGGTGTGCGTCCCTACGGTGAAGGCGAAGACGTCGACGTCTTGATTGAAGATGGCGTCATCGCTGAGATTGGCGAAAACCTCACGGTTGAGGACGGGGTAGAGGTCCTGGAGTTCGACTCCCTCGTTCTCTTGCCAGGCCTGGTTGACATCCATGTGCACCTGCGGGAGCCGGGCCGTGAAGATACGGAAACCCTGGCCACTGGTTCCGCTGCCGCAGCACGCGGTGGTTTCACCGCAGTGTTCACTATGGCCAATACCGCGCCGGTAACCGATGACCCCTCGATTGCTGAGTCGGTGTGGCTCAAGGGCCAGGCGCTGAACCTCTGCGACGTTCACCCGGTCGGATCCATTACTAAGGGGCTGAAGGGCGAGACGCTGACTGAGTTCGGCATGATGGCAGACTCGCAGGCGAAGGTACGCATGTTCTCCGATGACGGTAAGTGCGTTGACAATCCGCTGATTATGCGCCGCGCGATTGAATACGCCCGCGGCGAAGACGTATTGCTGGCGCAGCACTGCGAAGATCCGCGTCTGACCGCAGATGCATCGGCTCACGAAGGTCCGACCGCCGCACGACTCGGCCTGACCGGGTGGCCGCGCGTAGCTGAGGAGTCCATCGTGGCCCGAGATGCCATTATGGCTCGCGACTACGGCGGACGCATGCACATCTGCCACGCTTCCACCGAAGGCACGGTTGAGCTGGTCAAGTGGGCAAAGGAGCATGATATTCCGCTGACCGCCGAGGTTACCCCGCATCACCTGATTCTCACCGATGAGAAGTTGGAGACCTACGACGGCGTCTACCGCGTCAATCCGCCGCTGCGTGAGCAGCGCGACACCCTGGCTCTGCGTCAGGCTCTGATTGACGGGATCATTGACTGTGTCGCTACCGACCACGCTCCGCACGGCTCTGAAGAAAAGTGCTGCGAGTTCGAGCACGCTAAGCCCGGCATGCTTGGTCTGGAGACCTCGATGCCAATCATCGCCGAAGAGTTCGTTTTGAAGGGCGATTGTGATTGGCGCTGGCTGGCCAAGGTCATGAGTGAGCGTCCCGCTCAAATCGTGAAGCTACCGGGGCACGGCCGTCCGATTGCTGTCGGTGAGCCTGCCAACCTGACCGTTGTTGACCCGGGCAAAAAGTGGACGGTCCGCGGCGAAGACCTGGCGTCGAAGTCTGAGAACACTCCATATGAGGAAATGGAGATGCCCGTGTCCGTGGCAGCTACCGTGCTGCGCGGTAAGGTGACCGCTCTTAACGGAGAGGTCGCTGGATAATATTCATGTCAACGCATAAACATTCACATGCGTCCCGTATGATTAATGTAAATTCCTCGCACGCTACCCAACTGAAAGGCAATAACGTGAGCAACGAGTCGCAGGCCGCGGCCGCTACAGCGGCAGTCCTGGTATTGGCAGATGGCCGAGTGTTCCGCGGACGCGGTTTCGGCGCCACCGGTACAACCCTGGGTGAGGCAGTTTTTACCACCGCTATGACGGGCTACCAGGAAACCCTGACGGACCCGTCCTACCACCGCCAGCTGATTGTGGCTACCGCACCACAGATCGGCAACACCGGTTGGAACGATGAGGACTACGAGTCCCGCGGAAACCAGATTTGGGCAGCTGGCTTTATTATCCGCGATTTGTCGCGCATTCCCTCCAACTGGCGCTCGGAGCGCAGCTTGGAAGATGAACTGAAGGCACAGGGCATCATCGGTATCCGCCAGATTGATACCCGCGCGCTGGTTCGCCATTTGCGCGACAATGGCTCGATTGCCGCTGGTATTTTCTCCGGTGAGGACGCACAGCAGCCCGTCGATAAGCTGGTGGAAATCGTTCGCGCTCAGCCTGCGATGAAGGGCGCGGACCTGGCTCGCGAGGTCAGCACCGATGAGGCCTATGTCGTGGAACCACAGGGGGAGAAGAAGGCACGTGTTGTGGCCTACGACCTGGGCATCAAGTCCAACACCCCGCGTGAGCTGGCTAAGCGTGGCCTGGAAGTCGTAGTTGTTCCGGCTAACACTCCGTACGAAGATATTAAGAAGGAATACCAGCCGGACGGTGTCTTCTTGTCCAACGGCCCGGGTGACCCGGCAACCGCTGATGAGATGGTTGCGGTCGCCAAGGCTGCCCTCGATGACGGTATGCCGCTATTCGGTATCTGCTTCGGTAACCAGATTCTTGGCCGCGCACTCGGCCTGAGTACCTACAAGCTGGTCTTCGGTCACCGCGGCGTCAATGTTCCGGTGAAGGACCACCACACTGGCCGTATTTTTATCACCGCTCAGAACCACGGCTTCGCACTTGAAGGCAAGGCCGGCGAGAGTTTCGATACCCCGTGGGGCGAGGCAGAGGTTACGCACACCTGCCTTAACGACGACGTCGTGGAAGGTGTCGCACTGAAGAACGGCATGGCCTTTTCTGTGCAGTACCACCCGGAGTCCGCAGCCGGCCCGCACGATGCGCACTCTCTCTTTGATGACTTCCTGGCGCTGATCCAGAAGGTCGATTTCAACAAGTCCGCAACCGGAAACTCGAACAAGTAGGAAAGGGCTAAGGGACCTAACACCATGCCACGTCGTACAGACATCAACCACGTACTGGTTATCGGCTCCGGCCCGATTGTTATCGGTCAGGCCTGCGAGTTCGACTACTCCGGCACCCAGGCTTGCCGCGTGCTACGCGAAGAAGGCCTGCGAGTCACGCTGGTCAACTCCAACCCGGCAACGATTATGACTGACCCGGAGTTCGCAGACTCCACCTATATCGAGCCGATTGAAACCAAGTACATCGAAAAGATCCTGGCCAAGGAAGCTGCAGAGGGCAACCCGATTGACGCTGTCCTGGCAACTCTCGGTGGCCAGACTGCTCTGAACGCAGCTATTCAGCTGGACCGCGAGGGCATTCTGGAGAAGTACAATGTCGAGCTGATTGGTGCTGATATTCCGGCCATTCAGCGCGGTGAGGATCGCCAGATGTTCAAGGACATCGTCGCCAAGATTGGTGGCGAGTCCGCTCGTTCCCGCGTCTGCCACAACATGGAAGAAGTCCATGAGACTGTTGCAGAGCTCGGTCTTCCGGTCGTTGTTCGCCCTTCGTTCACCATGGGCGGTCTGGGTTCCGGTCTGGCCTTCAACCAGGAAGACCTCGACCGTATTGCAGGTGGCGGCCTGGCCGCATCGCCCGAGGCCAATGTTCTGATCGAGGAGTCCATCCTCGGCTGGAAGGAATTTGAGCTCGAGCTCATGCGCGATGGCGACGACAACGTCGTCGTGGTCTGCTCCATTGAAAACGTTGATGCCCTCGGTGTCCACACTGGTGACTCGGTGACTGTCGCCCCGTCGATGACTCTGACCGACCGCGAGTTCCAGACCATGCGTGACCAAGGCATCGCAATTCTGCGTGAGGTCGGCGTTGACACCGGTGGCTGTAACATCCAGTTCGCCATCAACCCGAATGACGGCCGCATCATCACCATTGAGATGAACCCGCGTGTCTCCCGCTCGTCGGCGCTTGCTTCCAAGGCAACTGGTTTCCCGATTGCAAAGATTGCTGCCAAGCTGGCTATCGGCTACACCCTTGATGAGATCACCAACGACATCACCGGTGAAACCCCGGCAGCGTTTGAGCCGGTGCAGGACTACGTGATTGTCAAGGCTCCACGCTTTGCTTTCGAGAAGTTCCCAGGTGCTGACGATACGCTGACCACCACCATGAAGTCCGTCGGTGAGGCCATGGCTATCGGCCGTAACTACATCGGCGCGCTCGGTAAGGTCATGCGCTCGCTGGAGAACAAGCCAGCTGGTTTCTGGACTGTTCCGGATGAGGACTTCGCAGGTGAGCGCGCAAACGATGTCAACGCTGTCCTTGAAGATCTGAAGCGTCCGACTGAAGGCCGTATCTACGACGTTGAGCTGGCTCAGCGTTTGGGTGCTTCCATCGAGCAGATCCACGAAGCTTCCGGCCTGGATCCGTGGTTTATCGCCGAGATGGAAAACCTGCAGGATATCCGCAAGGAGCTTATCGACGCTCCGGTGCTGACCTCCGACCTGCTGCGTGAGGCTAAGTATTGGGGCCTGTCCGACGCTCAGATTGCTGCGCTGCGTCCGGAGTTGGCCGGGGAAGACGGCGTGCGCGAGCTGCGCTGGCGCCTGAACATCCACCCGGTATTCAAGACTGTCGATACCTGCTCCGCCGAGTTCGAAGCACAGACTCCGTACCACTACTCGGCATACGAGCTGGACCCGGCTGCTGAGTCCGAGGTCGCCCCGCAGACCGAGAAGGAAAAGGTCATCATCCTCGGTTCTGGTCCGAACCGTATCGGCCAGGGCATTGAGTTCGACTACTCCTGTGTCCACGCGGCCCTCGAGCTTTCCCGCGTTGGCTACGAGACCGTCATGGTCAACTGCAACCCGGAAACGGTTTCCACCGACTACGACACCGCAGATCGCCTCTATTTCGAGCCATTGACCTTCGAGGATGTCCTCGAGGTCTACCACGCTGAGAGCCAGTCCGGAAAGGTCGCAGGCGTCATTGTTCAGCTCGGTGGCCAGACCCCGCTGGGCCTGGCGGAGCGTCTGCAGGCCGCAGGCGTTCCGATTGTCGGCACTAGCCCAGAGGCAATCGACCTGGCTGAGGACCGCGGTGAGTTCGGCAAGGTGCTGGCTGAGGCCAAGCTGCCGGCGCCGGAGTTCGGTACCGCCACCTCCTTCGCAGAAGCTCGCCAGGTTGCCGCTGGTATCGGTTACCCGGTGCTGGTCCGTCCGTCCTACGTCCTCGGCGGCCGTGGCATGGAAATCGTCTACGATGAGGCCACTCTGGAGGACTACATCAACCGCGCTACCGAGCTGTCCAATGAGCACCCGGTACTGGTTGACCGCTTCCTGGACAGCGCCATCGAGATTGATGTTGATGCACTGTGTGATGGGGAAGAGGTCTACCTCGGCGGCGTTATGGAGCACATCGAGGAAGCCGGTATTCACTCCGGTGACTCCGCGTGTGCGCTGCCTCCGATGACTCTGTCGGCAGGCATCATCGACAAGGTGCGTGAATCCACCAAGGCACTGGCACATGGCATCGGTGTCAAGGGCCTGATGAACGTTCAGTACGCACTCAAGGACGAGACCCTCTACGTCATCGAGGCCAACCCGCGTGCATCTCGCACCGTACCGTTTGTCTCCAAGGCAACCTCGGTTCCGCTGGCTAAGGCCGCGTCCCGCGTCATGATGGGCGCTACTATCGCGGAACTGCGCGAAGAGGGCATGATCCCGTCCAACTTCGACGGTGGCTCCCTGCCTGCTGACGCTCCGATTGCGGTTAAGGAAGCGGTCCTGCCGTTCAACCGCTTCCGCGACTTCGAGGGCCGCGCTCTCGACAGCCTGCTGAGCCCGGAGATGAAGTCCACCGGTGAAGTCATGGGCCTGGCCGACAACTTTGGTGCCGCTTTCGCCAAGGGCGAGCTGGCCGGTTTCGGTGAGCTGCCGACCGAGGGCACGATCTTCGTCTCGCTGGCCAACCGCGATAAGCGCACTCTGGTCTTCCCGATCCTCACGCTGGCGGATATGGGATTCCGCATCCTGGCAACGGAGGGTACGGCCGGTATGCTGCGCCGCAACGGTGTTGAGTGTGAGGTCGTCGCAAAGCGTACGACTGATTCCGAAGCACCGACGGACGAGCGCGACATCGTCGACATGATTCGCGACGGTGAGGTTGACATCATTATCAACACCCCGTCCGGTTCTGCTGGCGCACGCTCTGACGGATATGAGATTCGCGCTGCTGCTGTGAGCCAGGGCGTAACTTGTGTGACCACCGCTCAGGGGGCCGTCGCCGCACTGCAGGGCATTCTGGCACTGCGCAACGGTGAGATGAGCGTTAAGGCTCTGCAGGAACTCCACCCGGCAGAGTTGGCTGCTCAGGAGCAGGCCTAACATGACCGCGAAGGCTGAAGGTTCCGCAGTGCGGACAGTCAAAGGTTTCGGCGATCGCCTCAGCGAGGTTGTCGCCGAGCGCGGTCGGCTCTGCGTGGGCATCGACCCGCACCCGGGGCTGCTGGATGCCTGGCAGTTGCCGCATTCGGCTGACGGTCTAGAGCGTTTTGCCGCCACATGCGTCGAGGCGTTCGGTGACATCGTTGCCGTCGTCAAGCCCCAGGTGGCGTTCTTTGAAGCCTACGGTTCCAAGGGCTTTGCCGTCCTGGAGCGGACGTTGGCAGATCTGAAGGACGCCGGTGCGCTGTCGATTGCAGATGCCAAGCGTGGCGATATCGGTTCGACGATGGCTGCATACGCTGATGCCTGGCTATCGGATGGCTCGCCGCTGGCAGCCGACGCTCTGACGGTTTCTCCGTACCTCGGGTTCGGTGCTCTTGATCCGGCGGTTTCGTTGGCGTTGGAGAACGGACGCGGCCTGTTCGTGTTGGCCGCAACGTCCAATCCGGAAGGTGCGTCCGTACAAAAGGCGACCGTTTCGGGTGAGAGTCTGGCTCAGACCATGGTCAACCAGGCAGCCGCTATTAATGCCCGCCAGATTGACGCTGGTGCAAAGGCGGGCAGCATCGGCGTTGTTGTTGGCGCAACGCTTGACGACGCCCCGGTGCTCAGTGACCTGCGCGGTCCCATTCTCATGCCCGGTGTGGGAGCTCAGGGTGGAACCCCGGCCGATGTAGATCGTCTGGCAGGGGAATCCAAGGGGCTTGCACTGCCAAATATTTCGCGTGCAATTCTCTCCGCTGGGCCTGATCCTGCTGCGCTGCGGCGCGCAACTATTGAAGCTGCGGCTCCGTTCCTATCCGAGAGTTAGCAGCGAATCGACGATTTGGCAGAGGCCCGCAGGGCGCACCTCATAGAACAGGTGCCCCTGCGGGCTTCTTCCGTACCTAGCTGCCGAGATTTTCCTAATGAGCCTCAGGTGGCGGCGGAGTAGGTATGGGCAAGTTACTGTGACGATTCCTGGGAGATTTCGTACAAAAACCGTGGTCAATTTCCATTCTCCTGGGCAAACGGTGCTACAATCGCCGGAGTTGGTTGACCACGACCGAAAGGTGGGGCGGATAAAGCCCTGGTGTCATTTTTATCGACACCCCGTCAGCATTTGCCTCAACAACCGGTAAGTGCGGTACGGTCTCCAATCGTTAAGCACGGTGTCGTTGCCTGCCCTTGGTGGACGCGAGGCTCGTGCAAGTAAATAAGAAGCTAACCAATCTATTTTTACGGAGGAACACGTGGCCCTTCCGCAGTTGACCCCGGAGCAGCGTGCAGCAGCACTCGAGAAGGCAGCTCAGGCCCGCAAGGTACGCGCAGAGCTCAAGGACAAGCTGAAGCGTGGCGCTATCGACCTGCCAGAGGTTCTCAAGCAGGCTGACGAGAACGAGATCATCGGCAAGATGAAAGTCTCCGCTCTGCTCGAGGCTCTGCCGAAGGTCGGCAAGGTCAAGGCACAGGACATCATGAATGACCTGGAGATTGCTCAGACCCGCCGCCTGCGTGGCCTGGGTGACCGTCAGCGTCGCGCTCTGCTGGAGCGCTTCGGCTACGCAGTGGAGGACTAGTCGCAGTGGCCGGGAATGAAAACGGTCAGCTGGTAGTCCTTGCCGGCCCTGCCGGTGTGGGAAAATCCACTGTTGTCAGTCGGCTCCGTGCCGAGGTTCCCGGACTGTACTTCAGCGTTTCCATGACCACCCGCGCCGCACGGCCGGGTGAGGTCGATGGCCGCGACTATTTCTTCGTGACCCCGGAGAAGTTCCAACAGCATATTGATGCAGGAGAGATGCTCGAGTGGGCTGAAATCCACGGTGGTCTGCAGCGTTCTGGAACGCCGCGTGGCCCGGTGGATAAAGCTCTCGCCGAGGGACGTCCGGTACTCGTTGAGGTGGATCTGGCGGGAGCCCGCTCCATCCGTAAGGTAGCGCCGAATGCTCACCTGCTGTTCTTGGCTCCGCCAAGCTGGGAGATTCTCGTCAGCAGGCTCACTGGTCGTGGCACGGAAACCGAGGCGCAAGTCAAGCGTCGCCTGGAAACCGCGCGAGTGGAAATGGATGCTCAGCACGAATTCGATGAGGTTGTTGTCAACGACAATGTCGATGATGCTGTGGCGGCCATCGCTCAGGCGCTGACTACTGGCAAGTAACAGGGCGACTCCACATCATCGATAGTAGAAATCGTTTCCAAGCAATGGTGTTTCTATTGCTCCGACGGTTTCTATTGTCACCCCAGTAACTCACGTTCTATTGAGGAAAGATTTCTCGTGACCCAGGAAAATACCGCCACCGAGGCAGTGTTCGACCCGCCAATTGGTATTACCAATCCGCCGATCGATGAGCTGCTTGGTAAGGCTTCTTCGAAGTACGCTCTGGCTATCTTCGCTGCCAAGCGTGCACGCCAGATTAATGACTACTACCAGCAGATTGACGAAGGCATGCTGGAGTACGTTGGCCCGCTGGTTACTCCGGGGGTCGCTGAGAAGCCTCTGTCCATCGCTCTTCGTGAAATCAACGCTGGTCTGCTGGACCACACTGAGGGCTAGAGCATTTCCTTAAGGGGAGATATCTGTATGCATGCCGCCGGTAATGCTGACGTATCCGAATGTTTAAAGGTTGTCGTCGGGGTTGCCGGCGGCATCGCTGCATATAAGGCCGCACACGTTGTTCGTGGCTTCAAGGAACTCGGTCACGATGTTCGCGTCGTTCCCACCGAGTCCGCATTGAATTTTGTAGGTGCGGCTACTTTCGAGGCGCTGTCGGGGAACCCGGTGTCGACTACGGTTTTTGACGCAGTCGATGAAGTTCAGCATGTCCGCGTGGGGCAGGAGGCCGACCTCGTCGTCGTGGTTCCCGCGACTGCCGACTTTATGGCGCGTGCCGCACACGGGCGTGCCGACGACCTTCTCACCGCAACTTTGCTTGTGGCGACCTGCCCGGTGGTTCTGGCTCCTGCCATGCACACTGAGATGTGGAACCATCCAGCTACGCGCGATAATGTCGCGATTCTTCGTCGCCATGGCACTATTGTCCTCGATCCGGCCCATGGCCGTTTGACTGGTAAGGACACTGGTCCAGGTCGTCTGCCGGAGCCAGAGCAGATAGTTTCGCTGGCATTAGCGGCAGTCGAGAATCCGCGCCACTTCCGCCGCGACTTCGAGGGCGTGCGCTTCATGATTACTGCCGGTGGCACCCGTGAGGCTATCGACCCGGTACGTTTTATCGGCAACCACTCCTCAGGGCGTCAGGGCTTCGCGCTAGCTGAGATGGCAGCACAGCGTGGCGCTCAGGTCACTGTGGTGGCAGGACATACAGATCAGTTGCCGACACCGCTGGGCGCGAATGTTGTAAAGGTTGATTCCACTTTGGAGATGGCCAAGGCCGCCCACGAACACTCCAAGTTGGCCGATGTCTGCATTTTTGCCGCTGCCGTCGCCGACTTCCGTCCGGCATCGACCGCTGGGGCCAAGATGAAGAAGGGCGTCGCAGACGACGCTTTGAGCAACATCCAGCTCGTAGAAAACCCTGACATTCTGGCTACCACTGTGGAGCGGCGTAAAGCGGGCGAGATTCCGGCAACCACGACGATGGTGGGCTTTGCGGCTGAGACCGGCGACGAGACGACGACGCCACTCGAGCTTGCGAAGCAGAAAATTGTGCGCAAGGGCTGCGATTTGCTCATGTGTAACGACGTCTCAGGTGGGCAAACTTTCGGTGCGACGGACAATGTCGGATGGTTGTTGTCTCTCGATGGCGAGCAGTGGGACGTGCCGCGGGGCTCAAAATTCTCGGTGGCCGGTTCGATTTTGGATGCAGTTTCCGAGCTGCGACAGGAACCTCAGCCAGCGGAGTAGCGGAGGCCTACTACGGCGACTGAACCGCTTGGTCTATAATTATCGAATCAAACGAAAACCCACGCCGCAGCGACACCGCAGGCGTGGGGAAATGATCTAGAAGAAAGTTGTACTGCTCGTGGCCTCTAATCTTCGGCTGTTTTCCAGTGAATCTGTTACCGAGGGGCACCCAGATAAGATTTGCGACTCGATTTCGGACTCCATCCTTGACGCTATGCTCGCGCAGGATTCTGCATCGATGGTCGCCGTTGAGACTGTGGTGACTACCGGTTTAGTCCATGTTGTTGGCGAAGTTCGCACGAAGAGCTACGTTGACATCCCCGGTATTGTCCGGAGTCGACTGAAGGAGATCGGTTTCGATTCTTCTGAAAAGGGCTTTGACGGCAAGACCTGCGGCGTCTCCGTTTCGATCGGTGAGCAGTCCTCAGATATTCACGACGGTGTGCACACTTCTCTGGAAGCACGCAGCTCTGATGGCGAAGTCGAAGCAGAAGATCTCAAGGGCGCTGGCGACCAGGGGCTGATGTTCGGCTACGCTACCAACGAAACTCCGGAGTACATGCCGCTACCGATTGCGCTGGCACACCGCCTGGCTCGCCGCTTGACGCAGGTACGCAAGGAAGGCATCGTCCCATCGCTTCGACCGGATGGTAAGACTCAGGTCACCTTCGCTTACGACGAAGACAATAACCCGGTGTACTTGGACACTGTTGTGGTGTCCACGCAGCACGACCCGGATGTGACCCAGGAGTGGATTACCGAGCAGATTAAGACTCACGTAGTCGATTGGGTGCTCGACGACGCTAACTTGCGCGAGCGCTTTGTTACCGATGAATTGAAGCTGCTGGTCAACCCGTCTGGCCAATTTATTATCGGTGGGCCGATGGGCGATGCCGGCCTGACCGGCCGCAAGATTATCGTCGACACCTACGGCGGTATGGCTCGCCACGGTGGCGGCGCATTCTCGGGTAAGGACCCGTCAAAGGTGGACCGCTCCGGCGCTTATGCCACCCGTTGGGTTGCGAAGAATGCCGTGGCTGCGGGTCTGGCTGACCGCCTGGAGATTCAGGTCGCCTACGCTATCGGCCGCGCTCGCCCGGTAGGCCTTTACGTCGACTCTTTCGGCACCGGTCACGTTTCAGACGACGCCATCCGCGAGGCTATCAACAAGGTCTTCGACCTTCGTCCGGCCGCTATTATTCGTGACCTGGACTTGCTGCGCCCGATTTATGCGCAGACCTCCACCTACGGTCACTTCGGCCGAACTGACTTGGACCTGCCGTGGGAGCAACTCAACCGTGTTGAAGAGCTCCGCGCAGCCGCTGGCCTGGGATAAACACCACCCGCCAGCATGACCCTGGGGTGGGGAAGTAGAGTAAGACTCTATGACCGACGCCCCCTTCGCACCCGCCGCCGCAGCTGAGAAGCTGCCAGTCGCGCGGGTGCTTCCACTTTTGGGGCTGCCGCAGTTGGATCGCCCCTTCGATTACCTGGTTCCGCGCGCGCTAGCGGAGGAAGCGGTTGTCGGTTGCCGGGTGCGGATTCGATTCCACGGCCAATTGGTCAATGCGCTGGTGCTGGAGCGCTGTGCCACGCCCACTCACGACGGCAAACTGTCCTATCTCAAGGATGTCATCAGCACTGAGGTTGTCTATCCGCCACAGCTTCGACGGTTGGTGGATTCTCTGGCGGAGTATTACGGCGCAACACGCTCAAACATCATTCGCTCCGCCATCCCAACCCGCCATGCACGGGCCGAACGTGCCCGCAAGGAGAACATGCCCCCGACGTGGGAGGAATTGGGAAAGCTTGCCACCGAGGATCCGGATCTTTCCGCTTGGGGCAACTATGTCTTCGGCGAATCCTTTGTCGATTCCGTCCGCAAGGGCGCCCCGGCACGCGCAGCGTGGCAGCCAGTTCCAGGGGAACAGGTGGCAGCCATGCTCGCCGCGCTCAGCGTTTCGGTCGCCCGCGATGGTGGCGGTGTTCTCATCATTGTGCCGGACGCACGCATGCAGGCGCGCTTCGAGAGCGCTTTTCGCGAGCTCATTTCTGCCCGTCAGCTCACTCTTCTCGGGGCTGGTCTCGGGCCCGAGTCCCGCTATCGCCGGTACCTGGATATCCTGCACGGCCAGGGGCGCATAGTCGTCGGCACGCGTTCGGCAGCGTACGCCCCAGTGCAGAATCTGCGTTTAGCAGTGATTGTCGATGATGGCGATGACAACCTCGTAGACCCCCGCGCACCCTACGTCCACTCTCGCGAGGTGCTGGTCACGCGAAGTGCGCAGGAGGGATGCGCTCTTATTTTTGCATCGTATAGCCGTACAGCAGAGGTGCAGCTGCTGGTCTCCTCAGGTTGGGCGCACAATCTGGTTGCAGGCGCCGACGCCCTCGCTGAATCCATGCCGGAGATGATTGCCTCCACGGACACTTCCGAAGACCCGGATGACGTCAGTAGGGGACGCCTTCCTGCCATCGCTTTTCGACGGGCAAAAGCCGCGCTGCGCGAAGAGCTTCCGATTCTGGTCCAGGTACCCCGCAAGGGATATGTACCGACATTGTCGTGTCGTTCCTGTGGTGCTCCTGCGCGCTGTCGCTGGTGTAACGGTCCACTGGGAATTCCACCGTCCGATAACCCGGACGATCCGGCGCCGCCGACCTGTCGGTGGTGTGGCCGCATCGACATCCACCACCGTTGCCATAGCTGCGGTTCCACCAAGATTCGGCCAGTCGTGGTCGGCAGTGAACGTACGGCGGAAGAGTTTGGTCGTATTTTCAGTCCATTCCCAGTCGTCGCTTCCTCTGGCGAACGGATTGTTGACGACATTCCCGAAGGCCCGAGGGTCGTGGTGGCCACGCCGGGAGCCGAGCCTTATGCGCCGGAGGGCTACGGTGCAGTGATGCTGCTGGACACTTGGGCGATGCTCGGCCGGCAGGACTTGCGCGCTCATGAAGAGGCCTATGCGCATTGGTCTCGAGCTGTCACGCTTGCGCGACCGCGGGAGCGAGGAGGGGCAGTGGTTATCGATGCGGATGCTGCAGTCCCGACTGTGGCCGATCTTCTGGCATGGGACGCGGTAGGCGCTGCGAACAGGGAATTGGCCGACCGTACAGCCGCCACTCTGCCTCCGGCCTTTCACGTGGCAGCGGTGGACGGGACTGAAGAGGGCCTGCGTAACTTCATGGAGTCCCTGGAGGTTCCATCGGGCGCGGAAATCCTGGGGCCGGTAGACCTTCCCCGCAACGCCAGACCACCAGCAGGCGTGGAACCGGGTACACCTATTCAGCGGATGTTGGTGCGCTGTGACCGTCGGCAAGCACGGGCGGTGGGAGCGGCGTTGAAGGCAGCACAGGTCGTTCGAGCGACCAGGAAGGACCCGACGCCGGTGCGCGTTGTCGTCGATCCGATTAATTTCGGCTAGCTGCTAAAATGAGCGCGTTATCGCTTGATTCACACCAGTTTTCTTGGAGGCTCTAAGTTCATGGCAGTTCGTGAGGTACGTCTTTTCGGCGATCCGGTGTTGCTGTCCAAGGCGGATACCGTCACTGATTTCGACGCGACGCTGTCGCACCTGATTGATGACATGTTCGACACGATGGACGAGCAACAGGGCGTCGGGCTCGCGGCAAACCAGGTCGGCGTGCTGCAGCGCGTTTTCGTCTACGACTGCAACGGCACCCGCGGGCACATCGTCAATCCGGAATGGGAAGCCATCGGCGACGAGACTGTCCACGAAATCGAAGGATGCCTATCTATCCCGGGTATTAATGGACCCGTGACTCGACACGCACGTGTGCGCGTTACTGGCCAGGATCGCCACGGCACACCGGTGAGCTTCGAAGCTGATGATTTGCTGGCTCGCTGTGTGCAGCATGAAAGCGACCACCTGGATGGTGTGCTGTTTTTGAAGCGTCTCGAGGGCGACGAGCGCAAGACCGCGATGCGTTCTCTGCGTGAGCAGGACTGGTTCCTCAACCGCGGTTAACTCACCTGCGCCTAGACCCCTGGGTGTGGCGCCCCGAGTTTCATCACTAGATTAACTAGAACAACTAGGTCCACCAGGAAGGAATCCACTTACTGTGCGCCTGATTTTTGCCGGAACCCCGGAACCTGCTGTCGTTGCACTGAAGAAGTTGCTAGAAGACTCCCGTCATGAAATCGTCGCTGTTCTCACTCGCCCCGATGCCCGCCGTGGCCGCGGTAAGTCGCTTTCGCCCTCGCCGGTGAAGGCTCTGGCCTTGGAACACGACATTCCCGTGCTCACCCCGACGACCCTGCGCGATGAAGAGATCCAGCAGCAGATCCGCGAGTTAAACGCCGACTGCATCCCGGTGGTCGCCTACGGCAATCTCGTGCCGGAGGAATTGCTCGATGTACCGACGCACGGCTGGGTCAATCTGCATTTCTCACTGCTTCCTGCTTGGCGAGGTGCCGCGCCGGTGCAGGCAGCTATCGCTGCCGGCGATGAAGTCACGGGTGCCAGTACCTTCCGGATTGAAAAGGGCCTGGATACCGGACCAGTTTTCGGTACCGTCACCGAAGCGATTCGCCCGACCGATAATGCCGACGGCCTTTTGACCCGCCTCGCATACTCCGGCGCGGATCTTCTAGCCGCCACCATGGACGGCATCGAAGCCGGTGCGTTGCGTCCGACCGCTCAGCCGGAACAGGACGTCAGCTACGCCGCTAAGTTCGGGCCGGAGGATGCCCGAATCGTTTGGACTCAGCCGCGACATCTTCTCGACCGCCGCGCTCGCGCGTTCACGCCTGCCCCAGGTGCGTGGACGACCCTCGACGGCGCACGTTTGAAGGTCGGAGAGCTCACCCCGCTTTCCGACGAGGACAGCGCCGCGGTCGACGAGGTGCGAAAGGCAGCTGCTCCGGAGGCTGCAGCCGCCACACCGGGTGAGTTGGTAGTGGAGAAGCACCGGGTATCCGTGCGTTGTGCCGATGGCTATGTGCAGCTGGTGAAGGTGCAGCCACAGGGTAAGAAGATGATGGATGCGTCCGACTGGGCGCGAGGTAGCCAACCCGGCGGAAAGGTCTGCGAGTAAATGGGCAACGACAAACCCCGCCACACCGGTGGCGGACGGCAGCGCAGCAACCGCGGCGGACAGAACCGCAATGACCGCAACCGTAACCGTGACATCCGAGGTGGGGATAATCGCGGTGGCATTGACCAGCCGCGCAAGGTCGCACTGAAGGTACTAGCCGACGTTCGCGAGAAGGATGCTTACGCAAACCTCCTGCTGCCCAAGTTGCTGAAGACACACAAGCTCAAGGGGCGGGATGCTGCTTTTGCAACGGAGCTGACGTACGGCACACTGCGGGCGGAAGGCCTGTTGGACGCCGTGATTGAGGCATCGTCGTCACGCCCGTTAAGCGATATTGCTGGACCGGTGATGGACGTGCTACGCCTGGGCACGTACCAGCTGCTGCGTACGCGCGTCGACGCCTACGCGGCGGTCGATACCTCGGTGCGGGCAGTGGCGAAGGTGGCGGGACCTGGCGCGCGCGGCTTTGTCAATGCCATTTTGAGGAAGGTCTCCTCGAAGACCGAAAGCGAATGGGTGGCTGAGATTGCGCCGGATCCTGCGACCGATCCGATTGGCTACGTGGCAATGAAGCATGCCCACCCGCGCTGGATTGCGATGGAGTTTGCCCGCGCACTCGGTGCACAAGCCGGTGAATTGCAGCAGGCACTCGCTGCTGACGATGCCCGCCCGCTGGTGCACTTGGTCGCTCGTCCGGGCGAGATCACCGCTGAGGAATTGGCACTGATCACCGGCGGTGAAGAGGGACCGTGGTCGCCGTACTGCGTGCGCTTGGACTCCGGTGCCCCAGGAGAGTTGGAGCCGGTACGACAGGGCTTGGCTGCGGTGCAGGACGAGGGTTCTCAGCTCATTGCGCGTGCCGTCACCATGGCACCCGTTGCCGGTGAAGACAGCGGCCGCTGGTTAGATCTGTGTTCCGGCCCCGGTGGTAAGTCAGCTTTCATCGGCGGCATTGCAGCTATTGAGGGCGCGGAGCTCGATGCTGTTGAGGTATCGGCGACTCGCGCAGAACTGGTGAAAAAAGCCACGGCCGGGCTGCCAGTGACTGTAACGGTTGCGGATGGTCGTGATACCGGGCTCGAGGCAGGCTTTGACCGCATTTTGGTAGACGCGCCCTGCTCTGGCTTGGGCTCGCTCCGCCGTCGCCCGGAATCGCGCTGGCGGAAGTCGCCGTCCGATCTCAACTCCTTGACTACGCTGCAGTTTGAACTGCTCAGCGAAGCTGTGCGTCTGGCACGGCCGGGTGGCATCATCGTCTACTCCACGTGTTCGCCGCATCTGCGGGAAACCAGGGGCATAGTCGATAGAGCAGTGGCGGAATTGCCGGTGACTGAGCTGAATGCACACGAGTTGGTAGCGCCGATGACTGATGTCGGGCCGTATCCATCTGTGCAGATGTGGCCACACCGCCACGGGACCGATGCGATGTTCTTCTCAGTTTTGCGCAAGAACGACTAGGCTCAGAGGTTATGAGCGCACCAATTATTGCCCCGTCCATTCTCGCTGCTGACTTCGCTCGCCTCGACCGCGAGGTTGCGGCTGTAGCCAATGCAGATTGGCTGCATATCGACGTTATGGATGGCCACTTCGTTCCCAACCTGTCCTTCGGCGCTCCGGTGCTGGAGGCCGTAGCTGCGGTGACGGACAAGTACTTGGATGTCCATCTCATGATTGAAAACCCGGAGAAGTGGGCCGACACCTACATCAAAGCGGGGGCGAGCTCCGTTATTTTCCATGTTGAAGCCGCCGACGACGCCATCGCACTGGCCCGCCACATTCGTTCCCAGGGCGTGAAGGCCGGGTTCTCGCTGCGCCCGGGTACCCCAATTGAGCCGTGGCTGGATCACCTCGCCGAATTCGACGAGGTGCTGGTCATGAGTGTCGAACCCGGTTTCGGGGGCCAGTCCTTTATGCCGGATCAGCTGGCCAAGGTCGAGAAGCTGCGTCAGCGTATTGATGCCGATGGTCTGGATACTCTGATCGAGATTGACGGTGGTATCTCCGCCAAGACCATCGAATCCGCTGCCGCCGCTGGTTGCGATGCCTTTGTCGCAGGCTCGGCCGTATTCGGCGCTGAGGATCGTGCCGCGGCTGTCGATGAGCTGCGCGCATTGGCAACCGCTGCTGCAACAAAGTAGACGGCGGTGAGAAACGGTGGCACAGTTTCCGGATCTCGTCTCCGCACAGCCGCTGACTGACGCCCAAGCTATGGCATTGGCCATAGAAGCCGGCCAGCGGGTTCAAGGCACCACCTATCCCAATCCACCGATTGGTTGCGTCATTCTCGATACCGCAGGGATCGCGGTCGGTGTGGCCGGAACTGAGCCTGTAGGCGGGCGACACGCAGAGCCACAGGCATTGGAGATGGCTGGGGCACGAGCTCAGGGCGGCACTGCAGTGGTCACACTAGAGCCGTGCAATCATATCGGCCGTACACCACCGTGCACCGAGGCACTTGCGGCAGCCGGTGTTTCCCGCGTCATATTTGCGGTCGCCGATCCTAATCCCGTCGCCGCTGGCGGCAGCGAGTGGTTGCGTTATAAAGATATCGAGGTCGTTGAAGAATTCCAGCGTGACCGAGTAGCCGCCGGCTACTTACGTCCATGGTTACACTGGCAGCGCACTCGGCGCCCACACATCACGTTGAAGACAGCGGGCACGCTGGATGGTTTCGCCGCCGCTACCGACCGCACCTCGCAGTGGATTACGGGGGAGCAGGCGCGGGCACGGGTACATGTAGATCGTGCACGTCGGCAAGCGATTGTCGTCGGAACGGGAACAGTGCTCGCCGACAATCCGCGATTGACCGCGCGCACACCAGACGGCGAGGAGCTGTCAACGCAGCCTCTGCGCATCGCGATTGGTACATCGGAGGTCGCCGCCGATGCGAATATCCGTGGCGATAACTTCCGCCACATTCGCACTCACGATGTGGAAGTGGCGCTGGAGACAATGGCGGATATGGGGCTTATTGACGTGCTGGTAGAAGGCGGCCCACGGCTCGCCGGCGCTTTCTTAGAAGCCGATGCTGTCGACGCGATTGAGTCCTACATTGCCCCGGCGTTTCTCGGCGCTGGCCTGCCAGTGACATCGGCCAACCACGAGACCTCCATCACTGACATCTCCCGTTTCCGTACCGTCGCGGTCGAGACTCTGGGGGACGACATCTTGATCACGGCACTCCGCAGTGGCAAAGATCGCGGGTAGACCGGCTAGAGTTAGTTTTGTAAAAATCTTTCAATTTATAACAAACGGTAAAGGATTTTCCTGACCACTATGTTTACGGGAATTGTTGAGGAGCTCGGCGAAATTCGCGAAATCCACCGCGAAGCCGATTCCATTACTCTGACCATCCGCGCGACCACCGTGCTTGACGACGTGCACCACGGTGACTCCATTGCTGTCAATGGCGTTTGTTTGACCGTCGTGGAGTTTGGCGATGACTTCTTTACCGCTGATCTCATGCAAGAGACTCTGGATAGGTCGAGTCTCGGCCAGGTTGAGGTCGGTTCCAAGGTCAACCTCGAACGTGCAACCGCAGTAGGGCAACGCCTCGGCGGCCATATCGTGCAGGGACATATCGATGGCACCGGCGAGGTTATTTCGCGCACGCCAGGGGAACGCTGGGAAGTAGTGCGGATTTCTCTGCCGGAGCAGCTCTCCAAGTATGTCGTGGAAAAGGGCTCAATTGCCGTGGATGGCACCTCGTTGACTGTCTCTGCAGTAGGCGAGGGGTTCTTTGAGGTCAGTCTGATACCGACGACGCTGACGGACTCCGTTATTGGTTCGACCACAGTAGGCACCAAGGTCAATTTGGAAGTCGATGTGCTAGCCAAGTACGTCGAGAAAATGTTGGAAAGATAAGCTACAAGACTGTGATTAAGTTCGATTCTGTAGAGCGGGCCATTGCGGACATCGCAGCCGGTAAGGCCGTGGTCGTCGTCGACGATGAAGATCGTGAGAACGAGGGCGACATTATCTTCGCCGCAGAGAAGGCAACGCCTGAACTTGTTGCCTTTATGGTTCGCTATTCCTCTGGTTACATCTGTGCACCGCTGACCGCCGAGGACTGCGAGCGTCTCAATCTGCCACCGATGGTGTCGGAGAATGAGGATGCCCGCGGTACCGCATATACAGTGACCGTGGATGCCAACACCGGTACGACCGGCATTTCCGCCACAGATCGTGCGAACACCATTCGTACTCTGGCTGACCCCACGTCCAGCCCGCACGATTTCACCCGACCGGGACACGTGGTTCCGTTGCGAGCTCGCGATGGTGGCGTCCTCGTCCGTGCCGGCCACACCGAGGCTGCGGTCGATCTCGCCCGCCTGGCAGGGCTTCGTCCTGCCGGTGTGCTGTGTGAGGTTGTCTCCGAGGAAGACCCGACCGGCATGGCTCGCGCGGAGGAACTACGTCGCTTCTGCGACGAGCACGATTTAGCGCTGATTTCCATCGAGCAGCTCATCGAATACCGTCGCCACAACGAGCACCTGATTGAGCGCGTTGTCGAAACCAAGCTGCCGACCGACTACGGCGAGTTCCGTGCCATTGGTTACCGCAGCCTTATCGACGGTGTCGAGCATGTCGCTCTCGTTGTGGGGGATGTGTCTTCCAACGATGGCCAGGATGTCCTCGTGCGTGTGCACTCCGAATGCCTCACCGGCGACGCATTGGGATCTCGCCGCTGCGACTGCGGTCAGCAGCTGCACAACTCCATGCGCATGGTCCACGAGGCAGGGCGCGGCGTCATTCTCTACATGCGCGGTCACGAAGGCCGAGGCATTGGTCTGATGCCGAAGCTGCAGGCCTACCACCTGCAAGATGAAGGCGCTGACACCGTTGATGCCAATCTCGCACTCGGTTTGCCGTCGGACGCCCGCGAGTACGGCACTGGTGCACAGATTCTGCAGGATCTTGGGGTCACCTCTATGGCGCTGCTGACGAACAATCCGACCAAGCGTGCCGGCCTAGGTGGTTATGGACTGGAGATGAGCCGCCGGGTACCGGTGCCAGTTGAGGTCAACGAGGATAACTTGAAATACTTGTTGACAAAGCGCGAACGCATGGGCCATGAACTTCCTTGGTTGGATGAGTACATGGAGACCCACGGCATGTCGACAGAAGGAGCACAGTAGATGAGTGGCGCAGGTCTTCCTGAAATTACCGTTCCCGATTCCACTGGTGTGACCGTCGGTCTGGTCACCTCTCACTGGAACGAGGAGATTACTGGGCAGCTTCGTCGTGAAGCGCTGTCCCAGGCCGAGGAGGTCGGCGCTGTAGTCACGGATGTGACTGTCGTCGGTGCTCTGGAGATTCCGGTTGTGGTGCAACAGCTCGCGCGAACTCACGACGCCGTGGTGGCGCTGGGGTGCGTTATCCGCGGTGGTACGCCGCACTTCGACTATGTCTGCGACTCGGTGACTGAGGGCCTGACGCGGATCGCACTGGACTGTGAAACGCCAGTTGGCAATGGTGTGTTGACCTGCAACACTGAACAGCAAGCAATTGATCGTGCCGGCGGTGAGGGCGCCGCGGAGAATAAAGGTCGCGAGGCCATGGCCGCAGCGCTGCACACCGTCGCAGTGTTGAAGTCCCTTCGTGAAGGTGGAGCTGAGTAAGAATGGGTAACTCCGAACGCCACAGCAATTCGACTGCCGTCGACACCGGTAGCGAAGACAAATGGCTGTTGGAAATCACCTCGCAAAAGCTGCGTCTGTGGGCGATTATCGCTGCAGTTGTGGTTTTCGCTATCCATATCTTCATGGGTATCGTGGTGGACTTTGGTAACACCGGAGCTTCGGTGACCGCTATCGACCAGCTGGCTTTCCCAATGATTGGTTTGATCATCGCCGGGGTAATCCTGCTGCTGACTCGGGCTCGCGTTCGCGTCAATGCCAGGGGTGTGGAAGTCCGCAATCTACTCAATGCGAAGTTTTACCCGTGGGTCGATATCTACGGCCTGAGTTTTCCAAAGAAGTCCCGCTGGGCTCGCTTGGAGCTGCCTGACTTTGAGTTTGTGCCGATGCTCGCGATCCAGTCGGCCGACGGCAGCCGCGTCGTGGAAGACATCCGCCGGTTCCGTGAACTTGAAGACGAGTTCATGCCGGAGGACTAACCCAAGGACACGTTTTAAGGACACCGTAAGTGACTGACCCTTCTCAGTACCGTCCCGCCCCCGGCACCATTCCCACGGAGCCGGGGGTGTACCGTTTTCTCGATTCAACCGGGCGCGTTCTCTACGTCGGCAAGGCGAAGAATCTCCGTGCGCGTTTGTCTAACTATTTCCAGGACTTAACTCGGCTTCATCCCCGCACCCGCCAGATGGTGCAGTCCGCTTCGAAGGTGACGTGGACTGTCGTCCACAATGAAGTCGAAGCGCTGCAGTTGGAGTACACCTGGATCAAGCGCTTTAATCCGCGGTTCAACGTGATGTACCGCGACGACAAGTCGTATCCGATGTTGGCCGTCAGCGTTGGAGAGCTGTACCCGCGGCTCTTTCTCTACCGAGGACCGCGCCGGAAGGGCGTGCGTTATTTCGGGCCTTATTCACACGCGTGGGCTATCCGAGAAACGCTCGACTTGCTTACACGAGTTTTCCCAGCCCGCACCTGTTCAAAGGGAGTCTTCAACCGGCAGCAAGCCCTGGGGCGGCCCTGTTTGCTCGGCTATATCGACAAATGCTCGGCGCCTTGTGTCGGCCGTGTCAGTGCCGAGGAACACCGCGAAATTGTCCGTGGTTTTACCAGCTTCATGTCGGGAAATACGGGCCCGGTCACGAGGCGCTTAAAAAAGGAAATGGAGGAAGCTGCCGGCGAGTTAGACTTCGAGCGCGCCGCTAGTCTGCGCGACAACCTCGCTGCCATCGACAAGGTCATGGAGCGGCAGTCAGTCGTGCTTTCCGACGCCGCCGATGCCGACTTTATTGCGCTGGCAACCGACGAACTGGAAGCGGCCGTGCAGATTTTCCATGTTCGGGCGGGACGTATTTACGGTCAGCGCGGCTGGGTAGTGGAGAAGTCCGGCGAGTACGCGACTACGGAGTTTCGAGAGGGAGAAACTGACCCCAGCTTGGGTGGGCTGCTAACGCAGTTCCTGACACAGTTCTATGGCGACGCCGCCAAGCACGCGGATGTCGACGGCGATGAATCAACCACTGCCGCCCAGGTTGTGCCACGCGAAATTCTCGTTCAGGCCACGCCCGACGATCTTGACGAGGTTACTGCATTTTTGACCGATATTCGTGGCACCAATGTAGATATTCGCGTCCCACAACGCGGTGACAAGCGGACGCTCATGGAGACCGTGCAGAAAAATGCAGCTGAAGCGCTACGCCAGCACAAGCTAAAGCGAAGTGGAGATCTAACTACTCGATCGCAGGCTCTCTCCGAACTCCAGGACGCGCTATTTATGGATGAAGCGCCGCTGCGCATCGAGTGCACTGACATCTCGCATATTCAGGGCACCGATGTGGTGGCCTCGTTGGTGGTCTTCGAGGATGGATTGCCCAAGAAGTCCGACTACCGCCGCTACCGAATCAAAGATGCAGCGGGTGACGGTCGCTCGGACGACGTCGGTTCTATCGCTGAGGTGGTGCGCCGTCGTTTTCTGCGCCATAACGAGGACAAGCTCGCCATGCCCGATGATGCAAGCGAGATGTTCGTCGAAGAGACGACTGATGCCGTCGATGAGCAGTCGCGGAGTAACCGCAAGTTTGCCTACCCGCCACAGTTGTTCATCGTCGACGGTGGTGCACCGCAGGTCGCAGCCGCACAGGCGGTCCTCGATGAACTCGAGGTCACCGATGTGACGTTGGTGGGGATTGCCAAGCGCTTAGAAGAGCTGTGGATTCCCGACGATGATGAGCCACTCATTCTGCCGCGCAATTCGGAGGCGATGTACCTTATTCAGCGAATTCGTGATGAGGCGCACCGCTTTGCCATTAATTATCACCGCCAGCAGCGCTCTAAACGCATGCGTTCTTCGGTGCTTGATGGCATTAAGGGGCTGGGGCCAGCACGCCGCAGTGAGTTGGTCAAGCACTTTGGTTCCGTTGCGGCGCTGAAGAAGGCCAGCGTCGAGCAGATCGAAGAAGTGGCTGGTTTCGGGCCGATGCTCGCGAAAACTGTTTACGATTACCTCCATCCAGACGAGAAGCCGTCAGATCCAAACTCGGATGTCGGTCCGGGAGAGTAGGCGTAGAAGTAGGTAAACAAGTGGCTAAAACCGCACTTGAAACAGTGCTAGGGGGTTTACTTCCGCTAGTAAAACCGAGAGCGGTTGGGCGGAATTGTATTAGAGTGATGGCATGATTACTTCGGGTTATTCCCCTCAGGCTGAAAAGTCACTTGTGTTGATTACCGGCATGTCCGGTTCCGGACGCAATACGGCCGCCAGCGTCTTGGAGGAGATGGGCTGGTATGTCGCAGACAACCTGCCACCGGAGTTAATTATGCGCATGGTCGAGTTGTCGTTTGAGGCGGACTCTCCAGTAGAGCGCCTCGCTATCGTCACCGACGTGCGCTCGCGCGCGTTCGCCGGCAGTTTGGGGGAGGTGCTCGACGGACTCCGCAATGAGGGGCGCCAGCCCTATGTCATCTTCTTTGATGCCAACGACGACACCCTCATCGCCCGCTACGACTCTGTCCGCCGCACCCATCCGCTGCAGGAAAATGGCACGCTTTCACAGGGTATTGCCGCTGAACGTCAGATGTTGCTGCCAATAAAGGGCATGTCGGATTTAGTAGTGGATACCTCTGACATGAGCGTGCACGATTTGCGCCGTGAGTTAGAGCATCAGTTGTCGGATACCGCTAGCAAGATTCAGCAGATCACCATCGAATCCTTTGGGTTTAAGCACGGTGCGCCGCGCGATGCCGACATGCTTTTCGACGTCCGTTTTCTCCCCAATCCCTATTGGGTACCTGAGCTGCGTGCGGGCCGCGGTACCAACAAAGCCGTGGCCGACTACGTGCTGTCCCAACCTGAGTCTCAGGGGTTTTTGGACAACGTCACAAACTTGATTGAATTGGTTTTGCCCGGGTACCGCCGTGAGGGCAAGGGTTTTATGACTATCGCTGTGGGATGCACCGGAGGCCATCACCGAAGTGTGGCCATGTCGGAGGCGCTGGCTAAGAAGCTCGAGGGAGTTTCCGGGATCAACGTCAACGTCGTCCACCGCGATATTGACCGCAACTAGCGGTTTTCGTGGAGGTGTAGAAATTGACATCAATTACCAGTCTGGGTGGCGGTCATGGTCTATTTGCCACGCTGAGAGCTGACCGTCAGGTTGCGGACCATGTCACAGCGGTGGTCACAGTTGCCGACGACGGCGGATCCTCGGGTCGCCTTCGTCGTGAGCTGGGGCAGATTCCCCCTGGAGACCTTCGCATGGCACTCGCCGCGCTTTCCGCAGATACGGAAAAAGGCGATCTGTGGGAAAAGACACTGCAGCACCGCTTTGGCGGAACTGGCGCACTGGCAGGGCATGCGATTGGCAATCTGATTATCGCTGGCCTCACCAGTGTGATGGGAAATGAAGTCGACGCGCTTGACGAAATTGGCCGGTTGCTGCAAATCCGGGGTCGCGTCGTGCCCATGTCGCCGATCCCGCTAGAGATTGAGGCCGAAGTCGTTGGCTTGGAGCAGGATGCTCGCGTTGTGCGTCAGGTCCGTGGCCAGGTCGCAGTGGCCACGACACCTGGCCAGGTGCGCCGAATCCGGCTGATTCCTGAGACTCCGCCGGCATCCGAGGAGGCCATTGAAGCTATCCTCAATGCCGATTTGGTGACGCTGGGTCCGGGTTCGTGGTTTACTTCGGTTCTGCCACATCTTCAGGTGCCCGGGCTGCGGGATGCTCTGCAAGAAACCAATGCCACAACCGTCGTGGTGCTGAATCTTGTCGCCGAGCCGGGGGAGACCGCCGGTTTTTCTTCCGAACGACACATCCATATGCTCACGCAGCATGCACCTAACTTGAAGCTCAATTACGTGCTTGTCGACGACAACACGCCGCTCGCGGATACCGAACGAGAATACCTGCAGCGAGCGGCGGATAGCCTAGACGCGCAGGTTGTCTTCGCCGATGTGCAAGAAGTTGATGACCACGGAGCTTTGACAGGTCGACATTCGCCGGAGAAGCTAGCTGTCGCACTTCGTCAGTTCCTCTAAAGCGTCCTGTCAATCGAGGGTTTTTATGCATTCTCCTGCGGGGATGCAGCAGGCAATCAACTAATTGCCACTCGATTGGTTCCGGATACTATCCTTGAGGTTTATTGCTAAAGCTCAAATGGGGTTAATTTCACCTAAATTAACCAGGCCCAAACCCAGCTCGTACACATGAAATGAGGATGGACAGCATCGTGGCATTGACGGCGAAGGTCAAAGACGAACTAGCCCGCGTGTCAGTTTCGCAGGAAAGCGCTCAGGCAGCGGAGATTGCGACCCTGTTCCGCTTCGCAGGAGGACTCCACCTGGTGGCAGGTTCGATTGTGCTGGAGGCTGAGTTGGATTCCGGCGCTGTCGCACGCCGCCTACGCTCCATGCTGGCCGAACTCTACGATGTCAAAGCCAGCCTCAATGTCTTGTCTCCCGGTGGCTTGCGAAAGACCTCGAAGTACATCGTGCGGGTAACCGATGGCGCGGAACTCGTCGTTAGGCAAACTGGCCTGATTGACTCTGCGGGACGTCCCGTACGTGGGCTACCACGCAAGCTGATTATGGGGCAGAAGATTGATCAAGAAGCTGCATGGCGGGGTGCTTTTTTGGCACATGGTTCGCTGACTGAGCCGGGGCGTTCCTCAGCTTTGGAAGTCACTGCTCCCTCTGCAGAAGCGGCACTTGCATTGGTGGGATGTGCTCGTAGACTCGGAATTACGGCTAAGAGCAAGGAGAATAAATCCCGCGGTGGCGATCGTGTAATCATCCGGGAGGGCGATGCAATCGGTGCGCTGCTGACGCGAATGGGAGCCCAGACTACTCGCCTGCAGTGGGAAGAACAGCGAATGCGTCGTGAAGTGCGAGCGACGGCCACTCGTTTGGCAAACTTCGACGATGCCAACCTGCGGCGCTCGGCTCGTGCGGCCGTTATTGCAGCAGCGCGAGTAGAGCGTGCTTTAGAGATTCTCGGTGACGATGTACCAGACCATTTGGTGTCTGCAGGACAGCTGCGCATCGAGCACAAGCAGGCTTCACTGGAAGAACTTGGGCAGCTGGCAAATCCGCCAATGACCAAGGACGCCGTCGCAGGACGCATCCGCCGTTTGCTCTCCATGGCGGACAAAAGAGCAAACGAACTCGGAATTCCCCCCACAACTGCAGTCGTTACAGACGAACTTTTTGACAAAGAAGTTGACGAGTAAAGCACCTGTTATGCCTAGTCAGGTGCGTAATTTTTGATAAATCTCCGTTTATTTGGGATTTTCGCACCAAACCACCGCTGCGCGAATGAAAAACCCAACGTACACTTCTGTAGTGAACCTGTTGGAGCGCAATCAGCGCCCTGACAAGTGGCATCGATTCGCCAATCCATTAAGGAGATTATTGTGACGGTTCGTGTAGGTATTAACGGTTTTGGTCGCATCGGCCGCAACTTCTTCCGCTCCCTGCTCGCTGCGGGCGCTGACCTGGAAGTCGTTGCTGTAAACGACCTCACTGATAACAAGACCCTGGCTCACCTGCTCAAGTACGACTCCATCATGGGCAAGCTTGACGCAGAGGTCACCTACGACGATGAGTCCCTCACCGTCAACGGCAAGCGCATCGCGGCATACGCTGAGCGCGACCCGAAGGACCTGCCGTGGGGCAAGCACGAGGTCGACATCGTCATTGAGTCCACCGGTTTCTTCACCGATGCCAACGCTGCCAAGGCTCACATCGAGGCTGGCGCCAAGAAGGTCATCATCTCCGCTCCGGCTAAGAACGAAGACGCAACCTTCGTTGTCGGTGTTAACCACACTGACTACGACCCGGAGAAGCACAACATCATTTCGAACGCTTCTTGCACCACCAACTGCCTGGCTCCGATGGCTAAGGTCCTGGACGACAAGTTCGGCATCGAGCGCGGTCTCATGACCACCATCCACGCATACACCGGTGACCAGCGTCTGCACGACGCTCCGCACAAGGACCTGCGTCGCGCCCGCGCTGCTGCACTGAACATTGTTCCGACCTCCACCGGTGCTGCAAAGGCAGTCGCTCTGGTTCTGCCGCAGCTCAAGGGCCTGCTGGACGGCTACGCACTGCGTGTTCCGACCCCGACCGGCTCTGTCACCGACCTGACCTTCACTGCGAAGAGCGAGGTCACCGTCGAGTCCGTCAATGCTGCCATCAAGGAAGCTGCTGAGGGCGAGCTCAAGGGTGTTCTGGGCTACAACGAGGACCCAATCGTTTCCAAGGACATCGAGGGCGACCCGCGTTCCTCGATCTTCGACGCACCGCTGACCAAGGTCATCGGCGATCAGGTCAAGGTTGTCTCCTGGTACGACAACGAGTGGGGCTACTCCAACCGCCTCGTCGACCTGGCTGTCTACGTCGGTGAGCGCCTCTAATAACTCACCTGGTTAATCCCAGACCCCGAACGGGCCGGGGTGGGTGCGCCTGAGTAGGGCACGCCACCCGCGGCCCGTTTTTTACACACTTTCACAAGGATTTCATTGAGATGACTGTTAAGACTGTCAAAGACCTGATCAACGAAGGTATTGAAGGCCGTTACGTCCTCGTCCGCTCCGACTTTAACGTCCCACTGAAAGACGGCGTTATCACCGATCCGGGTCGAATCGATGCTTCGCTGCCCACCCTGTCCGCGCTTGTCGAGGCCGGCGCCAAGGTCGTTGTTATGGCTCACCTGGGTCGCCCGAAGGGCGAGGTTAAGTCCGAGTTCTCCCTGGCCCCGGTCGCTGAGGCGCTATCTGAGCGCCTGGAGCAGTACGTCGCGCTCGCCGGTGATGTCTCCGGTGAGGACGCGCACGAGCGCGCTAATGGCCTGACCGAGGGCGATGTACTCTTGTTGGAGAACGTCCGCTTCGATCCGCGCGAGACCTCCAAGGACGAGGCAGAGCGCGCCGAGTTCGCAGCCGAGCTGGCTGCACTAGTTCCGGACGGAGCGTTTGTTTCCGACGGTTTCGGTGTTGTTCACCGCGCCCAGGCTTCCGTCTTCGACGTCGCTAAGAAGCTGCCGCACTACGCCGGCAATCTGGTTCAGGCTGAGCTTGAGGTTCTGCGCAAGGTTGCAGAGACCCCGGAGAAGCCGTACACCGTCGTGCTCGGCGGTTCCAAGGTTTCCGACAAGCTGGGCGTTATTGAGGCTCTCGCGCCGAAGGTTGACTCCCTGGTCATCGGCGGCGGCATGTGCTTCACCTTCCTGGCTGCCAAGGGCTACGCCGTTGGCGCATCCCTGCTGCAGGAAGAGATGATTGACACCTGTAAGGATCTGCTGGACCGCTACGGCGATAAGATCGTTCTGCCAACCGACGTAGTCGTGGCTGACAAGTTCGCTGCAGACGCTGAAAACAAGGTGGTAGACGCCACCGAGATTCCGGAAGGCTGGATGGGCCTGGACATCGGACCGGCTTCCGCCGAGGCATTCGGCAAGGTGCTCGCTGAGTCCAAGACTGTGTTCTGGAACGGCCCGATGGGCGTGTTCGAGATGGAGGCTTTCGCAGCTGGCACCCGCGAGGTTGCACAGGCCATCATCGATGCCACCACTAACAACGGTTGCTTCTCCGTCGTCGGTGGCGGCGACTCCGCAGCAGCAGTACGTACTCTGGGGTTGAACGAGGACGGCTTCAGCCACATCTCCACTGGTGGTGGCGCTTCGCTGGAGTTCCTCGAGGGTAAGACTCTGCCGGGCGTCTCCGTCCTGGAAGACTAAGATTTTTCCACCACCGGATTTTCATCGCTTAAAAATCCGCTAATTGATAGGGAAGTGAATTCCACCACTATGGCACGTACACCATTTATTGCTGGTAACTGGAAGATGAACCTGAACCATCTCGAGGCTATCGGTGTGGTGCAGAAACTCGCGTTCGCTCTGCCAAAGGAGTACTACGACAAGGTTGACGTCGCTGTCATCCCGCCGTTTACCGACCTGCGTTCGGTCCAGACTCTGGTTGAGGGCGATAAGCTCGGCGTCACTTACGGCGCGCAGGATGTCTCAGTCCACGAGTCCGGCGCTTACACCGGCGAGATTTCCGCATCGATGCTGGCAAAGCTCGGCTGCACCTGGGTCGTCGTCGGTCACTCCGAGCGTCGCGATATGCACGCAGAGGACGATGAGCTGGTCGCAAAGAAGGCCAAGGCAGCACTGCGCGAGGGCATGAACCCAATCGTCTGTGTCGGCGAGCCGCTGGAGGTCCGAGAGGCCGAAGAGCACGTCGAGTACGTTGTCTCTCAGGTCAAGGGCTCCCTGGCTAATCTGACCAACGCTGAGCTGGCCAAGACCGTCATCGCTTACGAGCCTGTCTGGGCTATCGGCACCGGTAAGGTCGCATCGGCTGCAGACGCGCAGGAAGTCTGTGCAGCTATCCGCGAGACCGTCGCAGAAATTGGGGACGCGAACATCGCAAAGGAGATGCGCATCCTCTACGGTGGTTCCGTCAAGGCCGAGAACGTCGCTGAGATCGTCGGCAAGCCCGACGTCGACGGCGGCCTCGTCGGTGGCGCTTCGCTCGACGGTGAAGCATTCGCGAAGCTCTGCGCACTTGCTGCAGATGCCGCTCAGAACGCCTAAGTGCATATAAATTCAGAACAACTGATAAGATAGGCGCCATGCGCGACCCCGGATTGGTTTTATTGATTCTCATAAAACCGATTCGGGGTTATTGCCTTTAGGCGGACTCAATCCAGGCACACCGACTGGCAATAAGTCAGCGCAATACATTTCCCGAGGCTTTCCACTTCGAATGCCCGGCAATTTTCAAAGGACGTGCTCAATGAACGAACAAGTACATGGTGACACTGACCGACACACTGCAAGCAATGAGCAATCCTCTTCGACCGCTACCGCGAAGCAGCAGGACTTGCTCTGGGAGGATATTCGCCACCTGGGTCGAATTCTTGGGCAGGTAATCCGCGAGCAAGAGGGTGACGAGGTCTTTAACCTGGTCGAAAATGCTCGCCGTGCAGCCTTCGAACTCCATCGTGGCGATGGCGACATCGAGAAGCTCACCGGCCTCTTCCGCGATATTGACCCTGCCGAGGCAAGCCCTGTCATCCGTGCTTTCACGCACTTCGCACTTTTAGCTAACCTCGCTGAGGATTTGCACGAGGAGCTGGGCATCGAGGCATCTCTCGATGCTGGCGATCCGCCGCAGGACTCCACGCTGGAAGCAACATGGCAGAAGCTTCGCGACGCCAAGGTTTCCAGCAGCGCCATTGCGGATATGATGGACCACATTGAGGTCGTCCCGGTTCTGACCGCACACCCAACGGAAACTCGTCGTCGCACAGTGTTCGATGTGCAGAAGCACATCACGGCCGCAATGCGGCGCCGCCACGAGATCCAGGCAGCCCCGATGAATGCGCGCACCGCGGACCGACTCGCTGAGATTGATGCCGATATCCGTCGCCGGATCCTGACGCTGTGGCAAACGGCTCTGATTCGCATGAACCGCCCGGATATTCGCGACGAGGTCGAAGTTGGTCTTCGCTACTACCAGCTTTCTCTGCTGGAAGCTGTGCCACAGATTAACCGAGACGTCGTCAAGCACTTGCGTCAGCTCGGCGGCGACAAGCTGCCGGCTAATCCAACCATTCGCATGGGTTCGTGGATCGGCGGTGACCACGACGGCAACCCATACGTGACGGAGGAGACGCTGCGCTACGCCTCCGATAGGGCAGCGGGTACGATCCTGCGTCACTACTTCTCGCAGTTGCACCTGCTGGAGCGCGAGCTCAGTCTCAGCGACCGCCTGACCAAGGTCACCGTAGATTTGGTCGGCTTGGCCAGCCGCGGCCACAATGACGTACCAAACCGCGAAGATGAGCCGTACCGTCGTGCGGTTCACGGTATCCGCGGTCGCGTGGCGGCAACAGCGGTGAACTTCTTCGACGAGTCCATCATTGAGGGCGACTGGTCGGAATTCACTCCGTATGACAGCGCCGAGGAGCTACTTGAAGAGCTCTCGATTATCGACGACTCCCTGCGGTCCAGCCACGATGACCTCATCGCCGATCACCGCCTGCGCGACCTGATGGATTCAGTGGAGGTATTTGGTTTCCACCTGTACTCGATTGATATCCGCCAGAATTCGGACTCTCATGAGGAAATCCTCACCGAGCTGTTCTCCGCTGCCGGTGTGGTGGACAACTACGCGGGATTGAAGGAAGCCGACAAGGTCGAACTGCTGACCAAGGAACTGCAGTCCTCCCGTCCGCTGGTTTCGACTTCCGCAGATCTTTCCGAAGCTACGGCTCGCGAGCTAGGCATTATGCGTGCGGCATCTCGTGCGGTGCGCAAGTACGGTCACGACGCGGTACCGCACTGCATCATTTCGATGTGTACATCGGTCTCCGACCTGCTGGAGCCGATGATTCTGCTCAAGGAAGTCGGTCTGATTCGCCCGAATGGCTCGCAGCCGACCGGTTCTGTTGACGTCATCCCGCTGTTCGAAACCATCGAAGACCTGCAGGCTGGTGCCGACGTCCTGCGTGCTGCGTGGGACATTCCGGTCTACCGCGCATACGTGTCCGCACGCGGAGATCTGCAGGAAGTCATGCTCGGCTACTCCGACTCCAACAAGGACGGCGGGTACTTCGCTGCAAACTGGGCGCTTTACGACGCGGAGGTCGCCATCGTGGCAGCCGCGAAGGACAACGACATTCGCCTGCGTCTCTTCCACGGCCGCGGAGGTACCGTTGGCCGTGGTGGCGGACCGTCCTACGAGGCAATTCTGGCGCAGCCGTCGGGTGCAGTCCAGGGGTCGGTGCGTATCACCGAGCAGGGCGAGATTATCTCTGCCAAGTACGGTCACCCTGCAGCGGCACGCAGGAACCTCGCCGCACTTGTTTCGGCAACGATTGAGTCGACTCTGCTCGACGTCGATGACCTGAAGAACCCAGCTCGCGCCCACGAGATTATGTCGGAGATTTCCGACATGTCTCGCGAGGCCTACTCGAAGCTCATGCACGAGGACCCGGGCTTTATTGACTTCTTCACGTCGTCGACCCCGGTCGATGAGATCGGCAGCCTGAACATCGGTTCGCGTCCGACTTCACGCAAGCAGACCCAGACCATTTCTGACCTGCGCGCAATTCCGTGGGTACTGTCCTGGTCGCAGCAGCGTTCTATGGTGCCGGGCTGGTTTGGTGTCGGCTCTGCACTGCAGGAGTGGATCGGCGAGGACGAAGACGGTTCCCGCCTGGCTGAGCTCCGTCAGCTCAACGAGATTTGGCCGTTCTTCAATTCGGTGCTGTCGAACATGGCGCAGGTCATGTCCAAGGCTGACCTGAACCTGGCGCGCGCCTACGCTAGCCTGTGCCAAGATAAGACCGACGGTGAGCGCATCTACGGCATCATCAAGGCTGAGTTCGACCTGACTTTGGAGATGTTCCTGAAGGTAACCGGGTACAAGCACCTGCTGGAGGACAACCCGCTGCTCAGGCGCTCGGTGGACATGCGCTTCCCGTACCTCATGCCGCTGAACATCATCCAGCTGGAGATGCTGCGTCGCTACCGTGCCGGCGATAATCGCGACAAGGTGCGTCGGGGCATTCAGCTGACCATGAATGGTCTGGCAACTGCACTGCGCAACTCCGGCTAGGAATTCGCCTAGGGATACGGCTAGGGATACCTAGCCAGCGGAGCAATTGCGCTAGTATAGTTGGAGTTCTTAAAGAAGCGACGTTTCAAAAGGAAGTGCGCGTGTACCTCGCCATTCAGATTGTCCTGGTCATCACATCCATCCTGATGACGCTGTTCATCCTGCTCCACAAGGGTAAGGGTGGCGGACTGTCCAGCCTCTTTGGTGGCGGCATGCAGTCGAATCTGTCCGGTTCGACTGTGGTGGAGAAGAACCTTGACCGCGTCACTATTGTGACCGTGATTATCTGGTTGCTCTGCATTGTCCTGTTGCTGCTGTTCAATACTTTCGGCTGGTAGGTTCCGCACGCAGCACGCCCCACCGCAGGCCTTTAAGCAATAAAAATTCCCGTCGATAGCATTTCGCTTATCGGCGGGAATTTGCTGTTTCTGGGCTGTTAGCGGTGAAGCGGAAGCCTAGAGCTGCGCAGCCGCAGCATCGTCAACAAAGACAACGGTTTCTTGTGCACCGCGAACCCCGGCCGCCGGCCACTGCGCTGGGTCGTCCTGGTGAGCGATAGCTGCAATTGCCTCAGCCTTTTCACCGCCCGCTACAAGTAGCCACACACGCTGAGAGCTGGCGATGGCCGGCATCGTCAACGTGATGCGGGTCGGCGGTGGCTTCGGGCAGTTATGCACGTCCACGACCAAGCGTTCCTGCTCAGCCAGCGCTGCGGTATGTGGGAAAATCGAGTTGATGTGTCCCTCTCCGCCCATACCGAGAAGGTGAAGGTCAAAGCCATTTGGAGCCTTCTCCCGAACGATAGCTTCGTAGCTTTCGGCGGCCTCCGTGGTGGTCACGCCGCTGTCGGCAGCGGCAAACTCGAAGATGTTTTCCTCCGGTACGCCGACAGGAGACAAGAGACGCTTACGAGCAGCCAACGCATTGCGATCTGCCGAGTCGGCAGCGACAAAGCGTTCATCTCCGAAGAACACCAGGACTCGGTTCCAGTCGATGTCTCCGGAATCGTCGGCAAGCGCACTGAGCAAAGCGGTACCCGCGCCGCCACCGGTGAGAACGACGCGTACGAAACCGTCATCGGTGACCGGAGAGGCGTTGCCATGTAGGACGGCGACAACCGCATCGATGAAGCGCTGACGTGCAGCCTCGACGATGCCCGCCTGGTCAGCGGCGCGGTGGAACTGAGGGGCAGGGACGGTATTCGACGCGTTATCGGTGGTCACTTGTCAGAGACTCCTGGTTCGTTAGCGAAGCTAGTTGTTGTGGACGTCGGAGGTTGCATTCCCACCGTGTGAATCTGGCTGAGGCCACGCAGGGCACGTCCGTAGGCAGTATCGTGGTCGAGGTGACGCAGCTCCTCTGCCAAACATTCGGAGCGTATTGGACGCGATACTGCAACCTTGAACGGGGGCTTTTCTCCGTTGGTGACCGATGCAGTGGTGGCGCTTTCAATATCGATACGCAAAGTCTGGCCATTTTCACGCTCAAAGGCGACGGAGGTCACCGGTGGCTTGGCGCGGCCCTTTTCGTCCACCGGAATCTTCTTCTCACCGGTGGAGTAACGGTTGACCGGCAGCCCCAGGCGATCTGCCAACCATCCGGCGGCGACCTCGACCGATGGCGAGTCCTGTGGGCCGTAGATGGACACGGAGGTCACCGGCGAGTGCGGCGGCAAGTCGAAAGCGGATGCCAACACACCGCGCCAGTTCGTCAGCCGCGACCAGCTCAGGTCGGAATCGCCGGGCGTGTAGCCCGTACGGCGCGTGTAGATAGCGTTGCTATTCGGGTCACACAGTGAATCGGTGATACGGCGCTGGGCAATCCGGCCGATTGGTGTCGCCGCTGGGACCTGCGGCGCCTCAGACGGCCACCACGCCACGACCGGTGTATCCGGCAGCAACAGAGGAGTCACCACAGAGCTGTGGTGCTGACCAATCTCTCCGGACATGTGCATAACGACGATCTCAGCGGCACCGGCATCACCACCGACGCGGAGCTCCGCGTCAAGGCGATTGTCCAGGCGTGGATCATCGGAGACCAATACCAGCACACGGGATGGGTGCTCGCGGGAAACGGAGTTGACCGTGGAAATAATGTTTTCCAGGTCGTCTTCGCTTTTGGCCAAAACAATCAGGGTGAGGACACGGCCCGTGGTGACGATGCCGCCCTGCTCTCGAAGCTGCACCAACTGACGAGCAATGCTCGCAGTGTCAGTGTCTGGCAAATTGACAATCATGAAAGTGTTCTTTCTGTCAGAAAATTCTTAAGAACTGAGAGGTCGGCAACCTATGGCCGTCGCCAAGCGCGACCGTCGCGCTCGAGCATGTGGTCGGCGGAGGAAGGCCCCCACGAACCTGCGGGGTAGCCCTCGGGACGACCGCGCTTGGCCCAGTACTCGATGATGGGGTCAAGAATCTTCCAGGACAGCTCGACTTCCTCGTTGGTGGGGAAGAGGCTGGCCTCGTCGAGAAGCGCATCCAGAATTAGGCGCTCGTAGGCCTCTGGCGACTGCTCGGTAAACACCTCGGAGTAGGAGAAGTCCATGTTGACATCGCGCACTTCCATGGCCGAGCCCGGGACCTTCGAGCCGAAGCGCATGAGCACGCCCTCGTCTGGCTGAACACGGATGACCATTGCGTTCTGGCCGAGTGCGGCAGTCATTGTCTCTGCGAAGGGCAGGTGAGGTGCGGACTTAAAGACAAGCGCAATTTCAGTGACGCGGCGGCCGAGGCGCTTGCCGGTGCGCAGGTAGAAGGGGACACCGGCCCAGCGACGGGAGTTGATCTGCAGCGTACAGGCGGCGTAGGTCTCGGTCGTGGATTCGGGGTCGAAGCCTTCCTCATCGCGCAGCCCTGGCACGAAGTTGCTGCCCTGCCAATCCGCCGTGTACTGGCCACGAGCGGTGTATTTCGAAAACGGACGCACTGGCTCGACGGCACGCAGAACCTTGATCTTTTCCGCTTGCAGCTCTTCCGGGGTAAAGGCGATGGGCTCTTCCATTGCCACCAGCGCCAGGAGCTGGAGTAGGTGGTTCTGAATCACGTCACGAGCTGCACCAATACCGTCGTAGTAGCCAGCGCGACCGCCCAAACCAATGTCCTCGGCCATGGTGATCTGGACGTGGTCAATGTAGTGAGAATTCCACATCGGATCGAACAACTGGTTGGCAAAACGCATGGCCAGAATGTTCTGGACGGTTTCCTTGCCCAGGTAGTGGTCGATGCGGAACACAGCGTCTTCTGGGAAGACCGAGTTCACAATCCGGTTGAGTTCCTGAGCGGAGGCTAGGTCGTGTCCGAATGGCTTCTCAATAATCACGCGACGCCAATAATCCTCGCCCGACTGCGCCAGCCCCGAACGATCGAGCTGATGACAGACATCGGGGAAGTTAGCTGGCGGAATGGACAGGTAGTAGGCCCAGTTGCCAGCGGTGCCGCGGGAGCGATCGAGCTCCTCAAGTTGTGCGGCCAGGCGATCGAAGGCCTCGTCATCGGTGAAGGTACCGGTGACAAAGTGAATGCCCTCAGCCAGGCGCTGCCAGACACTCTCACGGAAGTCTGTGCGGGCGCCCTGTTCCACTGCGGTGCGCACATAATCCTCAAAGTCCTGTTTCGACCATTCGCGACGACCGTAGCCAACTAACGCGAAGGAGGCAGGCAGTAGACCGCGGTTGGCCAGATCATAGATGGCAGGCAGAAGCTTCTTTCGGGCCAGATCGCCCGTCACTCCGAAAATCACCATGCCACCCGGGCCGGCAATACGCGGCAGGCGTTTATCCTGCGGGTCGCGCAGCGGGTTGATGTATCCGTCGTGGTTGGTGCTGTCGTCTCCGTTGTGCGGAGAGCTGGCAGTAGGGGAGTTCGAATCGTTGCGTTGCAGAGAATCACTCACGGTTTACATAATGTCATATCGAGAAAAGTCCGGTGGAATCGTTTCCGATTCCTCCGATGGGGCCTTGACGGACCCCTTTCTTCTGCCATAGGTTTATGACCTAGGTGGTATACCCATAAACCACGGAGGTGGATATGCAGGCGAAGGAGGCGGACCCTCGGCCCATCTACGTCCAGATCGCCGAGGATCTGAAATCAATGATTTTGTCCGGGGAGCTCTCGGCTGAGGATCGTGCCCCTTCAACCAAGGAGCTCTCGGAGTTCTATCAGGTCAACCCAACCACGGCCGCCAAGGCCATGACGGAACTGTCGATGGTGGGGCTTGTGGAGAAGAAAAGAGGACTCGGCATGTTTGTCACTCCAGATGCCCGTGAGCGCATTCGCGCTGAGCGTCGTGAAGCGTTCCAGCGCACCTACATCGAGCCATTAAAAGTGGAGGCCGGCATTCTCGGCCTCACGCTCCACGACATCATCGCCATGCTGGAGGAGGAGAAATGAGCATCTACGGCGTGATTGGCCCCAACGGCGCCGGCAAGACTTACTACCTGCGTACCCTCGCGCAGATGCCTACGGCGGCCCTGGCGAAGGCTGCACCCGACACCCAGGTCTTCGGTGCCACCCCGCGCGAATATTTCCAGATCCTGCGCACCGGCTGGGATCAGCTCGATGTGCCCCACGCGGAGTCCCTCCTCGATTTCCCCGCTGACACCCCTATCAAAAAGCTCAGCCTGGGCCAGCGCCAGCTGCTTATCGCCGCTGCCACCCTGGCATCGGGCAAGGAAGCATTGCTTTTCGACGAGCCCTTCAACGGCCTCGATGTCGAGCACCGCGCCACATTGCGCGGCATGCTTATCGACTCGGCCGAATCGGCCAACCTTGTGGTCACCTCGCAGCACTCCCAGGATCTAGCCGGCCTAGTCGACACCTTGATTGTCATCCACAAGCAGGATGCGTACGGGCCCTATGACGTCGATAAGCTGCGCGCTAGCCATCCGGTGCTGCGCGGCCCTACGGATCTCGTGGCGCAGGTGGCCGGCCCAGTGCTCGCTAAGAAAACCCTCGGCGAGCGCTGCGAGGCAATCCTGTCTACAGAGCTCAGTTCGTCTGCCGCTGCGCATGCCCGCGCCCTCGGCGTTGAGGTGAGCTACCTCGACCCCGCGGCCCTCATCGACCTCGCAAGCACCTCCTCCTACATCGAACGGAGCAAGAAATGAGCACCGGAGCTTTCATCGCGACCAACAAGAAAACCTTCCTCGGTGTTGCCGCCGTGGCCATCCTGTACTCGGCCTTCGGGCGCATGCTCGTAGGCAGCGGAACCGGCAACACCTTGCTTGGCATTATCGCGCTGGGCATCCTCTTCCTCATCACAGCCCGGCGTTCGGTCACCCTGCGTGACTACGGCGTGAGCATCGCCCGCTGGGTACGCTCCGCAATCATCGCAATCTTGGGCACATCGTTGGTGGCTACCGCCTTCATCGTCACGGCGATGGTCATCGAACAGAACAAGTCCGGTTACTACCGCGGATTCGATAGCTTCATTGTCACCTCCGGACCGGCCCTGTTTCCGGACACTAACGGGGAGCTGTACATGATTGAGGATTCCGGGCAGAACTACACCACAGTTCTGCTCACCGCGCTGTGCGTCTTCTTGAGCTTCCTCATGGCTACCGTGGCGAGCACCGCAGTCGGCACCGTCGCCGGCGCGAAGGGCACTCGTGCAGGATCGATCACCATTGGCCTGGCCCTGGTCACGCTCTTCCTCTTCAGCTATCTGCTGGACGTGACCGACTCCGTACCGGGCGCCCCCTGGCCGGCTGTGCCGATCTTTGCCTCAATCATCACCGTAATCTCTGCGTTCGTGATGGCCTGGGCATTAAAGGAAGAGAAACGCCCGCTGCCCACTGTGCGCCCCGCCTTCGCCGCGTCCTAGCTCCATTAAAAAAGCTCCCCTGCGCGGGGAGCTTTTTCATGTCCAACGTTGAACATGCGGGTTAAGTAACACAACAGGCGAACCGAAACTGACAACCCCAAAAGTTACGGGCTGCAGATGTGAAACTGTGCAAGTTTATGACACCTTCAGGCTATTTTTCGGGCGGTAGGGTCAGGCGGTCATTGC
>NZ_KV796526.1:0-2182 GCF_001809225.1 Corynebacterium sp. HMSC077G07 | reverse complement strand
ACATTACACACACTTCACACATAAAGCGAACCAGCAGGTCACAATGCCTTTCTTGAGCACTTTCGAGCTAATAGAAGACCATAACCCTAGAGTTTCACTTAAAGCTGTTCGGCAATGCGTTCGTTCACCGGCTTCTTACGCACACTCACGATTTATCTCAGCAAAGTGACAAGTCTCGAGGCCTTCGTCGTAAAGCGAGATGGAGCGAAACCACCCCAATAGAAAGCTCCAGTGAGGAAAAGCTGGACTAGGGAACTAAAGTCGAACTGTGACTACATCAACGAAGACCGATGCCCGGCCGGTCCATCCGGTCGATGAGTATCCGGGCCATGTGAAATTGCTTGTACTCGGCTTTCAACATGTGCTCGCCGCGTATGCAGGCGCGGTGGCAGTCCCGCTTTTCGTGGGCTGGGCACTTGTGGATGCCGGGCGTATGTCCCCATCCGATATTCCGCACCTAATTGCCGCGGACCTGTTTGTTGCCGGCATCGCCACCATCGTGCAGTCGGTGGGTATTTGGCGATTTGGTGTGCGGTTACCACTGATTCAGGGCTGTACCTTCTCTGCCGCCATTCCGATGGTCACTATCGGATCGCAATACGGCGTGCCCGCAATCTACGGTTCGGTGATTGCATCGGGCATTTTCATGATGCTCTTTGCACCGCTTTTTGCGTCGCTTCTACGTCTATTTCCGCCGTTGGTCACTGGCACGGTGCTATTGATTATCGGTACGACGCTTATGCCAGTCGCAGCTGACTGGGTTGGTGGCGGTGCTGAAGTCAAGGACACTCCTGATTTCGGCACGCCCCAAAACTTGGCAGTAGCTGTGTTTGTGTTGGTCTTGATTCTCAGTATTGAGCGTTGGGCACCGGAATGGCTCGCCCGAATCGCCGTTCTAGTGGGCATGATTTCTGGGTTGCTGCTATGCATTCCATTGGGAATGGTGGATTGGTCTGGGACCAAGGACTCACCAATCTTTGGGCTGACACATCCGTTCTACTTCGGCATGCCTGAGTTTGTCTTCTCGGCTGTATTTGCCATGTTCATTGTCTCGCTTGTGACTATGGTCGAGGCGACTGGAGATGTGCTTGCAATCGGTGAGATTACCGAGACCGAGATTGATAATCGCCGTATTGCCGACACACTGCGTGCCGACGGTGCTGCGACCATGATCGGCGGTATTTTCAATACCTTCCAATACACGGCGTTTGCCCAGAACATCGGCGTCCTGTCCATCACGGGCGTGCGATCCCGATGGGTTACCGCAGCTGCAGGCGGAATGCTGCTGATTCTGGGACTGATTCCAAAGACGGCCGCTCTCGTTGCTGCTATCCCGGCTCCAGTTTTGGGAGGTGCCGGTATCGCCTTGTTCGGCATGGTCGCAGCATCCGGCGTCCGCACCCTATCCAAGGTTAAGTTCACTGAATCCAACGTGATCGTGGTTGGTATTCCGTTGGCACTGGCATTGCTTCCGGCTGTATCGCCCGAACTATTCTCCGGACTGCCGGCATGGGCACAAACGTTTATGGCCTCAGGAATCTGCGTAGGTTCCGTCGCAGCTATTATCTTGAACCTTTTGTTCAACACCGCCGACCGTGCACCGCACGCAGTTACTCCGAGCGCTCACGACACCTTCCGCGGAGGTATCAACTCTGAAGATAAGGACCACGACGGCTACGGCGACGTCCCGCCCGCTAAGCCAAGCAGTAATAACTAACTTCGGTACTTTGATTAGCGTGGCTGGATAGCTCAATCCCAGACCGCGCTGGCGTAATTAAATACAACACATTCCCGTATGGGCGCAGGCAATACCTCGCCCATACGGGATTTCCTTTTGGCGCGACCTTGGATGGCGCCGCGTTGTCTCGTAGGTAGGGCTTAAGAATCAGGACGAATTCCAAATAAGCGTATGGATCCCTATTTGGACAGCTTGGCAGTAAAGCCCCATTGAAGCGCGGTATCTGCATGTCGGGATGAGTGGCTGTGGTAAACACAGAAGTGCAATAACTGAATCGGACATGCCAACAAGCTCAGTGCCAGAATTCGAGGAGCCTCCGACCGGTGTACTGCGCATCGGACCCTTCTAAGTACCCGCAATTAAGCCAAATCGGTAGCTACCCCGAGATATAAGCCACGACATTTGTCGATTAAATGTTGTTTACTCGTGGGCACAAAAGTGGGC